>JAOBWM010000065.1 GCA_025463365.1 Acidimicrobiales bacterium
CCGATGCCGATCGCTCCGGGGCCGTGCTCGGCCACGAAGGGCTGGATCGACTCGTACCAGCGCTCGAGGGTCCAGCCGTCGTCGCCGTCGAGATCGGCGAGGGCGCCCCACTGGCCGGCCGCGGCCAGCTCGACTCGCTGGAACAACGCGTTGCGAACCAGGACCGTGAAGGCGCGGCGGTTGGCGGTGACCGGGGGCGGTGGGGGTTCGATGCCTGCCGCGTTGTCGGCGGCGGCCGCGGCGACGTCGGCCGGGTTGCGGAGCTGCTCCCACTCGGCCAGGAGGCTGGAGTCGGTCTGGCGGACGATCTCGCCCAGCCACTCGGTGAGGTCGAGCAGCTCGTCGGTCTTCGATTCCTCGGGGACCGTCTTCACGAGGGTGCGGTAGGCGTCGGTCAGGTACCGCAGCACCGTGCCCTCGACGCGGGCCAGTTCGTAGTGGCGCACGTAGTCGCCGAAGTCCATGGCCCGCTCCCACAGGTCCCGAACGACGGACTTGGGACGCAGCGGATGGTCGTGCACCCACGGGTGGCTCTGGCCGTACACCTCGAACATGGGCTCGAGGATCTCGGCGAGGGGCTTGGGGTGGGTGGCCGACTCGAGCTCGGCCATGCGCTGGTCGTAGTCCATGCCGTCGGCCTTCATCTGCGCGACCGCCTCGCCCTTGGCCTTGTTGATCTGCGCGGCGATGACCGGGCGGGGGTCCTCCAGCACGCTCTCGATGACCGACACCACGTCGAGCGTGTGGGTGGGGCTCTCGACGTCGAGCAGATCCAGGGCGGCGAGCGCGAACGGGGCGAGCGGCTGGTTGAGGGCGAAGTCGGCCTGGAGGTCGATCGTGACGCGGACGGTGCGACCCCGATCGTCGGGCTCGGTCAGCTCCTCGACCACCCCGGCATCGAGCAACGCCTGCTCGATGGCCTCGGCCCGTTCGAGGTGGCGCTCGCGGTCGGTGTCGGACTCGAAGTTGTCGGTGAGGAGCTTGTGGAGCGCGGCGCGGCCGTCGCCGGGGCGGTCCAAGACGTTGAGCAGCATCGAGTGGCTGACCTCGAAACTGGAGGTCAGCGGCTCCGGCGGCGCGGCAACCAAGCGCTCGAAGGTCGGCTCGCCCCACGAGACGGTGCCGGGCGGCGGCTTCTTCTTCACGACCTGACGCAGCTTGCGGGGATCGTCGCCCGCCTTGGCCACCTTCTTGGCGTTCTCGATCACGTGCTCGGGCGCCATCACGACCACGCGGCCCATCGTGTCGAACCCGGCCCGCCCCGCCCGTCCACCGATCTGGTGGAACTCGCGTGCGGAGAGGAGGCGGACCGACGAGCCGTCGTACTTCGACAGGCCGGTGAACAGGACCGTGCGGATGGGGACGTTGATGCCCACGCCGAGCGTGTCGGTGCCGCAGATCACCTTCAGCAGGCCGGCCTGGGCCAGCCGCTCCACGAGCCGCCGGTACTTCGGGAGCATGCCGGCGTGGTGGACGCCGATGCCGTTGCGCACGAAGCGAGAGAGGGTCTTGCCGAAGCCGGCGGCGAAGCGGAAGTCCCCGAGGAACGCGGCGATGGCGTCCTTCTCCTCGCGGGTGCACAGCTTCAGGCTCATGAGGGCTTGCGCCCGCTCGGCCGCGCCGGCCTGGGTGAAGTGCACGATGTAGACGGGTGCCTGGTTCGTCGACAGCAGCTCTTCGAGGGTCTCGGTGAGCGGGACCATGCGGAAGTCGTGGATGAGCGGCACCGGACGAGTGGCGTTGCGGATGACGGCGACGTCGCGGCCCGTGCGGCGCACGAGGTCCTCCTCGAAGCGGGTGACGTCGCCCAGGGTGGCCGACAGGAGGATGTGCTGGGCGTCGACGAGCTCCAGCAACGGAACCTGCCAGGCCCAGCCCCGGTCGGGGTCGGCGAAGTAGTGGAACTCGTCCATGACGACCTGCCCGACCGCAGCAGACCGCCCGTCTCGCAAGGCCATGTTGGCGAGGATCTCCGCGGTGCAGCAGATGATCGGCGCGTCATGGTTGACCGAGGCATCGCCGGTGAGCATGCCGACGCGGTCGGCGCCGAACGTGGCTGACAACTCGAAGAACTTCTCCGAGACGAGCGCCTTGATGGGGGCCGTGTAGAAGCTGCGGCGACCGTCGGACAAGGCGATGAAGTGGGCGGCGGTGGCGATCAGGCTCTTGCCCGACCCGGTGGGTGTGTTGACGATCACGTGGGAGCCGGTGGCGATCTCGAGCAGCGCCTCCTCCTGCGCCTCGTAGAGGGTGAGACCACGATCGGCCACCCACCCGAGGAACGCCTCGACGGTGGCGTCGGGATCGCCACCGGGCGGCACCCGCTCACCCAGGATGCGGGCCGAATCGAGAGCGGTGGCGGCATCCATCGGGTCGATCGTACGGACCCGGGGTAGGCAGCCGGCCATGGTGATGCGACTCGAGACTGTGACCTTCGACGCGACGGACCCGTTGGCGCTGGCCGAGTTCTGGTCCGACGCCCTCGGCTGGAAGGTCGTGGTGGAGGACGCCGAGGAGGTGAGCCTCCACCCTCCCGTCGGCGCCGACGACGGTCCGCTCGCCGCGTACCCGCAGCTGTCGTTCGTACAGGACGACTCGCCGGCCGACGGACGGACCCGCGTGCACCTCGACCTCGGCACCGAGTCGGTCGAGCACCAGGAGGAGTGGGCGTCACGGCTGCGGATGCTGGGTGCCACCGACTGCGACGTCGGCCAACCCGACGATGCGCCGTTCACCGTCCTCGCCGACCCGGAGGGCAACCCGTTCTGTGTCCTCGACCCTCGTCCGGAGTACGCCGAGCCCGGGACGATCGCGTCCATCGTCATCGCCGCCCACGACGCCCACGCCCTCCGCGACCTCTACCGCGAGGCCACCGGCTGGAACCTCGTGAAGGACGACGCCGACTGGGTCATGTTCCAGCGCCCCGACGGCAAGGGCCCGTTCCTCGACATCCTCACCCGGCCCACCATGTCGTCGGAGACCGCCAAGAACCGCGTCCACCTCGACGTGGCCCCGAGTGCCGACGAGGACCAGGCTGCAGTGGTCGCCCGGATGGAGGCCCTCGGCGCCCGTCGAGCCGACATCGGCCAGCAGGGCGACGAGTCCTGGGTGGTCCTGGCCGACCAGGAGGACAACGAGTTCTGCATCCTCAGGCCGAGGGACTGACCCGCCTGGCCGCGATCACGCCTTCGTCCGGTGGTGGAGGTGGACCACACCGTCGGCGAACCGCGCCGAACGCATCGGGTCAGCTGGATCCGAAGATCGTTCCCTGGAGCTGAGCGAGCAGGCCATCGGCGAGCGAGGCGGCCCTGGTCCGACTCGTCGCCAGGTCCGCGCGACCGGCGACCGGCTCGACGACCTCCACGTAGGCCTTGAGCTTCGGTTCGGTGCCGCTGGGGCGGACGATCAGGCGGACCGTCGACCCCTGCGCTTCGGCATGCAGCGCCACGGCATCGGTCGGGGGAAGGTTGCGGGTGACGTCACCCTCGGCCAGGTCGATCACCTTGGTGACGGGCAGGCCGGCCAGCTCGATCGGCGGATCGGCCCGGAGGCGGGCGGTGATGGCGGCCAGGTCCGCCATGCCGTCCGCGCCGTCGACGCGGTGGGACCACTGCGCGGTGAGGTGCACGCCGTGGACGACGGCCAGACCATCGAGCACGTCGAGGACGGTACGGCCCTCGTCGGCCAGCGTCGCCACCGCTTCGGCGAACACGACCCCCGCGGTGAGTCCGTCCTTGTCGGCCACCAGTCCACCGACGCAGAAGCCCAGCGCCTCCTCGTAGCCCAACCCGAGGCGCTGGCCTGGGCCGGGGGCACGGCCGACCCACTTGAAGCCGGTCAGGGTCTCGACGTAGGGCCGGTCCGCCGCCGCGGCCATCTTGCCGAGCAGCGAGGAGGAGACGATGGTGGTGACCAGGACGTCGTCGGGCCCGATGGCGTCGTGGCGCAGCAGATGGTCCGCGAGGATCACGCCGATCTCGTCCCCTCGCAGGGCGCGCCACCCGCCGTCGGTCGAATGATCGGGGACGGCGACCCCGAGGCGATCCGCGTCGGGGTCGTTGGCCAGCAGGACCTGGACGTCGACCTGGCGAGCCAACGCCAGTCCGAGGTCGATGGCACCGGGCTCCTCGGGGTTCGGGAAGGGCACGGTCGGGAAGTCGGGGTCGGGCTCCACCTGCTCGGCGACCTCGTGGGCGGGCTCGAAACCGGCCGCCGCGAAGACCCGGCGGAAGGTCGCCGCGCCGACGCCGTGCATGGCGGTGTACGCGACCCGCACCGAGCGGTGTTCGGGTGCCGCGCCGATGGCGGCGGCCTGCTCGACGTAGGCGGCCACCACCTCGTCGCCGAGTCGGACGATGTCGGGGTCGTCGGGTCCGCCGCGTGGCACCGCGGTGACCCGCACGACCGCGTGCGCAGCCGCGGCGATCTGTGCATCCGAGGGCGGGACGATCTGGCGGCCGGAGCCGTCGTAGACCTTGTACCCGTTGTCCTGCCGCGGGTTGTGGCTCGCGGTCACCATCACACCCGCGGCACAACCGAGATGGCGGACGGCGAACGCGAGCACCGGCGTGGGGAGTGGGCCGGGCAAGACGAGCGCCCGGATGCCGGCTGCCGCCAACACGGCCGCAGAGGCCTCGGCGAAGTCGGCCGATCGGTGCCGCGCATCGAAGCAGATCGCCACGCCGCGCCGGGCCACGTCCGAGGGGTCGACCGGGGGCTCGTCGTCCGGGCCGATCGATCCGCCCTCGGCACGGAGCCAGGTGACGAGCGCCGCCGCCGTGCGGATCACGACGGCGAGGTTCATGCGGTTGGGCCCGCCGCCGAGCGCCCCCCGCAGCCCCGCCGTCCCGAACTCCAGCGCCATGGCGAACCGGTCGGCCAGGTCGTCGACCGCGCCGGCGTCGCCGCCGTCGGCCGCATCGAGCAGGTCCGAGAGCTCGTGGCGGGTGATCGGGTCCGGGTCGTCGGCGATCCAGTCGACGACCCGCGAGCGCAGCGGCTCGGGCCATGTGGGCGCCGCACTCATCTCGGGTCCATGGTCAGAGCTGCCCGACGATCTGGGCCAGCAGGTCACCCATGTGCTCAGCGGAGGCGGCGGCCACCGCCAGCACGTCATCGTGGGCGAGGGCCACCTCGCCGAGGCCGGCGGCCAGGTTGGTGACGAGGGAGATGCCGAGCACCTCGGCGCCGGCGTGGACCGCCGCGATGGTCTCCAGGACGGTCGACATCCCGACGAGCTCCCCGCCGAGCGCTGCCGCCATCCTCACCTCCGCCGGCGTCTCGTACGTGGGGCCGAGGAAGCCGGCGTACACGGCCTCCTCCAGGGTGGGGTCGGCGGCTCGGGCCAACCCCCGAAGCCGGGCGGAGTACGCGTCGGACATGTCCGGGAACCGGGGACCGAGGCGGTCGTCGTTCGGACCGAGCAGCGGCGTGCACCCGGTGAGGTTCACGTGATCGGCGATGAGGATCGGCTGGCCGACCGACATGCCGGGCCGCAGGCCACCAGCCGCGTTGGTGAGCACGACGGTGCGGCACCCGGCGCGCACCGCGGTCCGCACGGCGTGGCCCACGACGTTGGGGTGATGGCCCTCGTAGCGGTGCACCCGCCCGAGGAAGACGAGCAGGTTCGTGTCGCCGTTGCAGATCGACCGCACCGTGCTGCCGTGACCGGCCACCGACGCCTCAGGGAACCCTCCGAGGTCGGTCATCGCGAGCTCGGCCACCACCTCGCCCATCCGGTCGGCCGCTGGCTTCCAACCCGATCCGAGCACGACGGCGACATCGTGGTGGTCGACCCCCGTGGCCCCGGCCAGCACCGCGGCCGACGCCTCCGCCGCCTCGAACGGTGCCTGGACGGGATCGGGGGTGGTCACGTCGACGAGCTCCAGGATCGGCGGACGAACAGGGCGACCAGTCTGCCCGACCCGCGCTGGCACGCTCGTCGACCACCATGCGCCTCGTGAGCGGGCGGCGTGAACGATCGGGCTAGAGCGGCGCGAACGATCGGGCTAGAGGTCGGCGACCATCTGGGCGAGGGACATGCCGGGGCGCGGGCCCATGTGGCCCAGGACGGCGGCGGCGGCGATCGAACCGAGGCGGCCGCACTCGTCGAGGGGCTTGCCGTGCGACCAGCCGTAGAGGAAGCCGGCGGCGTAGAGGTCTCCGGCGCCGGTGGTGTCGACGCGCTTGGCGATCTGGTGGGCCTCGACGTGGACGAGCCCGTCGGCCGTGGCGATGACCGACCCGTCCTTGCCCTTGGTGACGGCCGCGATCTCGCACGCACCCCGGACGGCTTCGACGCCGTCCTCGAAGTTGCCGACGCCGTAGAGCTTGGTGATCTCCTCCTCGTTGGCGAAGAGGATGTCGACGCCCTCGGCGACCAAAGCCACGAAGTCGTCGCGGTGGCGGTCGACGCAGAAGCTGTCCGAGAGGCTGAGCGCCACCTTGCGCCCGGCGGCGTGGGCCGTGGCCGCAGCGAGCCGGAAGGCGTCCTTGGCGTCGGGCTTGTCGAACAGGTAGCCCTCGAGGAACGTGACCTTGGCCGACGCGATGAGGTCCAGGTCGAGGTCGGCGGGGCCGAGCGAGGCCGAGGCGCCGAGGTAGGTGCTCATGGTCCGCTCGCCGTCGGGCGACACCATGATCATGCAGCGACCGGTCGGGTCGCCCTCTGTGGCGGGCTTGGCGGAGAAGTGCACGCCGAGCGAGTTGAGGTCGTGGGCGAACGCGGTGCCCAGGGCGTCGTCGCGCACCCGACCGATGTAGGCCGCGCTCCCACCGAAGGAGGCGACGCCCGACAGCGTGTTGGCCGCCGAACCACCGGACATCTCCGTCTTCTCGCCCATCGCGGCATAGAGCTCCTCGGCGCGATCGGTGTCGATCAGCGTCATGGAGCCCCGCTCCAGTCCGAGCCCGGCGATGAAGTCGTCGTCCTCGGTGCTCAAGACGTCGACGAGGGCATTGCCGATGCCGAGGACGTCGAAGGTTGCTGGGGCTGTAGGGGCGCTCACAAGGCGAAGATCCTACGAGAACGGGCCTGATCGGGGCGTATCCGCCCAGCGACGGAGGTGGCGGGCCAAGGGCCCTCTATCGTGTCCGATTCACATGCACGATGCGACCAGGAGCGGGACCATGAGCACGAGCACGAGCACGACCACGACCACGACCACGACCACGGCCACGAGCCGATCACGACAGAACCGGGCGGCGGTGGCCTTGGCGGCAGCGACCGTGCTCGCGGCGGCCGCACTGGCAGGCTGCGGCTCGAGCGGGGGCGGTGGCCAGGCCGACGCCACCACCACCACGGCTGGCAACGCCGAGACCACCACCACGGCCTCCGGCACCACGGGTGACGAGACCACGACGACCACCGGCACCAGCGCCGGGGCGACGACGACCACGCAGGACAACACCGGCGATCCCGGCAAGGAGGGCACCGAGACGGGCGCCCTCGACACGCTGCCCAGCGGCACCCACTACGGCTACTTCGGCGGTGTGGAGGACGGGAAGGTCGAGGGCCAGGACGTGCAGGTCCTGCTGTTCGACAAGGCCGAGCTCCTCACGGGCCAGGCCGCGATCGACGCCGCGACCGCCCACGGCGACACGGCCGACAACGACTACTACATCGTCAACGACAACCAGACGCTGCGGCGCCTGGCCGTGGTGCCCGACGGCCAGGTCACCACGCTGGTCGACGGCAGCATGGACCAGACCCCGTCGAGCGTGGACGAGGTCGCCAAGGACGTGCACCTGTTCAAGATCCTCGTGCAGAACGTGCGCGGCATCTCCACGATCTCCTCGATCGAGGCCGTCTACCAGCCCTAGCGGCCCCGATAGCCTCGCTGGGTCCTTCCCCCCAGATCGCCGAGGATCACCGTGACCGAGCGAGACCCGAACCGGCTGCCCACCAACGTGGTCCCGTCGCACTACGACCTCGACCTCGTCCCGGACCTCGACGCGGCCACCTTCGCGGGCACCGCCGCCATCACGGTCGTCGTGACCGAGACGGTCGAGGAGCTGGTCCTGCACGCCCTCGACCTCGACATCCACGAGGCCTGGTTCGAGTCGGGCGGCAACCGGCTCGACGTCACCACGACGCTGCACGCCGACAGCGAGACGGCCACCCTCGCCCTGTCAGGCCCGGCCGAGCCGGGCGCGTGGGTGCTGCACGCCCGATTCACCGGCGTCTTGAACGACAAGCTGGTCGGCTTCTACCGCTCCACCTTCGCCGGTGACGACGGCGTGACGCACGCCATCGCCTGCACGCAGTTCGAGTCCACCCACGCCCGGCGGGCCTTCCCCTGTTGGGACGAGCCCGCCTTCAAGGCCACCTACGCCATCTCGCTGGTGGTGGCCGACGGCCTGTTCGCCGTCTCGAACGCGGCCGAGACCGAGGTCGACCACCTCGACGACGGTCTCCGCCGGGTGCACTTCGCGCCGACGATGCACATGTCCACGTACCTCGTGGCGTTCATCGTCGGACCCCTCGAGGCGTCGGATCCGGTCGACGTGGACGGCGTGCCCCTGCGGGTGATCGCACCCCCGGGCCGAGCCGACCTGATGCCGTTCGCGCTCGACGTCGGCGCCTTCTCCCTGCGGTTCCTGGCCGACTGGTACGGGATCGCCTATCCCGGCGACAAGCTCGACCTGATCGCCATCCCCGACTTCGCGTTCGGGGCCATGGAGAACCTCGGATGCGTGACGTTCCGCGAGACCGCGCTCCTCCTCGACCAGGACCACGCCACCCAGGCCGAGCAGCAGCGCGTGGCCGACGTGATCGCCCACGAGATCGCCCACATGTGGTTCGGCGACCTCGTGACCATGGGTTGGTGGAACGGGATCTGGCTCAACGAGGCCTTCGCCACCTTCATGGAGATGCTCACGGTCGACGCCTACCGGCCCGACTGGAAGCGGTGGGTCGACTTCGGCCTGGCCCGCTCGGCGGCCTTCGACACCGACTCGCTGTCGACGACACGCCCCATCGAGTACGAGGTCATCAGCGCGGCCGACGCCGAGGGGATGTTCGACGTGCTCACCTACGAGAAGGGCGCATCGGTCGTCCGGATGCTGCAGCAGTACCTCGGCGAGGCTCGCTTCCAGGCCGGCATCCGCCGCTACCTGGAGACCCACGCCTACGCCAACACCGAGACCACCGACCTCTGGGATGCCATCGAGGCGGCAACGGGCGAGCCCGTGCGCAGCCTCATGGACTCGTGGATCTTCCGACCGGGCCACCCCGTGATCGGCATCGCCCGGACCCACGCCGCCGACGGCGCCGCCGCCATCGAGATCACCCAGCGACGCTTCGGCTTCGCCCCCGATCCCCGATCGGGCGTCCAGGCCGCCTCCGACGACCCCCGGACGGTGCCGGTCGTCCTGCGCGTCGGGCACGCCGAAGGGACCTCGCTGCACAAGGTGCTCCTGGCCGAGGAGTCCGCCACGGTGATCCTGGAGCACGAGCCCGACTGGATCGTCGGCAACCACGAGGGGAACGGCTTCTACCGGGTCGAGCTGACCGACGGCGACCTGACCGCCGTCGGCACCCACGCCCTCACCGACCTGTCCCCGCTCGAGCGCTACGGCCTGGTCGAGGACGAGTGGGCGCTGGTGCTCGCGGGTCGAGGTTCGATCGCCCGGGTGCTCGGGTTGCTGCGCAGCCTCGCCGCCGACGATGACGTGTCGGTCTGGCAGCGGATCGCGGGTGTGCTCGCCGCCATCCACCGGGCCGCGGCCGACGATGCCCAGCGCGACGAGCTCGCGGTGTGGGTCCGGGCGCTCGTCGGCCCGGCCTTCCGGGCCCTGGGCGACGCCCCCACCGAGGGCGAGTCCGAGCGCACCACCGCCCTGCGCGCCGCACTCTTCGACACCCTCGCCCGCATCGGCCACGACACCGAGCAGAAGGCCCGCGCCGCCGCCCACTTCGAGGCGCTGGGCTCTGATCCCGAGGCCACCGACCCCGACCTGGCCGACGCGGTCGTGCGCGTCGTCGCCGCTTCGGCCGACCAGGCCACGTGGGACGAGCTCCGTCGCCGCGCCGGTGCAGCGCGCACACCGCAGGACCGGATGCGGTTCCAAGGGGCGCTGGCCGACGCCGAGGATCCGTCGCTCGTCATGCAGTTCTGCCCGCTCGTCCTCACCGACGAGGTCCGCACGCAGGACGGCCTGTTCCTCCTGCGCCGGGCTCTGGCCAACCGCCATGCCACGCCCCAGGTGTGGGCGTTCATCATCGAGCACTGGGACGCGCTCACGACCCGGTTCCCCTCCAGCACGGTCCCCCGGCTGTTCGAGGGCGTGCGGGGCATCGGTGACCCGGCCCTCGCCGCCGAGGTCGTGGCGTTCCTCGAGGCCCACCCCCTCAAGCAGGGCGGCATGGTCATCCCGCAGCACCTCGAGCGCATGTGGGTCACGGTCGCGCTGGCCCAGCGCGTCCCCGCCGAGCTCGCCGCCGCCCTCGCGTGAGCACCGTCGGGCGGTCGCCTCAGATCGGCGTGTTCGCCGTCGACGACCGCTCGGCCCAGCTCACGTGGCGCCACCTGCGCCCAGGCCCGCTCCATCTCCGCCTCGAGTCCGTCGATGCGGTGTCGCCCTCGGGCGTCTACCTGTCCGGGGGCGACACCGACCCCCATCATCACGACCTGGTGGCACCGGTGCCGTGGCGCGAGACGGGCGCCGGCCGGTTCGTGCTCGACGACGGGGCCGCTTCGTCACCCGGCTCGGTCCTCATCGCCGGCCTGCCGGCGGGACGCCTACTCACGGTGCGCGCCTCGGGACCGGCGGTCCGTGGGGAGCGGGACCTCGCGCTCCGCACGCTCGATGCCCTTCCCGGCTCGGAGCTCTGCCGCATCGCGACGCTGAGCGACCTGCACCTCGGCACCGAGGTGTTCGGCCAGCGCGGCACGATCCGCGAGCATCCCAAGCCGGAGATCCCCCACCCGCAGCGATGCACGGCGGCTGCCATCGAGGAGGCGGTCCACTGGGGGGCGGAGCGCATCGTGGTCAAGGGCGACCTCACCAACGCCGGCACCCCGAAGCAGTGGCGTGAGTACGCCCGGCTCGTCGGCGAGTCCCCCGTCCCGGTCGACGCGCTCCCCGGGAACCACGACCATGCCCACCCCAAGGGTTGGACGACGATCGCACCGCCGGAAGCCGCGGCCTCGTTCCACCTGTCGATCGCGAACCCGATCCTCGTTCGCGACCACCCAGGCCTCCGCGTGGTCCTCGTCGACACGACCCGAGCCGGCAGGCACGGCGGGTCGGTCGCCGGCGTCGAGTCCGATGTGGCCGACGCGGTCGCCGGCGCGGGCCGCGACGGCGGCGTGATCGTGGCCCTCCACCACCAACTCCAACCGCACCTCATGGCCGAGGGCTGGCCCGCCGGCATCCCGCGAGACGAGAGCATGCGGTTCCTCGAGTCGCTCGGCGCAGCCCATCGCCACGTGCTCGTGACGAGCGGCCACACCCACCGACACCGGCGTTGGGGCCACGCCGGCGTGGCGGTCACCCAGGTCGGATCGACGAAGGACTACCCCGGCGTGTGGGCCGGCTACGCGGTGAGCGAGGGCGGCATGCGCCAGATCGTGCGCCGGGTCGGCCGCACCGACTGCCTCGTGTGGACCGACCACAGCCGTCGCGCCGCGGCCGGCCTCTGGCGCCACATCGCGCCCGGACGCCTCGATGCCCGCTGCTTCAACCTGCCGTGGACGGTCCCGGTCAGCTGAGGACCTGGTAGGCCACCGTCCCGGCGGCGTCCCTCACCCGCACGAGCACGGCGCGCCGGCCGGCCTTGTCGCGGGCCTGGCAGCGGAACGACTCCCCGGGCTTCACGACCCGCACGCCCGTCCCGCAGTCGGCCTGGAAGCTCCGCGAGAACGACGCCTTCAGGTGCTGCTCGAGATCGGCGGTGACCTTCGCGTTGTCGATGATCGCATCGAGCAGCACGACATCGAGCTTGGCGGCGTCGTCGACCTGGCGGACGCGTACCCGCACCGAGCCAGCCTTGCGGGCCAGCACGACCGTGCACGAGACGGTCTTGCCCTTGCCCCGCCGGATCGACGGCGGGCATGTCGTGCGGTCGACTGCGGTGCGGGCCCGGTCGGCGACCACGCCCCCCACAGCGGCCTCGGTCGCCGGCCCGTCGAGCGTGCTCGCGGCCTTGCTGCACGCCGTGGCCAACCCGACGACCAAGGCGATGGCGAGCACGAGCCCGGCGGCCCGCCGCACCGAGTTCTCTGGAGCGGTCAGGTTCGCGATCACGGCCAAGCGAGCCAGGCCACGAGACCGGCCTGGCCGAGGTGGTAGGTGACCATGACCGCCAGCGGACCCGAGCGGCGCTGCTCGAGGAAGCGGTTCCAGGCCAGCGTGGCGTCCGAGGCATAGAAGAGCATCGCCCCGATGATCGCCCACGCCGCGGTCGTCCCGAACGCGCTCACCACCATCGCCGAGATCACGACGAGGTACGCGACCACCGGGACCACCATGTCGCGCTGGTCGCCGGCGGCCACACCGAGGACGACCTTGCGCCCCACCGTCGCGATGGCGACGGCCACCACGGCCAGACCGATCAAGGTTCCGGTCGCCGACGTCGGTGCCAGCTGCAGGCCCACGACGTAGGCGATGTGGCCGAGCAGGAAGGACCCGAGCCCGGCGACGAACCACTTCTCGTCGAGCATCAGGAAGACATCGCCGGCGAGCGAGAGGACCAGGCCGACCACCATCCAGGCCCGGACTCGGCCATCGGCCGGATCGAGCGTGACGGCGACGCCGATCAGCGCGACGAGCGTGGCCGGCTTCGCCACGTACCGGACGGCGACCCGCTCGGCCACGGTGGCCCACCAGTCGGTCAGCGCGAACGCCCCGGCCGCGACGAGCAGCACCCACGATGCCGTGGTCATCGAGACATCCCTCCACCCGGCATGGGCCGAGACGCTACCCGTGCCCGCCGAGTCGGCGGAGGTGGGGGGCGACGAGGGTGACGGCGTCGGGGCAGGTCTGGTGGGCGGTGAGCCAGGCGTCGAGGTCAGCGAGGGGCACGCGGTCGGAGGCGACGACCTCGCCATCGGGGAAGGTGAACGGGCCGTCGTGGTGGGCGAGGTAGGCCTGGCCGACGACATGGACCTCGGCGTCGTCGTAGGCGACGGGACCGGCGCCGAGCAGTTCGAGCGGGGCGTCGATGCCGGCCTCCTCGGCCAGTTCCCTCCGCGCGGCCAGGTCCCACGGTTCGCCCACGCCGACGACGCCACCGAAGGCGAGGTCCCACCGGCTCGGCCAGACGTCCTTCCACGCGGCGCGCTGGTGGACGACGAGCTGCCCGGCGTTGTCGACGACGGCGATGTACGTGCAGCGGTGGCGGAGCCGCCTCGTGCGCATCTCGGCGCGGCTCACCACCCGCAGGACGGTGCCGTCGGCCTCGACCTCCTCGACCAGCTCGACCGCGGCGGCCGCCGCTCGGTCGTCGGATGCCGACGGGTCAGGCACCGGCATCGGCCAGGGCATCGGCCCAGGCCACGCCGTCGGCGAGGGCGCGCCGGTAGCGGACGACCTTGGCTGGCATGTTCATGGCCAGCACCCCGGTGACCCGACCTTCGCGTCCGTACAGGACGCAGAACCTCCGCTCTGCGTACGAGCCGGCCACCAGGGCGACCTCGTCGTCGGGGCGGACCCGCCCGGCGAGCTGGAGCTTGCGGTCGTACTGATCGCTCCAGAACCACGGGACCGCCGCAAAGGGCTCGCCCGGTTCGCCCCGCGCTTCAGCGAGCAGCCGCCGGGCGGCGTGGGTGCCCATGTTGATGGCGTGTTCCCAGTGCTCGACGCGCATGAGCTCGCCGCCGTAGGTCGGGTTGGGCCAGCGGGCCACGTCGCCGGCCGCCACCACGCCCGGCGCGGCCAGCGTGGTCTCGTCGCACACCACGCCGTCGTCGAGCGTGAGCCCGCTCCCCTCCAGCCAGCCCGTGTTGGGGATCACGCCGATGCCGACGACCACGACATCCGTCTCGACGAGGGAGCCGTCCGACAGCCGCACGCCGGTGCACCGGCTGCCCTCGCCCTCGCCCTCGCCCTCGCCCTCGCCCTCGAAGGACGACACGCCGATGCCGAGGCGGACCTCGACGCCGTGCTCGACGTGCAGCCCCGCCACCACGTGCCCGACCTCGGTCCCGAGCACCCGGGCCAGCGGTGCCGGCAGCGGCTCCACGATGGTGACGTCGAGGCCGAGTCCCCGGCAGGTGGCCGCGACCTCGCACCCGATGAACCCGGCACCGACGACGGTGACGTGGCGCGCGCCGGCCTCGACGAGGGCCCGGAGGCGCCGCACGTCCTCGTCTGTCCGCAGCTCGCAGACGTTCGCATAGGTCTCGGTTCCGGGCAGCCGTCTCGGCGCGGCGCCGACGGCGATGACGATGCCGTCGAAGCCGAGCGATCGGCTGTCGGCGAGTTGCAGCTCGCGGTTCGACAGGTCGAGCCCGGTGGCCGCCACGCCCCGCTCCCAGTTCACGTCGATCGTGGAGCTCTGGCGCAGCACGATCTCGGCGAGCTGCTGGGTCCCCGCCAGGACCTGCTTGCTCAGCGGCGGCCGGTCGTAGGGAAGCGGCCGCTCGTCACCGACGATCGTGAGCGATCCGTCGAAGCCTCCGGCGCGCAGGGCCTCGGCGGCGTGCAGGCCGGCGAGCGAGGCGCCGACCACCACGATCCGTTCCATTCAGCCCTCGATGGAGATGGCCTGCTTGGGGCAGCGGGCGACCGCCTCCTCGATCTTCGGGCGCAGCGATTCGTCGGGCTCCTCCTGCAACACGTAGAGGAAGTCGTCGTCGCGCACCTCGAACACCTCGGGGGCGATGCCCATGCAGACCGCGTTGCTCTCGCACAGGTCGAAGTCGACAACCACTCGCATGACGCCTCCCAGGGCAGAACCGGTCCTCGTTCGCCGTCACGGTACCGCGACGCTTCCGACCCGCTCGGCATCGTCAGGGATCGGTGTAAAGAAACCATCAAGACGGCCACCAGCGAAGCCGTGCTGGCCTAGGACTGGTTCGTGCAGGACCCACGGGCGCGAGCAGAGGTGTGGTCCGCGGTCGGCGTGCTGGCCGCCCTCGCCCTGGCCGGCATGCTCGCCTCGGCTGCCGGGGATCTGGGCCAGGTCAACGTGGCCCTGCTCCTGGTGTTGCTGGTCGCCGCCATCGGAGCGGCAGGCGGCCGCACGCCAGGAGCAGCCACGGGGGCCGTCGCCGCCTGCTCGTACACCTTCTTCCACACCGAGCCGGTCCACTCGCTGCGGATCGAGCATCCGCAGGACGCGCTCACGGTCGCCCTGCTGGCATTGGTCGGGCTCGTGGTCGGTGAGTTGGCCCGACGGTGGCGCGAGAGCCAGCGCGACGCCACCCGCTCCGACACCGGCCTCAGCCGCGTGTTCCGGGTGGCCGAGCTGGCCGCGTCCGGCGTCGACATCGACACGCTCGTCTCGGCGGTCGAACAGGAGATCCGCCTCGAGCTGCAGCTCGCCGAGGTCCGCTTCGACCTGGGCGGCCTGGCCGGCGAGGACCGAGCGGTGCTGGCCCACGACGGCGCGGTGGACGAGCCGGTGCACGTGTTCCTCGGTGACGACTTCGCCCTCCCGCCCGCCGGGGTCGACCTGGCCGTCGTCTACCGCGGCCGGGACTTCGGCCGGCTGGTCCTCCGCCCCGGGCTGCCGGTGGGCGTGGCCCCGGAGCAGCGCCGCTGCGCCGTGGCGCTGGCCGACCAGCTCGGCGCGGCCCTCGCCACCACGATGGTTCCCTGACGTCGGGTGCCCTGGCGCCAGGCTCCGGCCGGCGTCCGCCCCTGAGTACGGTTGCGAACGCCGGACGGAGACGGTTCAGGGTCGAAGGAGCCGGTCGTCGGGCCGGTCGGAGCGAGGCCGGCGAAGATTTGCCGGTCATTCCTGCTCAGGTCGCGCCGGCATCTGGCCGATGGTGGAACCCTGGTGACGGTGTCGGGTGCGCGCATCGGCGACCCGGCCCGCAAGCTTTGGTGCGGCCAGAAGAATTTCTTTTGCTCACCCGTATCCCGCTAGGTGCGGTGAACGCTTTAGCAGGTGATGCTCGTGTTCTCGATCGGCCCCATCTCCCCTAGCTCCCGTGTCCGTGCTTCGAGGCGCGGCGCGATCCGGGCTCCTCGCTCGGCCCGGTGACCAGGCATGGATGCGACGGCGCTGGCGACGGTCCCACCCTCGACCCGTCCACAGGTCGCGGTGGCCGTCGGGGCCGAGAGGTGGCCCGTGGACGCGGGTGACGTCTACCAGCGGCTCGGCCCGGCCGTGTACGGGTACCTGCGCGGCCAACACGTCGAAGACGTCGAGGATCTGCTCGGCGAGGTGTTCTTCCAGGTCGCACGATCGCTGGCGACGTTCGAGGGAAACGACGACGACCTGCGTCGTTGGGTCTTCACCATCGCCCGGAACCGTGTGGTGGACGACCGGCGCCGACGTTCGCGACGACCACGAACCGCGCCCGGCCCGCCCCCTGATGCCGCGGGAGCAGACGAGGATCGCTCCCTGGAGCTGGTGGAGATGCTCGGGTCCCTCACCGATGACCAGCGCGAGATCATCGCCCTGCGTTTCATCGCCGACCTGCCCCTCGCCACCGTCGCCGAGATGACCGGCCGAACGTTGGGCGCGGTCAAGTCCCTGCAGCACCGTGCGCTCGAACAGCTCTCGCGCCAGCTGCGCGAGGACCCGACGGGTGACGCCGATGGATGAGCAGCACGAGCTCGAGGAGCGGCTGCGCTCGCTCGGCCGCATGCCGATCCCGCCGGACCTCGATGCGCGGAGCCTCGAGGCCATCGGGCGAGCGGCGCGACCGCGCCGCCTGGCCGCTCGCCGGACGGTCCAGGCGATCGCAGCGATCTGCGCCGTCACCGCCATCACCACCTTCGGTCTGGGCGCAGCGGGCGCACTGCCCGGCCCCGCCCAGCGCGCCACCCACGACCTCCTCGGCCACATCGGCATCGAGGTCCCCAGCGGCACGGCGAGCGCGCCGGGGTCCGATGACCCCGGCGGCGAGCCGACCACATCCGTGGACGGCTCCCCGGCCAGCCGGTCACGGTCCGATGCCACGACCGATCGGAGCGGCGGGTCGGCCGATCCCGACGATGCCGCGCCCCCGACGACTGCGACGGACCCCTCGACCACGCACGTCTCGGCAGCGAGCCCGGCCGAACCGGTGACGCCGGGGAACGGGGATCCCAGCACGCCAGGCACCACCGCGCAGCCGGCGACGCCCACGCACCCGACGCACCCGACGCACCCCACGACGCCGGTCCACCCGACGACCACCTCCAAGCCCAAGACCCCGGCGACGACACCGACCCAACCGACCCACCCCACCCATCCGACCCATCCGACCCATCCCACCAAGTCGCAAGCGGTGGCCGGCCGAACGGGGTCGCAACGATGAGGCACAGCAACCGCCCGCCGGTCCACTCCGGTCGACGACAATCCGGCGCGGTCGTGGTGGAGTTCGCCCTCGTCCTTCCCGTGCTGATGATGTTGCTGCTCGGCATCATCTCGGCCGGAACGGTGCACAACCAGCAGATCTCCCTGTCCTACGCGGCGAGGGAAGGCGCCCGCTACGGGGCCACCCTGTCTCCCGACCAGAGCTTCACGGCCGGAACCTGGGCCTCGAACACGCGGGATGTGGCGATCGGTCGATCGGGTGGCGACCTGTCGGCCACGGTCGGCACCGTGTGCGTGTCGTTGGTCCAAGGATCGACGCCGACCACCTACGTCGGCAACCACTCGAGCGACTGGTACTCGACGAACAGCGATGGCACGCCGTGTGACACCACCGACGCCTACACGACCACGACGAACGACGACGGCCTCCGGGTCCAGGTCGTGGTCAGGCGCGATGCGCGCTGGGACATGGGGCTGTTCGCCCGGACCCTGACGCTCCAATCCAAGGTCGTGATCCAGTCGGAGTTCGCGTCGTGATCGGCCACCACCGTCCGACCGGGCCGAGGCCGCCCGAGCGAGAGCGAGGGGCGATCCTCATCATCACAGCCGTGTCGATGACGGCGTTGCTCATCCTGGCCTCGATCGTGATCGATCTCGGCCAGGCCCGCTCGACCAAGCGCACGTTGCAGAACGTGGTCGACGTCGCCGCCCTCGCCGCCGGCTACCACCTGTCCGGCCACGGCAACGGACTGGTGATCAGCGACCCGCAGAACGGGTGCGTCGCCGCGTTCCGGTCCGTCCGCGAGAACCTGGCCGGCGTCGGCTCGTCGTCAACGATCCCCTGCACCCAGCTCGCGGCCACCGCCGAGGCCCCCGACTGCACGACCAGCACGCCCATGAAGACCGTCACGTCGGTGGGATCCGGATCCTTCACCGTCGCCGTGTCCTATCCCGTGCCCGACAGCGAGATCAACGACTCGCGCCTGCTCGACGGCGCGGGGTGGAACGACGGTCAGTCCTGCACGCGCATGCAGGTGCAGGTCACCAACACCCGGGTCGGTGCCTTCTCGGCCCTCGCCGGGCGCAAGACCATCGTGACCAGTGCCAAGTCCGTGGTGCGCGGTGGGATCAACACCCAGAACGGGGCCGTGCCCGCCCTGCTCGTCCTCGACCGAACCGGTTGCCAGACGGTCACGAACGCCTCGAACGGCAACGGCAACCTCGGGATCATCGTCCGAGCCGTCTCTGACGCCCAGGGAGGTCACGTCCACTCCGACAGCAACGGATCGGCCTGTGGCACCAACAGCACGTCCTACGTCGTCTACGGGTCGTCGAACAGCAACGGCGGGACGTCGATCACCGTGGCGAACGGCAGCAACGGGATCCTCGGTTCGATCTCGACCTATGCGACCTCCGTCGGGAGCCTGCGTGGGGCGGCCGTGTACCCGAGCGGGATCTCCCACCCCGTGACCGCGGGTCCCGTCGTCAGCCGGTTGCCCTTCGACCGCCAGTTCAACCCGAGCACCCGACCCGCGATCTCCAACCTGCACAGCGCCGCCTGGACGGCCGTCAACCTGACCGCGACCTCGGCCGCGGCCGCCGGGTACACGGTCGTCAGCTGCTCCGCCGACGGGTCGGTCTCCGGGGCGAAGATCTTCGTCAACTGCTCCAACTACCAGCCGACCGGCGCGACCTTCGTCAACGCGGACACCGTGGCGTTCAGCGGGCAGATCACCGTGGGTTCAGGCAAGTACCTCAACCTGCCGTCGACGAACCGGGTCTACGTCCGCGGTTGCCCCGCCTGCACCGGTGGCAACTACTACTCGATCAGCGTCGCCGGCGGCTTCTACCTCAACATCGGCAACAACGCGGTGGCCACCGCTTCCTGCGACAACCGAACCGGGCCGGGAGCCGGCGGGTCGGTCACCAACACCTCCGTGCTCGTCTCGTTCGGCAGCCCGTTCCTCGTGACCGGTCAGGCCCGGTTGTGCCAGACCACCTACTACATGGGCGCGAACGCGAGCACCTACGTCCGACAATCGACGACATCGGGCCTCCCCAACTGCAGCTCCGCGCTTCCCTGCCCGATCTCGTCAGGTGCCGCGCCGGGTGGGAGCTTCGCGATCTCCGGCGACAACACGCAATGGACTGCGCCGAACCAGCAGACCACCGTCGCCGACGAGCTCCAGCCGTTCGAGGACATGGGCCTGTGGAGCGAATCGAGCGACCTGAACCAAGTGAAGTCCGGCGGCGTCTTGAACACCGGAGGGATCTTCTTCACGCCGAACGCGCCGGTGGAGTTCCGCAGCCCCGCCGTCGGCGCGCCCCGCAACGCGCAGTTCGTGTCGCGGACCCTCCAACTCCTCCAGGGCACCTTGGACATGAAGCCGGTCAGCAGCGATGCGGTGAAGGTGCCGCTGCCCGGCGGCTACGGCTTGATCCGCTGATCGGTCCCGCGCCGCAACTCGCACCAGACCGCCTTGCCCGTCGGCGTCCGCCACTCGACCCCTCGATCCGACGACAACGCTTCGACGATCCTGAGGCCCCGGCCCGAGGAGGGCGACGCGTTCTCGTCCGGCCACTCGGGACCGACCGGGCTGGCGTCCTCCACTTCGATGCGCACCCGGTCGGGCGACACGTCCACGATGGCCGTCGCCGGCTTCGCTCCATGCGTCGCGGCGTTGGCGACCAGCTCGCTCAGGAGCAGGGCCGCATCATCGAGCTCGGCGTCGACGCCCGACGCGAGGAGGAAGACCGAGGCCTCGAGCCGCAGCGCCGACAGCGCCTTCGGTTCGACGGGCAGCTCCCGACTCCACAACATCGCCGGGAGCTCAGCTTCCGCCGACGGCCACGAGTTCGTGCATGCCCGCCATCATCTCATCGCCGGAGGACCAGGAGCGTCCATTGCCCGCATCCTTCCGTGGATCGGTGTCCATTCGCCCGCCCCTGCCCGTCAGTCGGCCCGCCATACATCGTCGACGGCCGCAGCCGTTTGCGCAACTGCCGGTGAAGCCCGGACATCGACACAGGGCCTAATCGCAGCGCGACGGCGGGACGACCTGGCGGACCTGGACCACCTGGGATGCGAACACGCCGACGACCCGGCCAGCGTCTCGGCGGGGCGCCTCGCCCGTCGCTCCGACGCGGACGACGACGGCCTCACACCCGTCCGAGCGGCGCTCTCGACCGAAGAAGTAGTCGAGGCGACGGTCGACGTGGACGCGGGTGCCACCCAGCTCGATCTGGTTGGCGAGCATGCCCGCCGTCGCCATGGTCGGCCCGCTGGGTTCGAGCAACACGTCACCCGAACGTCGGGGCAGCGCGTCGCGGAGGTCGTTGCTGATGGCCAGTGCGGCCGGGTCCGGGTACTGCCGGACCTGCAGCGATCGCTCAGGATGGCCTTGGCGGACGTCGTTGGAGAACCACAGCGTTCCGACCACGGCGATCGCCACGAGCGCAACCGCGAGCCGGGGAGCGTGACGATCGCTCAGCCGATCCGACACCTCGCCCGCGAGGGTGAGGGCGGCGGCCGACCACAGCAGTGCTCCCACTGCGGTCGCCGGCATGGTCAGGTAGCCCTCGAGCTTGCCGACGACGCGCAAGCAGGCGACGAAGACACCCAACGCGGCAAGCAGCGCGACCTCGCACAGGTGCTGCTCGAAGCGCCGGCCCGCTCGACGGTTCAGGTAGATGCCCGCCCCGACGCACCCGAGCAGCAAAACGAGGACCACCATGCGAGGCGCGGTGGCGCCCGGTAGCTCTCGCTTGGCCGACACGACGTTGCTGAGCAGCCCCATCTTCGAGAGCGTGAACTGCACGGCGACCTTGTCGAGCACCTCACCGACGCCATGGCGGCCATGGGACGCACGGAGGAACTGGATCAGCTCGCCCAGGTTCCCGGGATGGCCGGTGAACTGTTCGTAGACCGGGAGGGACCATCCCAGCACCGCCACGCCGAGCGACGCGGCCAACGGCGCCAGCCATGCACGGCGGTCCTTCCAGGCGGACCGGGCGATCCCCACGACGGCGGCGCAGGCGAACAGGGCGATGATCGGCGCCGTGCCGACGTGGGATTGCACGGTGAAGGTCGCGAAGGCCACGAGCAGCGGGGTCAGCCAGCGACAGCCGCTCAACACGGCAGCCAGGACGAAGCCGGTGGCCACGATGACCATCAAGATGATGAACGGGTTCCAGATCCGGTCGATCCAGGAGTAGCCCCACACCCAGACCAGGGCGACGGATCCGGCACCGATCAGCCACGCGGCCCGCTTGCCGCTCGCCACGCCGCTGACGACGATCGCAACGGCGACGGCGAGCGTGTTGCACACCGCGGCGCCGACCCCGAGCGACTCGGGAGCCTCGCCGGAAAGCCGGTAGAACGGCGCGAACCAGTAGAAGAGCGCCGGGCCCGGGTGGTTCCACCGGTAGCGGGAATAGGGACCGAGCAGGGCCCGGCCGTGCAGCGCGGATCTCGTCGACAGCTCGATGAAGGCGTAGTCGCCCCGGCTCACCCCGACCCGGTGCACGTTCTCGACCGCGGCGACCAGGACGACGAGGAGCGGAAGGATGCCGACGAGCACGGGAGGCGCCAGCCAGACCCAGCCCCTCACCCACGTTGCGAAGCGCCGGCCGGGGCTCCGCAGACCCGCGGGTTCGACGCTCGCGCCATCCGACGCCTGGCTGGATCCGTCGGACGTTGGCGACGCAGCTTCAGACGAGTCAGCTTCAGGCGCCGCCGGCTCAGGCGTCGCTGTTTCAGACGTCGCCATGGTGGAGGTGAGGGGAATCGAACCCCTGGCCTCCTCGATGCGACCGAGGCGCTCTACCAACTGAGCTACACCCCCGAAACGGGAGACTCACCCTAGCCCGATGGGTCGGCGTGGCTCCCAACCCGAACCGCGGCTGGGGCCTCGACCACCCGGTCGCGGCGGCGCGAACGGGTGATCGCACGGTTCGTGGTTTGGCGGCGACGGCAACCGGGCAAACCGGACACGCTGGATGAGTCGAACGAATCATTTCGTCTCGGAGCGTGGCCATCGAGCGTCCTTTTCATGATGTCTGGCGTTCATTGACGCGGTTCGCGCCCACGGTTCGCGTTCAAGGTGGTGGCCGGTCGCGCCGAGACCTAGGGCATGACATGCCCCGCCCCCGCCCCCCGTACTGCCCGCCCCCACCGTCGCTCCCGCCACCTCGTGGCGCTGAGCGTCTTCGTCGCCACGCTCAGCCTCCTGACCGGCTGCCTCAAGGCCGGCCAGTCACAGGTCCTGACCGAGATGAACGCCGACCGGACCGCGAACCGCCTGAGCGCCCTGCGCAC
>JAOBWM010000092.1 GCA_025463365.1 Acidimicrobiales bacterium
GGCGAGCACCACGGCCTCGGGGCCGGGCATCGACGCGGGCAGGAGGTCGACCAGCTCCTGGTCTCCGTCCTCGCCGATGGTGCGGTCGAGGCTGGTCGGGGTGGCCAGTCGGTGCAGGTGGGCCAGCTCGGCGTCGAGGTCGTCGCCTTCGCCCGACACGTTGCGCAGGGCGGCCCGGAGCTGGGCCGAGCGCTCGCTCGGCAGTCGCACCAGGTTGGCCTTCTGGTCCAGGGCCCGGCCGATGGACTGGCGGATCCAGAAGGTGGCGTAGGTGGAGAACTTGAAGCCCTTGCGCCAGTCGAACTTGTCGACGGCGTGCTCCAGGCCGAGGTTGCCCTCCTGGATGAGGTCGAGCAGTTCCATGCCCGGGGGCAGCGGGTAGCGGCGGGCGATGCTCACCACCAGGCGGAGGTTGGCCCGGATGAAGCGATCCTTGGCCCTGGCCGCGGCACGGTCGAGGCGGCGATCCTCGATCGACGTGCTGCCGTTGGCGATGCGTTCCCGCGCGGCCACACCCCGTTCGATGATCTGCGAGAGCTCGCGCTCCTCTTCCGCGTTCAACAGCGCAACAGCGCCGATCTCGTTGAGGTACTGACCAACCGAATCACTCATGACGGTGTCTCCAACAGCAGCAGGGGGATGCCCATTCCCACCGCCGGCTCGGTGAAGACCCGGCGGCAAGTTTCTTGCAGGTAATTTCGAACCGTGCACCCCCACCTGCTTCTTCCCGACTGGCCGGTGACAGCGGTCACCTTTCGGGTCGGAACCTCGCCCTTGGGGGGTCGGTGATGGTACGGCACCGCCCTGGCCGAAGGATCGGTATTTTCGGCGGCACCTTCGATCCCCCTCACATCGGCCACTTGGTGGCCGCGGTTGATGCTCAACAGGCGCTCGCACTCGATGTCGTCCTCCTGGTCGTCGCGGGAGAGCCGTGGCAGAAGGCCGGGACCAGGGAGATCAGCGCTGCTGAGGACCGCCTGGCGATGGTCCGCGCCGCGGTTGCGGACACGCCCGGCTTGGAGGTGAGTGCCATCGAGATGGAACGCCCGGGGCCGAGCTACACGGCGGACACGTTGGTTGCCCTGCTGGCCGCCGAGCCCGATGCCGAGCTCTTCTTGATCCTCGGCAACGACGCGGCCGCCGGGTTCGAGTCGTGGGAGCGCCACGAGGAGGTGGCGTCGCTCGCCGCCTTGGTCGTCGTGGACCGGCCGGGAAGCCCGACACCCGTCGACGGCGTGCGTCGATGGACCCGGGTGGAGACCCTCGAGCTCGAGATCTCGAGCACTGAGATCCGTGAGCGAGTGGCCTCGGGCCGATCGATCCGGTACCTCGTGCCACCTGGGGCTGCTGCCGTGCTGCGGGAGCGCGACCTCTATCGTTGATCGGATGCCATGGGAGCCGCCGCCACGTTCCGAGCGGCGCCCCCGTCCCGACGCGGCGGCGCGTCGCCGTGCCCTCGGCCTCGCGTCGCCAGCGGACGATGTCCCGCCCGAGCCTCCCGCGCCAGCGGCCCCGGGCTCGACGTTGCCTCCAGCCGTGCGGGAGAGCCTGCGCGACTCGCTGGCGCGCATCCCCGATCTCGTCAACGGGCAGGCCGATCCGGTCATCGACACCCCGCGGCCGGCGCCCAGGGAACGAAGCTCGATCACCGCGACGGGTCTCGGCGCCCGCGCCGCGTCGACCGCTCCAGCCGCGCCCGCCGCAGCCCCAGCCGCTCCCGCGCCCGCTCCCACGGCACCGGCACGCGCCTCGGATCCGCGGCCCGCGGATGCGCCTGCGACCGGAGTTCCGTTGCCGGCAAGCGACGCGCCGGCCGGCCGGTTCGGCAAGCGCTCGGCCGCAGCGGTCGCAGCAGCGGCGGCTGACCGAGCCGTGCCGACATCGTCCGAGCGGGCCGCTTCGATCGCGGCCGCCGACGCTGCCGTCTTGGCGGCCACGGCCGCGGCTGGCCTCCTCGGCCCGCCCGGACCTCCACCGGTCCCGGTCCGCCGATCGCCGTTCGCCAAGGCCGACGCCCCATACCCGTCGGTGGCCGGAACCGCCCCGCCGCTGTCACCCTCGTTGGTCGATGCCAAGGGCCGGCCCGTCGCGCCCCACCCGAGGCCGCCGTTGTGGCGCCGGCTGGGCTTCGCCGTGCTCGTGGCGGGTCTCGTGGCCTCCATCCCGCTGCTCGGCTACAAGGGCTACCGGATCATCTCGAACAGCACGTCGGGCACGTTCACCTCCACTTCCACCAATCCTTCGGATCCGGGCTACGAGGCCCAGGTCGAACCGACGCCGACCGCCGTGGTGATCCAGTACGACGCCGTGCACGAACCAGTCGGTGTCACGTTCCTCTCGCTGTCAGCTCCTGCCGGCGGCGGGGGAGTGGTGTTCGTCCCGCTCGACACGGAAGTTGCGTCCCCCGGCTATGGCGTCAACCGGCTCCGCGGCGCGTACGACGCACTCAAGGACCGGCCCACGCTGGCCCGCGACCAGCTGTCGACCGAGGTGGGTCGCCTGCTCAACGTGAGCATCGGCGAGACCGTCGAGCTCGACGCCGCCGGCTGGGCGCAGCTCGTCGCGCCGGTCGCACCGCTCGAGATCGACAACCCCGAGCCGGTGGTGCTGGCCGACGGGGTCACCATCCCCAGCGGGAACACCCCGCTCAGCGCCGAGCAGGTCGGTCCCTACCTCGCTGCGGGCAAGGACGGCGAGAGCGACCTCGCCCGGCTCAACCGGAGCGAGACGGTCTGGTCCGCGTGGCTGGCCAAGGTGCACGCCGCCAACGACCCGGCCGCGGTGCCCGGCGAGACCACGGCCGGCATGGGACGGTTCGCCCAGTCCCTCGCCAAGGGCCAGATCTCCTTCACCACGCTCCCTGTCGACCGGATCATCGACGCGACGGGCCGCTACCGGATCCGCAAGGGCGACGTCAACGACCTCGTGTCCGAGATCGTGCCTTCGCCGACGCCCGCCTACCCGGGCTCACGGTTCACGGTTCGCCTGCTCGACGGCGTGGCCGCCGGGACGGTCTCGCTCGACCTGACCCGTCAGATCGTGCACCTGGGCGGGAGCGTGAGCGTGCTGGGCAACGGGCCCCGCTTCGGCATGGCCAAGACGGAGATCGTGTTCGTCGATCCGACGAAGAAGGCATTGGCCAAGATCGTGCTCGAGGCACTCGGTGGGACGGGATCGGTGCGACTCGACCGGGGCGCACCCGATACCGTCGACTTCACGATCGTGCTCGGCAAGGACATCCTGGGCGAGAGCCCCAGCCCCACCGCGAGTACCGCGGGGGCGTCCACCACCGCACCCGGCACGACGGTTCCCGGCGCCACGCCGGGGCTCACCACCACCTCCGGAGGTACCTGATGGCAGACGACGACGCCCGCTGGCCGATCGAGGCGGCACGTGCCGCCGACACCAAGTCAGCCGACGACGTCGTGGTGCTCGAGGTGGGCCCGGTGATGGCCGTCTGCGGCTACTTCGTCATCGCCTCGGCGGCCAACACCCGCCTCGTGCGCGCCGTGGCCGACGAGGTCGAGGAGCGCATCCGCACCGCCGGCGGCCCCAAGCCGCTGCGCACCGAGGGGCTCGACGACCTGCGGTGGGTCCTGCTCGACTACGGCGACTTCGTGGTCCACGTGTTCGTCGACGAGGCACGTCGCTACTACGACCTCGAGCGCCTCTGGTCCGACGTCGCCCGCATCGACTGGCGCGAGCCGGCCGCCGTCGCGGCCGACGGCGCTGGCACCGGCGAACCCTCCAGCTAGCCCCTCCCACCTGCGCAAGAGCGCCGCTCGTGGCGCCGGAACCGGATTCGGGACCGGCGAGGCGCGCTGCTAAGGTGGCCACTCCCTCGGGGCTATAGCTCAGTTGGTAGAGCGCTTCCATGGCATGGAAGAGGTCAGGGGTTCGATTCCCCTTAGCTCCACTCAGATGGTGGTCCCCGGAGGCGGCCGGGTAGCCAAGTGGGTAGCCAAGTCGACCTACTTGGCTACCCTCTGCAGGCAGTGGAAGAGGGTCTGCGTGGCGCATCGGCTGGCCAATCACTGAGGTGACGTTCGCCCCCGTTGGCATCGCCAGGCTCACCCTCGCCCTCTCGGGACATCGATGGTGCTGGCCGTCAGAACGACCCAATCGGGCGACGCGTCTGCTAGCTGCGACCGAGCAGCCGCTCCATCGGCCCGGCAGCCGCGTCAACCGTCGGTGATACGGCGTGCACGTACACCAAGCGGGCCATACGGATTCCCTCATGGCCGAGCAGATCGGCGATCACCTCGATCGGGACCCCGGCAGCGGCCAGGAGGCTCGCAGCGGAATGGCGTAGGTCGTAGGGGCGGAGGTGCCCAAGCCCTCCCGCGAGCACCACCTTGCCGAGCTGCCGCCGAATGTTCGCCGGGTCCAACGGCCCTCCCCGCTCATTCGCGAACACCAGATCCCGCCAGTGTGGGGACCTCAGCTCGACGTCAGCCTCGTACCGTTCACGATGCTGGATGAGCGCGTGCACCATGCTCGGAGGCGCGGCGAGGCTACGCCGACCCCGCGGGCCACCCTTGGTCTTGACCAAGGTCGGGATCTTCGGCCCGTCCTCATGGTCTTGCCTCGACCAGCGGAGCGAGCTCCGGATGTGGATTACCCCACCGCTCAGGTCGATATCGCTCCACTGCAGTGCTGCGACTTCCCCCGGCCGCAGGCCCAGGCAAAGCTGGGTGAGCCACAGGGCAAAGTACTGATTTCCTTGCGCGGCAGCGACGAAGGTGCCCGCCTCGTTGATCGTTAGTGCCCGCCCCGACCGAGGTGGGCGGGCGTCTGAGGGGAGCTCCGAGAGTGCTGCGACATTGCGGCTGACGTACCCACGCTTCTCTGCCCACGTCAGCGCCTGCACGAGCACGGAGCGGACCCGGATGAGGCTCGCTTTGCCAAGCGTTCCCGACTTGATCCGTAGAAGCTCTTCGACGTCCTCTGGGGTCAGCTTGGCCAAGCGCCGCGTGCCGAGCCCCCTTGTGAGGTGACGTGCGGCCCACCGGTAGCTGTCAAGCGTGTTCGGTTCGACGCGGGCGGCGGCTGCAGTCGACAACCAGCGATCTAGCAGATCTGCCACCGACATTGCACCGTCGGCCAAGGGAAGTCCGCGCTCGGCTTGGTGCCTCAGATCGGCCAGCCTCGTTGTGACCTCCGAGCGGGTCTTGCCAACGACTTTGCGACGGATCCGCCGGCCATCAGCGCCCGTGCCGAGGTCGAGGAATCCCTCGAAACGGCTCCGGCTGTCGTTCCAGAAGACGGAGCCTTCGCCGTTCGCCCTGCGACGCGGGCTCACACCGCCACCGCGATTGCGAGGCGGCCGGCAACGTACTCGTCGAGGGCGACGGCGGGGATGCGACGCAGGCGGCCGATCTTGAGCGAACGGACCTCGCCGGTCAGGACGAGTTCCTGCATCGTGCAGCGACCGACCTGCAGTGCCGTTGCGGCTTGCGGGATGGTGAGGAGGACAGGGGCCAGGTGGGGCGTGTCGTCAACAATGGTGGGGTGGGGCGTGTCGTTCACGCGGAGGTCTCCTTGTGGTGGTGGATGTGGCGGCGCGACATGGGCGTGAACCTGGCACGAGTTTCCACGTGCAGTTCCGCCTGGCCGCCGTGGCGCACGTTCAGAGCAACGAGCAGGCGCGTCGCTTCGTCGAGCGCTATCGGTAGGGGGTCGACGCGCGATCCGAGGAGCCGCGTCTGGGTTGGTGGGAGGCCGATGTTGTTCATCACCTATTGATTTCGGAGGTGGAGGGCGGCCATTTCTCAAGTGCTATGCGAGGCGTGGCAACGCTTCTTGTGTCTGCGGCGAGAAGTCGCAGGCCACGTGGGCAGGTTGCGCGATGTCTGGGTCCGCCCAGACGCCGTTCCAAACTCCGGAATGGCTATCGTCAGGGATCCATCGAAGGGGGAGCGGGATGGCGGAGGAGACCTGGCACGCGGCGCGACTGATCCCAACATCGGGGATCAATGGCGCCGAGGAGCAGGAGCGTCGCGGGACGTCGGCGCTGTTGGCGGTACTGAGCGCGGTGCGCGAGTTCGGTCGGACGATCACTCAGCCGCTCGGGGCCCCAGCGGGCACGATCGAGACGTTCATCGAGGTTCCGTTCGATCTCGCCGAGCGGAAGCTGTACCCCGACGGGCTCATCCGCGTCTCACGCGGCAAGAAGCAGTGGGTTGCGCTGGTTGAGGTGAAGACCGGCAAGAACGAACTTGTGGTGGAGCAGCTCGAGAGCTATCTCGACATCGCTAAGGAGCAAGGCTTCGATGCCCTGCTCACGATCTCGAACCAGATCTCACCGTCGCCGACCGAGCACCCGGTGGCGGTCGACAAGCGCAAGTTGCGCAAGGTCGAGATGCATCACCTGTCGTGGACGGAGGTGCTCACCGAGGCGGTGATGCAGAAGGTGTACCGCGGCGTTGCTGACCCGGATCAAGCGTGGGTACTGGGCGAGCTCATCCGCTACCTCGAGCATCCGCGCTCGGGTGCGATGGAGTTCGACGACATGGGCGAGGAGTGGGTGGCGGTCCGCGACGCCGTCGAACACGGCACCCTGCGGGCCACGGACAAGGGACTCACCAAGGTGGTGTCGCGTTGGGATCAGCTCACCCGGTACACGGCCCTTCGGCTGGGTCGTGAACTCGGGGTCGAGGTCCAGCCGGTATTGCCACGCAAGGGCTCCCCGAATGATCGGCCGCAAGCGCTCGCTCGCGCATTGGTGGAGAAGGGTGCGCTCGACGCACAACTCCGCATACCGGATGCGGTCGGACCGATCACGATCGACGCAGACTTCCGAGCGCAGCGCGTCAGTTGCTCAGTCACGATCGACGCTCCACGCGAAGGTCGGCCGCTCACGAGAGTGAACTGGTTGCTCCGACAGGTGTCTGAGGCCGCTGGGGGCGTGCGCGTGGACTCGTTCGTCGTCAACGGCCGCAACGTGTTCAGCTCCGAGCTCCTGAGCGAGCTGCGGACGAACCCGGCTTCGCTTGTTGTGGATCCCAAAAGGGAGTTCCGAGCCTTCCGTCTCGTCCTCACGGGGCCAATGGGCTCGAAGCGGGGGACCGGCCGAGGGTCGTTCATCGGGTCGGTTCTGAGCCTGGTCGATGCCTTCTACGGCTCCGTCGTGCAAGGCATCAAGCCATGGGCTCCGGCTCCACCGAAACTGCGCACCGTGTCGCCGCAGGAAGACGCCGTCGAGCAGGGAGTGCCCACCTCGCTGGTATCCACGGCTCTTTCGTCACAGGACGGCCAGGCCGACACGGCGCTTGACCGAGGAGTGGACGATGAGGCCGGCGGGACGCAGCCGCGCATCGTGGATGAACCCGACGCGCTTCACGAAGCGGTCATGCCCGCGGCGCCGTCGCCGCAGGAGTAACCCTCCACAGCAGTCGGATGGAGTCGTGACACCCGAACGCGTAGCGTTCGGTCGCGGTCCATCCAGGATACGCAGGGGGGATCACATCGTGGGCGGTCTGATTGTTTTCTGGCTTTTGTGTGGCGTGGTCGGCGGGCTGATGGGCACGAGCAAGCCGAAGATCGGCGGGGCCGGCGGCTTTTTCCTCGGCGCCCTGCTCGGTCCGCTCGGTCTGCTCGTCATCTTGGCTTCGAAGGGGCACCCCGATGCGCCGCCGCCGACCGCCCTGCAACGGATCCAGCGGCGACCGGAAGCAGTGGGCCAGGGGTGGCACCCAGACCCCCTCGGCCGGTTCGATTCGCGTTGGTGGGACGG
>JAOBWM010000097.1 GCA_025463365.1 Acidimicrobiales bacterium
TGCGCTCGTCGCCGACGTGGAGCACGAGCTGGTTGCTCGACAGGTTGCCGGCGTTGGCCGCCGGTTCGCTCGACTTGGCCAGGACGACCACGGCGACGGAGATGCTGAGCGCCAGCGTGATGGCGGCGAGCGCGGCGGCGGCCCGCGCCTGGTAGCGGACCAGGTCCCGAAGGGCGAGGCGCGTGGCGAACGGCAGCCGACCCGCGGGCGCGGCCAGGGCGCGGATCGCTGCCGGTGAAGCGAGCACCACCCCGATGACCACGGCCACCAGACCGACGATCAAGGCCAGTGGCCGAACGTGGGGGGTGGTCGGACGGGCGAGGCCGATGGTGCCCATGCCCACCGCGATCAGGACGAGGGCGAGGCCGAGCGATCGGTGCACCGGGGAGGAGCGAACCGGCTGGCGCGACAGGGCGGCCATGATCGGCTGGCGCGCCATCGTGCGTGCCGGCCACCACGCGGCGGCGACCGCGGCGAGCACCGCGAGGCCCATGCACGCCGCGATCAGCGTCCAGGGCAGGTCGAGCCGATCGATCCGGTGCCCGGCCGCGGTCTCGACCGCGGGTGCCGCGGCCATCCACCCGAGCACCCCGAAGGCCCCGCCGAGGAGTGCCGAGGCGACGCCGACGATGGCGCCGTTGCCGAGCATCACGAGCCGCAGGTGTCGTTGCGTCGCGCCGATCGCGGCAAGCAATCCGAGCTGGCGCTGGCGGCGGTGCGCCACGACGACGAAGCCGGCCGCCGCGATCAGGCAGACGAGCGCCATCGCGAGCGTGGTCGCGACGAGGACGGTCGCGACCACGGAGGCCTTGTCCGAGCCGGCGGCCATCACCTCGAGGCCGGGCCCGCCGGATGCGCTCGAGCTGCCCGATCCGCTGGATCCCCTGGCTGACGACGTGGACGACGAGGTGGCGGGCGGACCGCCCCGGCCATCGGACTCGAGCAGGAGGGTCCACGACTCGGCCCGAGTGGTGGCTGACCGAGCGAGGAGGGCGAACTGGTCGCTGAGGTCCGCGGGGTTCTCCACCCGTCCCACGACGGTCCGGTCGACGCCACCGAGGCGGACGTGCTCGCCGACGGCGGTGGACAGGAGGTCTGCGGCTCCGACGGTGAGGGCCACCTCGTCCGCACGCGCTGGATAGCGGCCGCCTCGCAGCGCCAGCATCGGCCGCCCGAAGCGGCCATGCGGGTCTTGTGAGCGGACGTCGATCGGCTCGGCGACCCCGGGCACGCGCGTCGGCGTGTGGCCGATCACCTCGACCTGCCCGAACCGGCGCCTCGCCTCGACGAGGCCGGCGCGGGCGGTCGACGGATGGGTCGCGTCGAGATGGACGATCGCCTTGGCGTCGCCGAACTGCCCCTGGGACTCCGATGCCGCGTTGACGGCCATCGACGATCCGCCGACTGCCGCCGCCACCGCCACCGTGATCAGCGCCAGGACCAGGAGCTGCTGGCGCCACTCGCGCCGGAACAGGCGCCACGCCCAGCGCAGGACGGCGCGCCGCCCGGGCCCGGATCGGCCGTGAGCCGCGCTCACGACGCGGTGTTCGGGCCGGTGGCCAGCAGGGATTCGGGGCCAGGGGAGGCGGCGGTCTGGTCGACGACGCGACCGTCGCGGAGGAACACGACACGGTCGGCCCAGGAGGCGAGCTGCGCCTCGTGGGTCACGACGACCGCCGCCGCGCCCCGGCGGGTGATGTCCCGCAGGAGGCGCATGACCGCTTCGCTGTTCGTCGAGTCGAGCGCGCCGGTGGGCTCGTCGGCCAGGAGGAGCCGGCGGTCCCCCACCACGGCGCGGGCGATCGCCACGCGCTGGCGCTCACCTCCGGAGAGGTCGTCGGGGTAGTGGCGGGCGCGGTCCGCGAGTCCGAGGTCGTCGAGCGCCTCGAGCGCGACGGTGCGAGCCGCTCCTGTGGCCATGCCGTCGAGCTCGAGCGGCATGGCGACGTTCTCCGCCGCGGTCAGCCCGGACAGGAGGTTGAAGTCCTGGAACACGAAGCCGATCGAACGGCGTCGCAACCGGGCCTTGTCGTGGCGGGACATCCCACCGAGGAGAGCGCCATTGATCGCCACGTCGCCCGAGGTGGCCTCCTCGAGGCTGCCGGCGATGGTCAGGAGGCTGCTCTTGCCCGACCCGCTCGGGCCCATGATCGCCACCAGCTCGCCGGCGGCGACGGTCAGGTCCACCTCGCGCAGCGCGTGGACCGCAGTCGGGCCCTCACCGTGGACCTTCGACACCTGGCGGAGCTCGAGCACCGCGGTCACGACCGCACCCCCAGGCGCCCGGCGATCGGGCGTCGCGTCGGGAGCGTCGCCGGCGGGGTGTCGACCGGCCCCCGCGGCAGTCGCTCGATCCGGGCGTCGGCGACATCGAGCCACCGCACGGCGGCTTCGATGCGGAACAGTTCGGCGTCGACCACCAGCGCCAGCGCCACGTCGTCCTCGGGCGCGTCGGCCTTGACGGCGGTGTAGCGCTGCATCAGTTCGATGAGGTGCCGGCGATGCACCTGCACGAGCTCGTGCACGTCGACCCCTGGCACCTGCGCGGCCACCAGCACCTTGATCAGCAGTTCGTCACGGGGAGGCTGGGCCGCGGCCGGTGGGGTCTGCAGCCAGTCCGTCAGCTCCCGCGAACCGTCGATGGTGATGCTGTACCCCTTCTGCGGGCCCTCGTCCTCGCCGTCGGAGGCCACGAGCCCGTCCCGTTCGAGGCGTTGCAGCGTCGTGTACACCTGGCCGACGTTGAGGGGCCAGACCTCGCCGGTCCTCGCCTCGAACTCGTGGCGCAGCTGGAGGCCGTACTTCGGCCCGGCGCTCAGCAGGGCCAGCAGGGCGTGTCGAACGCTCATCGAGGGTCTCCGATCAGGGGCATACGGAGTAGGATACTGAGTATCTTGTGGTCGTCAAGGTCGTCCCCGGCGATCGAGGCGCGACGACGTGCGCCGCTGGCGACAGATTGACCCGGCGTTGAACCAGCAGGCCCATGGGGTTGACCGGGCGATCCGTACGGTGCGTGGGCACCGCGCTCCAAGCCACTGGAAAGGCCCCACCATGCACGTCCCGGACGAGATCCGACGCCCGCTCCGGGAGGACATCCGATGACCGCGCCGAGGGCCGCAACCATCGCTCGCGACGAGCGGACCGCGGCGGCGACCATGCTGAACAAGGTCCCCGCGCTCACCATCTACTTCTGGTTCATCAAGGTGATGGGCACCACCGTGGGGGAGACAGCCGCCGACTACCTCAACGACACGCGCGGACTCGGACTGAACAACACCTCGATCGTGGTCGGGGTGGCCCTCGCCATCGCGCTCGCGTTCCAGTTCCGCGCCCGCCGCTACGTCCCCGCCCTGTACTGGTCGGTGGTCGTGCTGATCAGCATCGCCGGGACCCTGATGACCGACAACCTCGTCGACGGGCACGGCGTGAGCCTGAACGTGACGACGGCGGGGTTCACCATCGCGCTCGCGCTCACCTTCGTCGGTTGGTACATGAGCGAGCGATCGCTCTCCATCCACACCATCGTGACCACCAAGCGAGAAGCCTGGTACTGGCTCACGATCCTGTTCACCTTCGCCCTCGGCACGTCGGCCGGCGACCTCATCTCCGAGAAACTGAACCTCGGCTACTGGAAGTCCGGGCTCATGTTCGCGGCCCTCATCGGGCTCGTGGCCGCCGCCCGCTTCGCGTTCAAGATGGGGGAGATCCTGGCGTTCTGGATGGCGTACATCCTCACCCGCCCGCTCGGCGCATCCCTCGGTGACTACCTGCTCCAGAAGCCCAAGGACGGCGGTCTCGGCCTCGGGACCGGGTTCACCACCTTCTCGTTCCTGGCGATCATCGTGACCCTGGTGCTCTACCTGAGCATCAGCCGCACCGACCTCATGGTGGCCGAGGAGGAACCCACGTAGTGGCGTCCAGCGAGCGAGGCGCCTCGTCGAGCAAGGTCCGCACGCACGAGCCTTGGCTCGCCAAGACCGGCGTCGCGCCGTGGCTGCCGGTTTGCTTCCTCGCCTGTGCAGTCGCCGTGCTGGCCATCGGGGAGGATGCGAGCGAACCGCACGGGCCGCTCCCGCTCGATCGCCGGGCGTTTCGCTTCGTCATCGGGCACCGCACCGACGCGGAGGTGAGCGTCGCCCGAGCCCTCTCGCACCTCGGCGACCCGGTTGCGCTGGCGGTGCTGGCCCTCGTCGTGGGCGTCTGGCTCTGGATGAGCCGCCCGATCCTCGATGCTGCAGTGCCTGCGCTGGCGCTGGTCGCGGCATCGGCGACCGAAGCGATCGCGAAGCAGATCATCGGGCGCCCCCGGCCTCCCGTGGCGTACCACCTGGTCCACGAGAGCGACGCGTCGTTCCCGTCGGGCCACACCACAGGAAGTGCGGCGCTGTTCGTTGCGTTCGCGCTGGTCCTCGCGCCGGAGGTCCGGAGCCGAGTCGCGCGAAGGGGCTTGGTCGTGGGGTTCGCCGTGCTGGCCGCCGCCGTCGGCGCGTCCCGGCTCCTGTTGGGCGTGCACTGGCTGACCGACGTGGTCGCCGGCTGGTGCCTCGGCACCGCGTGGGCGGCCGGGCTCGTCTTGCTCGTCGCCCACGCCCGTGCCCGGACGCGGGCGGGCCCCGGCGGCGGCTGACGCCGGTACCGGGGCCCGTTCGATCGCGAGGTGGGGTTCAGCCGTGGCCGGTCACCGTCTCGGTGACCTTGAAGGCGGCGTCGAACTTGACGGTCACCTCGGAGCCGTCGGCCTTCGTGACGTGGGCCTCGTAGGTGGCGCCCTCGGCATCGGTCTCGACCCGCTCCACCGTGCCGCCGGGCACCGCCTCGAGCGCCGCCGCCTTGGCCTTGGCGGCGTCTGAGCCGGTGAGCACCTTCTCGGTGATCCCGTTGGCGACGTGGCCACCCTTGCTCGGGTCGCGCTGGTCCTGCGGCGCCTGGCCGGTCGGCGCGGGCTGCTCGCTCGACGTCGATGCGGTGGCTGCGGTGGTCGTCGGGTTGGTCTGCGCGCCGGCGGTACCGCTCACGAAGCTGGCACCGAGGGCACCGCCGCCGAGGGTGGCGGCCAGGAGGGCACCGCCGACGGCGGCCTTCTTGAAGGGGTTCATGGTTGTGGTCTCCTTGGGTTCGAACGTCCGGGGTGGACGACGACCACGATGGAGGCCCCTCGTAAGACGGCTTCCAGGGTCGTGCAAGAACTGCGTAAGTCCCTGCTGTGCCGCCAGTTCTTACGGTGCTCTTGCAGACCATCGGTACGGTTCCCTGCCATGACCGCGGCCCCTCCGTCGATCGAGCCGCGCCGTGTGCTGGTCGCCGAAGACGATCAGGGCGTCCGCGAATCCCTCGTGCGGGGTCTGCGGTTCGAGGGCTACTCCGTCACGGCGGTGAGCGATGGCGGAGCGGCCCTGACGGCGGCCGAGGGCGACCTGCCCGACGTGGTCGTGCTCGACGTGATGATGCCGGAGGTGGACGGGCTGACGGCCTGCCGGACGCTCCGTTCGCGCCATCCGGATCTCCCGATCCTCATGCTCACGGCCCGCCACGACGTGCGCGACCGCGTCGCCGGCCTCGACGCGGGTGCCGACGACTACCTCGTGAAGCCCTACGCCATGAGCGAGCTGGCCGCTCGGCTGCGGGCGCTGTTGCGCCGCACCAGCGTCTCGGGATCTGAGGACCGGCTCTCGGTCGGCGACCTCGAGCTCGACCCCGCGGCCCGGCTCGCCTGGCGGAGGGGTCTGGCGCTCGACCTCACCAAGACCGAGTTCGACCTCCTCGAGCTCTTGTTGTTCAACGCCGGCATCGTCCTCAGCCGGGACGCGATCTATGCCCAGATCTGGGGCTACGACTTCGAGACGACGTCCCGGTCGCTCGACGTCTACATCGGCTACCTCCGCCAGAAGACCGAGCGCGATGGTGGCGACCGGGTCGTGCACACGGTCCGGGGCGTCGGGTACGTGGTGCGCAAGCCGTGAGCCTCCGGTGGCAGATCGGCCTGGCGCTTGCAGTGATCGCCGCCGCGGTCGGCTCCGCGGCGGGGCTCGGTGCGTACCTCACGACGGAGCGCGAGCTTCGCCGCAGCGTGGATCAATCGCTCACGGCCGTGGCCGCCCGGGTCGGGAACCAACCGGGTGGGCCCGGTGGGCATGGCGGCCCCGATCCGGGATCGGGTGGTTCCGATGCGCCGACATGCCCCGACGCGGCCGACGTCGCGCCGGCGACCGATGTCAAGGTCGTGGATGCGTCGGGGTCGGTCACGAACTGCGTCTCGTCTGCCGACGGATCGGTGGCGGTTCCCGATCACGCCCCCGCCGGGTTCCGCACGGTGCGCGTGAGCGGATCGCGCTACCGGGTCCTCGTGGCCGACACCTCGCGCGGCTCGGTCCAGGTGGCCCGCAGCCTGTCCGAGGACGACGACGTCCTGGCGCGCCTGCGTCTCCGACTGGCCGCGCTGGTGGCGGCCGGCGTCGCCGTGGCCCTCCTCGCCGGGTGGGCGCTCGCCCGCGGCATCACTCGACCCATCGTGCGCCTGCGCCACACCGCGGAGGCCATCGCGACCACCGGTGATCTCGCCACGCCGATCCCTGACGACGGCCGGGGAGAGGTCGGCAGCCTGGGACGGAGCCTCACCTCGATGGTGCATGCGCTGGCGATGTCGCGTGACCAGCAACGCCGGCTGGTCGACGACGCCAGCCATGAGATGCGCACCCCGCTCACGAGCCTCACCACCAACCTCGAGCACCTCGAGAACCTCGATCGCATCCCCGCGGAGGAGCGGCGCGAGGTGCTCGACGCGGTGCAGGTGGACGTGGCGGAGCTCACCAACCTGCTCACCGAGCTGGTCGAGTTGGCGACCGACCGCGCCGACGACGAGGAGCTCGAGCTGTTGTCGCTCGCGGCCGTCGCTCGCGACGTCGCGCAGCGCAGCGGCCGGCGCAGTGGTCGCGCCATCGAGCTCCACTCCTCGGACGACCACGTGCTGGTGTCGGCACGGCCGCACCTGATCGAGCGGACGATCGCCAACCTGTTGGACAACGCGGTCAAGTACACCCCCGCCGACAGCCCCATCGAGTTGGACGTGGCGGGCGGCCGACTCGAGGTGCGAGACCGTGGTCCCGGGATCGACGCGTCCGATCGAGATCGGGTCTTCGACCGGTTCTATCGAGCGACGACAGCACGCACGCTGCCGGGATCCGGGCTCGGCCTGGCGATCGTGCGTGAGGTCGTCGAAGGTCTCGGCGGCACGGTGTGGGCCACCGCCCGGACCGATGGGCCAGGAGCGGCCGTGGGATTCGAACTGCCGGTCCCCGATCCGACCTGAGTCCGGCGGTTGCTCGGTCGCTCGGTCGCTCGGTCCCTCGGTCAGATCGAGCGGAGCAGTTCGATGTGCGGCCGTCGGGCCGTGGTGACTGCGGCGAGGGCCGCGGCGATCGTCGCGAGCACGCTCACTGCACCCAGCACGCCGAGGTAGGCCCACGGAACCGCGAGCGCCGAAGGTGGTGGGTCGAACACGCCCTGGAGGACCTTCACGAGCATGTTGGTGAGCGCCCAGCCGATCGCCGATCCCGTGACGAGCCCGGTGATCGTGACCACGGCGGCCTCGGCCCACACGAACGCGCCCAGCTGCCGGGCGTCGGCTCCCAGGGCGGCGGCGATGGCGAACGTCCGGCGGCGCTCGACGAGGCCGAGCCACAAGGTCAAGCCGGTCGCAGCGGCGGCGAGGGCGAGCGCGAAGCCGAGCTCGACCCGGGTGAGGCCCGCGAGGTCGACCGCCGTGAGGCTGGAGCCGATGACCTTGCGGCTGGAGGCGAGGTCGGTCACGGTCCCCCTCGCCCCGACCTGGCGCTGGATCTGGTGGGCGACCGTGGTGGTGTTCTTGCCGCCGGTGTCGACGAGGAACGAGCCGATGGTGGCTGTCCCTGTCTGGCGGGCGATGTAGTCCGCGTTGGCGAGCAGGAAGCTGTCCCGGGGCGCGGTGGGAAACTCCTTGGCCACGCCGACGTAGTGGAACTTGACGTCCGAGTACTGCTTTGTGCGGCCGTTCTGCAGCCGGAGCGTGAGGGCATCGCCCGGCAGGAGCTGGAAGTCGTGAACGGTCTCGGCCGACACGAGGATGCTGTCGGGCTTGGCGGCGAGCGTTGCCATGAGCTGGTGGGCGGTGCCGCCCTGGAAGTACGCGTCCTGGAGGCGCCCGGCGCCGACGATCGTGCTGGTGTTGATGCCGTAGAGGTCCTGGAGGTCAGCACCGACGTAGGCGAACCGGTGCTGCAGGGCCTCCACGTGGCGGACGCCCGGGGCGGCCGCGATCCGGTGGGCGGTGGAGGAATCGGGCCCGACGACGGCGCCGGGCGACATCGTGACCGTGACATCGGCGCCGTTGGTGAGCACGGCGTCGACCTCGGCCTGCTGCCGGTAGGTGCTGTTGAAGACCGCGGTCGAGGCGGCGAAGCCGATGGTCAGCGCGACGAGCGCGGCGCCTCGTGCGACCAGCCGCCGCTGGCGCTGCAGGCTGGCCGCCACCGTGTCGGACAACCCACCGGCGAGCGGCGTCAGGCCGATGGTCAGCGCCCGCCGGCCTCGATGGAGGAACAGGTTCGAGAGGCGGTAGGTGAGGAGGCCGGCACCGATCCAGAGCAGCGCCGGGCCGGCGAAGGCCCAGTAGCTGACCGAGATCGCCGGCACCCCCTCGACGGCGAGGACGAGCGTGTAGCCGTTGCGAGAGGTCAGCCAGAACACGACCACTGCTGTCACCAGCAGGATGACGTCGAGGTACCAGCGCATCCAGCGGGGGTTGCGGGCCCGGCCCACGGTCTGGCGGGCCTCGGCGATCGTCGTGTCGGTCGCGGCTCGCCAGGACGGGATGGCGACAGCGGCGGCCGCGATGGCGAGCCCGGCGACCACCGCGGCTGCCGACCACGCCACGGCGTCTGCGGTGGTCGCTCCGAACCGGGCGGTGCCGAACGCGAGGTGTCCCACGACCGCGGCGAGTCCCAGTCCGAGGCCCGAGCCGATGATGCCGACGAGACCGGCCTCCGCGAACCCGATGTGCGTGAGCTGGCGGGTGGTCGCCCCGCGGGTGCGCAACAACGCGTGTTCGCGCCGGCGGCGATCGCGGCCTGATCCGGCAACCGATGCGGTGAGCAGTCCCGCGAGGATCGCGCCGGGCACCCCGAGGAACAGGAAGAGGATCTGGGCGTACAGGGCGTCGGCCCGGGCACTCGAGAGGGTCGCACCGATGTTGTCGCCGACGAGCCCGGCCCCGGCCAGCTTCACTTCCAGGTTGCGGGCCTGGCCGGTGGTGGCGTTGTAGGCCGCGGCGGGGTCGCGGGGCAGTCGGTGGTCGAGCCGGGCATGGACCTGGGTGTGCACGAGGTCGGGACGCTGCTTGGCCAACGGGTCGAAGAGCCGATGCCAGGTCGCGGTGGGAACGATCACGACGTTGTCGGGGGGCGCCGACGCTTGGGCGCCGACCGGCGCGCCCACGTCTTGGAACAGCGTGTCGGCCTGCGGGAGGTCGACGATGCCGTCGACGCGAACCCGCGCCGGGGGGAGCCCGTCGCGCTGGATGGTGATGGTGCTTCCCGGCACCGCCTGGAGGTTGGCCGCGGTCTGCTGGTACAGGAGGACGCCCTGTCCGCTGCCGGCCAGGTCGCGGATCTGGCCCGGGAAGGTGGTGCGGTAGCTCGGGGCCATGCCGAGGACCTGGCCCGAGCCGGTGGTCTGGACCGTCGAGCCGCTGGCGAGCCGGAACCCGGACGACGTTGCGAACTGCACGGGCTGAGTCGCGGTCACGTGCGGCGTGGCTGCCACCTGGCCGGCGACGGTCGCGGGGTCGCCCCCTGCCTGGGTCTCGACCTGCCAGTCCACCGCGACCGTCGCCACCGCCCGCGAGGTCATGGTGGCCTTGGAGGCCGAGAGGAACGCACCGATCGAGGCGAGCAGGCCGACGGCCAGCGCGACGCCGATCGCGGTGGCGGCCAGCCGCCCCGTGCGGCGGGCGAGCGTGGCGCGGATCCAGGTGAACGGCACCCAAGCGCTGCTGGAGCGAGCGCGGCTCAACATGGCGCATGCTCTGCGAGGTGGAGCGTTCCGTTGGTCATCGACCACCGGACGTCGAGCCGTTCGGCGACCGCGGGGTCGTGGGTGTTGACCACAAGAGCGCCTCCGGTGTGGGCGGCCGCGTCGACGAGGGTGTCGATGACCGCGGCGCCGTTGCGGTGGTCGAGCTGACCCGTCGGTTCGTCGGCGAGGATGAGTTGGGCTTGGCCGGCCACCACGCGGGCGATCGCAACTCGCTGGGCCTGGCCGCCCGAGAGCTCCTCGGGGAGCTTGGAGGTCAGGTCCTGCAAGCCGAGGAGGGTCAGAGCGTCGATGGCGCGCCGCCGCGCCTCGTGGCGGTCGACCCCCGCCAGGAGCAGCGGGAGGGCCACGTTCTCGGCGACGTCGAGGGGCGGCAGCAGGCTGGGGGCCTGGAACACGACAGCCACCGGGCCGGGTCGCAGCTCGGCGAGGGTGCCGATCCCCGGCCACTCGACGGTGCCCGTGGTGGGACGGTCGAGCCCGGCCAGCAGGTGGAGCAGGGTCGTCTTGCCCGAGCCCGACGGGCCCATCAGCGCGATGCGGTCACCGCGCCGGATCGAGCAGTCGACGTCGTGGACGGCGACGACCGCGCCGGGACCCTCGCCGAACGCGCGGGCGACACCTCGAGCACAGGCGAGCGCGGGATCGCTCATCGGTCCGACTCGCCGTGGATCCGGCCATCGAGGAGCTGGATCTGCCGGTCCGCCTCGGCCGCGACGGCGGCGTTGTGGGTCACGATGAGGACCGCGGCGCCGGCGGCTGCCCGCTCGCGCAGCATCGCCATGAGCCGATCTGCGGTTCCCTCGTCGAGCTCTCCCGTCGGCTCGTCGGTGAGGATCACCGTCGGCTCGTTGGCGAGGGCGACCGCCAGGCCGGCGCGTGCGGCCTCGCCGCCAGACAGGGTGGTCGGCGTGGCGCCGGCCCGGTCGCTCAGCCCGACGGAGCGAAGCACGTCGCGCGCCGCGGCGCGGTCGACGCGCCCCGCGAGTCGCTGGGCGATGAGCACGTTCTGCTCCACCGTGAGGTGGTCGAGCAGGTTGCCGGACTGGAAGAGCATGCCGACGCGCCGGGCACGCAGGGCGGCACGATCGGCCTCGCTCTGTCGAGACATGGCTTCGGTGCCGTAGCGCACCATGCCGCCATCGGGCTCGTCGAGCCCGGCGAGACACGCGAGCAACGTGGACTTGCCGGAGCCTGAGGGGCCTGTGACGGCGACGATCTCGCCGGCGCGCAGCTCGAGCGACACGCCCTTGAGGGCCAACGTCTCCTCGTCACCTGCGTGGTAGAAGCGATACAGGTCGGTGGCATCGAGGGCCGGAGGGCCATCCGAGGTGGCCGGGGCCGCAGTGGTGGCCGGGGCGGTGGCTGGGGCGGTCACGGCGCTCACTTCCACGTGAGCGAGTCGCTCACGATGCGCCACGGGTCGACGTTGTCGGCTCCCTTGGCTCCTGACAAGGTCAGCACCACCGTCGTGCCGTTGTGGCCGAACACGTAGCGCTCCACGGCGAGGAGCGCCTTCTTGCCCGTCACGGCGTTCGGCGGTGAGCCGATGGCGTAGGTGGCGAGGATGGCCGGCCCGCCCTTGCGGGTGATGGCGCTGACCTTGGTCAGCTTGAAGCTCGGGTCCGTGGCGACGTCGCGGAGGCCGGTCGCCCGCACCGACGCGACGGTCGGCGCCGGCGAGTTCGATTCGGATCGCACCTCGACCGAGTTGTACTTGTCGGTGAAGGTCACCGTGCCGTTGCTGGTGGCGCGGGACCACCCTTCGGGCACCTTGATCGAGAACGTGGCGCCTGGTGGGGCGTAGGACACGAAGACCTGATCGTCGGGGATGTCACCCGGCGCGACCACTTCGGGCGCGTTCGGGTCGGCGGCCCCCGACGGTGTGGTCGAGCCGGCGGGCGACCCGCCGGGCGCGGGACCCGACGCGGTGGAGGGGCTCGAACCGCCACAGGCAGCGAGGGTGATGGTCAAGGCCGCGACGCCGGCGGCAAGGAGGGGAGCAGGGCGCATCGGAGGTTCTCCGGATCGGCGAGGGGACGGCAACGATCCGAACGTACGGATCGCTCGACGAGCGGAGCCCGGGCGGAAGGTGAGCGGACGGCCAGAACTCCGCCGACGGCGCGCCTGCCCGGCACGTGCACCCCTACCGTTCGGGTCGTGGCTGGCGAACGGGTGCTCATCGTCGAGGACGACCCGCACATCGGCGAGTCCCTCGGCCGTGCCCTCGAGGGCACCGGTTACCGGGCCACCTGGGTCTCGACGGGAGCGGAGGCGCTCGCGGCGGTGGCGGCGGATCCAGTCGACCTGGTCCTGCTCGACCTCGGTCTGCCCGACGCCGACGGGCTCGACCTCTGCCGGCAGATCCACGACGCCGATCCGGCGGCCACCGTGGTGATCCTGACGGCGCGCGACGAGGAGCTCGACATCGTCGTCGGCCTCGACGCCGGGGCCGTGGACTACATCACCAAGCCGTTCAAGTTGGCCGAGCTGCTGGCCCGCGTCCGCGCCCAGCTGCGCCGATCCGATCCGGGTAGGACCGGGACCCGCGCGGTGGGCGACCTGCGGATCGACGACGGCGCCCGGCGCGCCTGGATCGTCGAGGAGGAGATCGACCTCCGTCCCAAGGAGTTCGACCTGCTGAGCCGGCTGCTGCGCGACGTCGGCGATGCCGTCACGCGCGAGACGCTGATGGCCGACGTGTGGGACGAGCACTGGTTCGGGTCGACCAAGACGCTGGACTTCCACGTCGCCGCCCTGCGCCGCAAGATCGATCGTGGCGACGGACCGAGTCGCATCACGACCCTCCGGGGCGTCGGCTACCGCCTCGAGCGTCGATGAGGCGCCGCGTCACGGCCGGGATCTTGGCGGTCGCCGTTCTGGCCGTCGTGCTCTTCGGGCTGCCCCTCGTCGTCGTCGTCCAGCGATTCGTCGACGAGCAAGCCGCGCTTCGACTCGAACGACGGGCGGTGCTCGCGTCGCGCCAGGTCCCGAGCGACTTCGCCTCCAGTGCCGACCCCGTCGAACTCCCTGCCGGTGCCGGGATCGCGCTGGCGCTCTACGACGCGAGGGGGAATCGCGTGACCGGTGCGGGACCGCGCCGGGCGGACGCGGCGGTGAAGGGTGCGCTGGAGAACCAGGTTCGCCAGGTCGAGCACGGCGAGACCCGCGTGGCGGCCATCCCCGTCCTCGACCACGAGACCGTCATCGGGGTCGTCCGGGCCAGCGAGCCCACGACCGTTGCCGACCGTCGGGCCCAACGCGCCACCCTGCTCCTCGCGGCTCTGGGGCTGGGCGTGATCGTGGTCGGGGCGGCCGTCGCCCGGGTGGTGGCGGGCCGGTTGGTCCGACCGGTCCGACAGCTTCGAGACCACGCCGTCCAGCTCGGCGACGGCAACTTCGGGATCGAGACTCGTCCGACGGGCATCGCCGAGGTCGACGACGCGGGAGCCGCCCTGGCCGCGACGGCCCGCCAGCTCGACGATCTCCTGCAGCGTGAGCGGGCCTTCAGCGCCGATGCGTCGCATCAGCTGCGGACCCCGCTGGCCGCGCTCCGCTCGAACATCGAGACCGAGCTCCGCTTCCCGCGGCCGGATCCCACGATCGTGTTGGACGAAGCCCTCGAGGACATCGCCCGGCTCGACGCGACGATCGACCAGCTGCTCGATCTGGCCCGCACCTCCTCGGTGGAGCCGGCGCGGATCGAGCTCGGCCCGATGCTCGACGCACTTCGACGCGACTGGAACGGCGTGCTGGCCCGATCCGGCCGCCCGCTGGTCGTGATCGGCCCGGCGAACGTGTGGGTGTTGGGCCGGGCCGAGCCGCTGCTCCGCCAGGCGCTCGACGCGCTCATGGACAACGCCGTTCGCCACGGTCAGGGCGAGGTGCGGGTCTCGGTTCGCCTCACCGGCGACTCGGCGACGGTGCGCATCACCGATCACGGGCCGGGCTTCGCCCCATCGGCGGACCAGCCTGAGGCTGATGCCGGCGCGGTGGGTGAGGCCGAGCCCCACGGCTTCGGGCTGCCCCTGGCACGTCGCCTCGTGGGCGCCAACCACGGTCGCCTGGTGATCGTGGACCGCGGACCACAGCCGACGATCGACATCGTGTTGCGCCGAGCGCCCGTCGTGCCGGGCCTTGCCGCTCGGTGAACCGAGGGAGCGCCTCGCCGCGAGCCGTTGAGCAGCCCCCTGCGTTTTTCCGAGCACGGTCGGTGGTCGCCGGACTACATTCCCTGCGACGGCCGGCACATCCAGTCGGCCTGCGGGATATTGCGGAAAGGGTGTCCGATGTCTGGACGTTCACCACGAGGCCGGCTCCACGCGGTGGGAGGTGGACTCGTCGCTGTGCTGCTCGCGTTCGGCTTGAACGCGTGCATCCCCGACGGGGACGGCACCATGCACGGCTGCGTGAAGGGCGCCACCGGCGAGCTGCGCGTGATCGATCCGGCGCGCGGCCAGAAGTGCACGTCCAGCGAGATCGCCGTCAAGTGGAACCAGCAGGGCTCGCCGGGGCTGAAGGGCGATCCGGGAGCGCCCGGCGAGAAGGGCGACAAGGGGGACAAGGGGGACAAGGGCGATACGGGCGATTCGGGCGCGGCCGGCACTCCCGGAGCGAAGGGCGACAAGGGCGACGCCGGCACGCCAGGAGCCAAGGGCGATCAGGGCGATCCCGGGACGCCGGGTACCCCCGGGGCCAAGGGTGACAAGGGCGATCCGGGCACCGCGGGGGTGAAGGGTGACAAGGGCGACCCCGGCACGCCAGGAGCCAAGGGCGACCAGGGTGATCCGGGTACACCTGGGGCGAAGGGCGACCAGGGTGACCCGGGGACCCCCGGTGCACCTGGTGCGCCGGGTGCTCCTGGCGAGCCGGGTGCACCCGGCGAGAAGGGCGACAAGGGCGATCCGGGAGCGCCCGGTGGTTCGACGCCGGTGCGCCAGAGCGGTGAGGTCGCGTTCGTCGATGCGGCCGACACGACCGGCTACGTCGGCACGGACGGGACGGCCGCGGTCGCGCTCGCCGCGGCCGATGCCGACTTCGTCGCCGGCACCAACGCCACCGTCAGCGGCTTCCGCGCTGCGAAGCAGGTCGGCGGGGCCAGCCTGACCTTCACGCTGGTGAAGAACGGGACCGACACCGCGATCGCGTGCACCGTCGCCTCGGCCGAGACCACCTGCACCGACGCCGACTCCGTGTCGGTCACCGCCTCGGATTCCCTCGTGGTCCGCATCACCCAACCCGGTTCCACGTTCGCCCGCTACGCGCGCTGGTCGGCGCTGTTCTCGCCGGCATGACCGCGATCACCGCTCCGAGCTGCGCCGGGCCGCGCGAGCCGATCTCGCGCCGAGCGTTCGTGGCCGGCGCGTCCGCGGTGGCCGGAACGGTGGCGGTCGCCGCCGTGATCCGCTCGCCTGCCCGGTCCGAGGAGCGCGATCGCCCGGCCGGTGGGTCGGCAACCGCGCCGGCGGCGCTGCCCGCGTTGGGTGCGTTCGTGGCCGCGATCGGGACGACGTTCGTGATGGAAGGTGGGCTCAGGCCGCGGCGGCTGGTCCTGGACCAAGCTGTGGCTCGCGCCGCCGGGTCCGCACCGGATGCGGCCAAGACCACCGGCGAGCACTTCTCGCTGCTGTTCCGCGGAGCCGCCGGACGCGTGCAACCCGGTGCCACCCGCACGCTCTCACATCCCGAGCTCGGCTCGATCGAGCTCTTCGTCAGCCCCGTGGGCCGCGGCGTCCGCGCCCAGGACTACGAGGCCATCATCGACCAGCGCCGGATCATCGGTCGCTGACCACGCCAGCAGGAGGACAGCAATGACGGAACCCATGATCGGCGAGATCCGGATGGTCGGGTTCACCTTCGCGCCGCGGGGATGGGCGATGTGCAATGGGCAGCTCCTCCCGATCTCCCAGAACACCGCGCTCTTCTCGTTGCTCGGGACCACGTACGGGGGCAACGGGCAGACCACGTTCGGCCTTCCCGACTTCCGGGGCCGCATGCCGGTCCACCGCGGGCAGGGACCCGGCCTCGCCAACCGCGACCAGGGCGAGGCCGCGGGTGTGGAGGCCGTCACCCTCACCACGGCGGAGATCCCCGCCCACCAGCACGCGGGGGCCGCCTCGACCGGTGACCCGACGAGCAACCGGGCCACCGGGACCGCGCCGGCCCGTGGTGGTGCGTACGGCCAGCCCGATGGTGCCGGGGCGGCCGGTTCGTTGGTCGGCGGCAGCCAACCCCACCCGAACCTGCCGCCGTACCTGGTGGTGAACTTCATCATTGCCCTCGAGGGCATCTTCCCCAGCCGGAACTGATGGCCGACGACTGGGTCGCGTTCCGGCAGCTGGTCTTCGACGATCCCGCGCTGGCCCGCACGCTCGCTGGGGTGGCGCCGGCGGCCTTCGTGTCCGAGGTGGTGGCCGCGGCCGCCGAGCGCGGGCTCGCGGTCGAGCCGGCTGAGGTCGATGCCGCGGTGAACGCCGGTCGGCGGGCCTGGTTCGAACGTTGGATCTGAGCGGCGAGGGCTCGCTCGAGGGATGGCTGCCCGTCATCGGGCACGCCGGGCCGCCGGCGTCGCTCGAGTGGTGCTGGTCCGACGGCGTGCTCCGCGCCCCGTTCTTCGAGGGTGACGTCCAGCGCTGGCTGAGCCATCCGTTCAACCATGCCTTCCGGCGGTGCACCGACCTGGCCTCTGTCGTGACGGAGGCGGCCCGCGTCACCGGGCCGCCGGTGCGCGGGGTGATCCTCCACCAGTCCCGGTGCGGCTCCACCCTCCTCGCCTCGATGCTCGGTGCCGCCGGCGTCCGGGTGCTGTCGGAGGTCGGCGTGATCGATGCCGTGGCCCGCGCTCCCGGGCTGGGCGACGAGGAACGGGCCGCAGCCATCCGGAGCCTGATCTCGGTGCTCGGGCGGTCGCCTGACCGGTCGGGCGGGCTGGTCGTGAAGCTCGACAGCTGGGCTGCTCGCTCGCTGGACCACTACCGCAGGGCGTTCGGTTCGGTGCCGATGGCCTTCGTCTACCGAGATCCCGTCGCCGTGGTGGTGTCCCAGCTCCGACGACGGGCGGTGCACACCGTGCCCGGCGCGCTGGACCC
>JAOBWM010000130.1 GCA_025463365.1 Acidimicrobiales bacterium
GACCTCTCCGGGAAGCTGCCGCTGTCGTCGGTGGCCGCGATGCAGGGCCGCAAGATCGCCGAGCACGCCCTCGGCCTCCACGCCGGCCCGCACCGCCACATCGACTACGAGAAGGCAGCCTCGGCCATCTTCACCGACCCCGAGATCGCGGACGTCGGCCTGGCCGAGGTCGATGCGTTCGCGATGGGCCGCAAGGTGCGCGTGACGAAGGTCCCGTTCTCGGCGTCGGCCAAGGCGCTGATCAACGACGATCCCCGCGGCTTCGTGAAGATCGTCTCGGACCCGGCGACGGGTGTCGTGCTCGGCGGTTCGATCGTCGGGCGCCACGCAGCCGAGCTCATCTCGGTGATCGCCGTCGCTGTCACCGCCGGCCTCAAGGTGATCGACCTGGCCGAGAGCGTGCTGGTGCACCCGGCTCTCTCCGAGGCGCTGACCGAAGCTGCGGACTGAGCAGGGTCAGGCACACGAGGCCTGGCCTCTAACGTCGGCGTTCCATGGGCCCGGACGAACACGAGCGCTTCCGCCTGCGTGACCTGGATCGGCGGGGGCGCATCGGCGCCGCGGTGGTGGCCCTGTTGCTCGTCTTGATCCCGTTCGTGGCCGCCGCCGTGAACCACGGACGATGGATTCCCCAGGGCGACGACGCGCTGATCGAGATGCGGGCCCGAGACGTCGGCACGTCGCGCAACCCGTTGGTGGGCCAGCCGTCGACGAGCGGCTCCTACGGCGAACGAGCCGAGAACGTGGCGCATCCGGGACCGATCGAGTTCGAGCTGCTGGCACCATCGGTCCGGTTGTTCGGGCCCACGACCGGGTTCCTGTTGGTCACCGCGTCGCTGGTCGCGGCCTGCCTGGTGGTGTCGGCATGGGCGGTGTTCCGCCAGGTCGGTCCGCGGGGCGGCAGCTTGGCGGCGGTGCTGCTCGCGCTGGGGTGCTTCTCGGCCGGGGCCGCGGGGGTCGTCGAGCCGATCAGCTCCAACATCGGCCGGTTCCCGCTCCTGGCCGGCGCGGTCCTCGTGTGGGCGCTGCTGTGCGGGGACCTCCGCCTTGCGCCGCTCGCCGTGGTGGTCTGGTCCTTCGCCGCCCAGCAGCACCTGTCGGTGCTCCCCGCCGGCGCCGTGGTGGCCGGCGTCGGCCTCGTGGGCGCAGCGTGGTGGGTGGTCCGGGGCGACCCCGACGGAGGCCTGTCCCGCCGGGCGCAGCTGGGCTGGCTCGGTGGCGCGGTGGGTGCCGGGATCGTGGTGTGGTCACCGGTCCTGTGGCAGCAGCTGACCGGCCACCCGGGCAACCTGTCGGCCCTGGCGTCGTACTCGGGCGATCCGGCTCGCCAGGACATGGGCCTGCGCTCGGCCGCCGGCCAGGTGGCCCACGTCCTCGGCGTGCCGCCCTTCCTCGGCCGATCGAGTCCTCGGGGCTGGGACCTGGTGGCGCACGTGGGGACGCCTCAGCTGGTGCTCACCTTCGTGGTGGCCGGTGCACTCCTCGCTGCTGGGGCCTGGTGGGCCCGTGCCGATCGGCGGATCGTGGCCGCGGTGGCGATGGTCGGCGCACTGGCGGTGGCCGGTCTCGTCACCGGCACCAACATCCCCGACTCCCCGGAGAAGGGCCGCCTCGCCTTCTACCACTGGGCCTTCGCGCTGTCGTTCTTCGAGCTGCTCGCCGTCGTGTGGCTGGTCGCGCGGCTCGCGCCGATCGTGGCGCCGAAGCTCGTGCACGGGCGGAGGTCGACCGCGTTCGGGGTGACGGTGGCCGTGCTGGTCGGCGTGGCGGCCACCCCCGTGGTGGCCGACCGGGCGAGCGACCGGCTCAACCAGCCCATCGCCACCACCGCGATCCGCGCCCTCGTGGCCGACGTGCGTTCGTCACCCGCCCTCCGGCGCGTCCGCGGGCCGCTGCTCGTCCTGGTCGACGGCGACGACCGCTACATCCAGGTCGGCGACACCCTGGCCGCCCGACTCCTCGCCGCCGGGGTGGACGCTCGCTTGCCCACGTCCTCCAAGGGCTTCGCCCATCCCGACCACCTCCTCGACCCGTGCCGCATCGATCACGCCGATCACGTCCTGGTGGTCTCGCTCGTGCTCGACGTGCCGACCACCGTGCCGGGGCAGACCCTCGCTGCGGTGGACGCCGCGCCGTCGCTGGATGCTGACGCGCTGGGCCGGCTCGTCGCCGCGTCCGCGGGCGCTCACGTCGAGTTCGGCCCCAAGCTGGAACGGGCACTCGGCGCGCTGCCCGGCGACCAGGGCAGCCTCATCGGGTCGACCTTGGCGTTCCGGCTCGCCCGGACGCCACTCAGCGTCCTGCTCAACCGGGCCAACCTCGACCTGTTGATCGCCCACCCCCTCGCGTCCCCGACCCTGCGCCACGCCGACCTCGTCGCGCTGCGCGACTCGTTCCCCGACGGTGCCACCACGGTCCCCGCAACCGGCCTCGAAGCCCACCTCCTCACCCGCGCCCAACTCGCCCGCTACCGCCCCGACCTCCTCGCGAACTGCTAACCCCCACCCCACCCCACCCCACCCCCACCCCCACCCCCCGCAAATGGCGTAGCTCAGGGTCGAATGCCGACCCTGAGCTACGCCCTTCCGCTCAGCGGAGGTGGCGGCGGAGCTCGCGGGCGACCATGTCGGGCTCTTGGGTGACCTCGCGATAGGTGAACTCGAGGACGGTCCAGTCGAGGCCGGAGAGGAGGCGACGCCGCTTGCGCTCCCAACGAAAGGCGGCCTCACTCAGATGGTGTTCGAGACTGTCGCACTCCATGGCCACCAAGCGGTCGGGCCAGGCGACGTCCAGGTAGCAGACGAGCTCGCCGTCACGGACCTGGAACTGGGTCACGGGGACGGGGAGACCGGCGTCGGCGACGAGGCGGAGTGCGAGCCGCTCGAAGCCACTGTCGACCTTGTGGTCCCCGACCCCTCGCTCGGCGAGCAGTCCACGGAGCTTCGTGGTGCCGTTGCGCCCACGTCGGGCGACCTCGCGGTGCCGTGCCCCGACTCGGGCGAGGACCGTCGGATCGCGTCGCATCGCTTGGTCGAGCGCGACCCCGGCCTTGAACTCGTGAACGACAGCCGGAAGGTCGACCAACGTGCGAACCAACGACGTGCACGGGATCCGGCCTCGGGTCGACACGTCGCCGGCCACGAGGTCCTTCGTCTCGTGAACGAGCACGCCGGGCGGCCTCTGGCGGCGGTCCCAGCGTTCGACCAGGAGTTCGACCGGAGCCGACTCGAACCCGCGCAGCGACCACAGCGACCCCGCCGCTCGGTGCGACGCCATGGAGCCCGGAAGCCAGAGGGTCGCGGCGCTGAGTCGCTGCTCCCAGGTCTCGGGCATGCCTCGGAGCCGGAACACCTCCGGAAGGCAACGGACGAGGACCCCATTGCGCTGAAGGGTCCGGAACCGGGCGCGGGTGATGCCGAGATCCAAGGCTTGGTCGCTCCGAACGACCCCGTGTTGGCTCGCGGCGAGTTCGAAGAGGTCCACGCGGGCCGCCTTCCATGCATCGGGCTCCGAGCGAGCGTTCGACGAACGGCTCGATCTCGGCGCTGGCCGGACAGGGAAGGCGGGGTCACTCTGGCACCCATGCCGCTCGACGGCAAGAGCCTCGAGCCAATCCACGATCTGGCGTAGCTCAGGGTCGAATATCGACCACCACCTACGCCATTTGCGGGGGGGGGGGGGGGGGGGTGGGGGTTACTCGGGGGGGGGTTCGGGGGTGACGCCGACGGCGATGTCGCCGGCGCCGACGGCCTGGCCGGGGGCCACCTTGACCTCGGCGACGATGCCGGCCACGTCGGAGGTCACGTTGTTCTCCATCTTCATGGCCTCGAGCACGCAGACCACCTGGCCGACGGTGACGGTGTCGCCCACGGCCACGTCGACCTTGACGATGGTGCCCTGCATCGGCACCGCGATGGCACCGGTGCCGGCGGCGGCCGCACCGCTCGCCCCGGCTCCGGCGCGGCGGGCGCGGACCTTGGTGGCGCCCCCGGCTGCACCAGCCGGAGCCGCGGCCGCGAGGGCTGACTCGGGGACCCACATGGCGACGGCGAAGCGCTTGCCGTTGACCTCGACATCGACGTCGCGGCGGACCTTGGGTTCGGGCGGCTCGCCCTCGGGCAGCGGGACGGTGGCGGGGTCGATCCCGGTGAGGCGACCGGTGACGCCGGTGAGATCCAAGGCATCGCTCTCGACCCAGTTGGTGGAGTGCTCGGCGTTGACGAAGTCGGGGTGATCGAGGATCACCAGCTGCGCCGGCAGCGTGGTGTCGATGCCGTCGATCACGAACTCGTTGATCGCCCGCTTCATGCGGCCGATGGCGGTGAGGCGGTCGGAGCCCCACACGATCAGCTTGCCGACGAGGTTGTCGTAGTACTGGCTGACCTCGTCGCCGCTCTCGTAGCCGCCGTCCCAGCGGGTGCCGAAGCCCTGCGGGGCGACGAGCTTCTCGATGCGACCGGGCGCCGGCAGGAACTTGCCCTCGGCCGGGTTCTCGGCGTTGACGCGGACCTCGATGGCCCAGCCCCGGAGGTCGACCTCTTCTTGGGTGAACGACAGCCGCTCGCCCGAAGCGACCCGGACCTGCTCGCGCACGAGGTCGATGCCCGACACCAGCTCGGTGACGGGGTGCTCCACCTGGAGGCGGGTGTTCATCTCGAGGAACCAGAACTCACCGTCCTGGTAGAGGAACTCGACCGTGCCGGCGTTGTAGTAGCCGCATGCCTTGGCGACCTTGACCGCGGCCTCGCCCATGGCCTGGCGGGTGTCGGCCGGGAAGTTCGGGGCGGGGGACTCCTCGATGAGCTTCTGGTGACGGCGCTGGACCGAGCAGTCGCGCTCGCCGATCCACACGCAGTTGCCGTGCTGGTCGCCGATGATCTGCATCTCGACGTGGCGCGGCTTGGTGAGGTAGCGCTCGACGTAGCACTCGTCGCGGCCGAAGCCCTTGAGCGCCTCGGACTGCGCCGACGCGAGGGCGGCGTGGGCTTCGTCGGCGGACTGGACGACGCGCATGCCGCGCCCACCGCCACCGAAGGCCGCCTTGATGGCGACGGGCCAGCCGAACTCGTTGCCGAAGGTCACGACCTCGTCGCCCGAGGTGAGGAACTCCGTGGTGCCGGGGACGCCCATGACGCCGGCGGCCTGGGCGGCGATGCGGCTCGACACCTTGTCGCCCATGACCTCGATGGCCTCAGGCGGCGGGCCGATGAACGTCACGCCCGCGTCGGCGACGGTCTGGAAATTGTCGGGCGGCCCGTTCGAGAGCACGATCGGGAAGCCCGTCATGAGCGCGCGGCCGCGAGGAAGGCGCGGCAGAGCGCGCGGCCGTGCTCCTGCCAGGACGGGAGCGTCTCGTCCAGCTCCCCGGCGAGCTCGTCGAGCGGGCGCGACACCGTTTCGTCTCCCTCGAACCAGCGCAGCACCTGGTCGCGGCGGATCTCCGGATGGAACTGCACGGCCCAGGCGCTGCCGTTGACGCGGTAGGCCTGGGGCACCGGGCCGGTCGCGAGCTCGACGGCGCCCGGCGGGATCTCGAACCAGTAGCCGTTCGCGTTGAACGACTCGAACCGATGCGGCAGGACGCCGAGCACGGGATCGTCGCCGCCGGCCGCCGTGAGCTCGGATACGTAGAAGCCCGAGAGCGGCGCGCCGACCGGACGCACCGTCGCACCCAGCGCGTGCGCCAGGGTCTGCGCGCCGAGGCAGATCGCGAGCAGCGGCGTGCCGTCGTCGACCCACCTACGAAGCACGTCGTACTCCTCGTGCAGCCACGGATGCTCGAGCTCCTCGCCGACGTTCTGGTCGCCACCGAGCACGATCACCGCGTCGAAGTCGGTGGACGCGGGCACGCCACGAGAGCGGATGTCCCACTCGACCAGCTCGTGACCGTCCTCGGCGATCACATCGGCGAAGACCTCCGGCCCGACCTCGGGCCCATGGGTGACGGCAAGGATGCGCATCAGGCGGTGGGGACGTGCTCCTCCTCGAGCAGCTTGCGGAGCAGGAACGCCCCGGCCGGCGCCTGCGCGACGCCGTTCGTCTGGTTGTTGTTGTTGAAGAACGCATAGGCCTCCTCGGCCTCGCCCGCGAGCTCTCGGAGCGGTGATACCCACTCGTGCAGTTCCTGCTCGTCGTACGTGTAGTCGAACCGCTGCGCGGCGCTCCCGCCGCGCACGTTCCACGTCGAGGCGTTG
>JAOBWM010000214.1 GCA_025463365.1 Acidimicrobiales bacterium
CGGCGCCGGAAGGGCACCGTAACGCGACATCTTCGACCGTGCCGTGGATCCCGCGGCTGGACGCGAAATCGGTGCGGTCAACACAGTGCACCGGTTACGACAACGTGTCATCCGGCTGTCGGATGCCTTTCCGGCGACCCGACGCAGGTCAGGACGCTCAGGCGCGCTGGCTCGGGAACTGGACGATTCCCGCGAAGTCCTCGGCGACGAGCGACGCGCCGCCCACCAGCGCGCCGTCGATGTCGGGCTGGCTCATCAGCTCCACGGCGTTGCCGGGCTTCACCGAGCCGCCGTACTGGATGCGAACCGACGCGGCGGCGTCGGCCGAGGCCACGTCCGCGACGGTCGCGCGCACGAACGCGCAGACCGCCTGCGCGTCCTCCGCACTGGCGGTGCGGCCGGTCCCGATCGCCCAGATCGGCTCGTACGCGATGACGAGGGCGCCGACCTGTTCGGCGGTGACGCCGGCGAGCCCGGCGCGGACCTGACCCGCCACCTTCTCCTCGGTGGCCCCGGCCTCGCGCTCGTCGAGGGTCTCGCCGCAGCACAAGATCGGCGTCATCCCCCATTTGAGGATCGCCTTCACCTTGGCGTTCACGAGCTCGTCGCTCTCGCCGAAGATCTCGCGGCGCTCGGAGTGCCCGACGATCACGTAGCTCACGTTCAGCTTGGCGAGGAACGCCGGCGACACCTCGCCGGTGAACGCGCCCTTCTCCTCGAAGTGGCAGTGCTGGGCGCCGAGAGCGATCTGGATGTCGTCGGCCTCGAGCACGGTCTGCACGGAGCGCAGGTCGGTGAACGGCGGGTGCACCGAGACGTCGACGGCCTCGAGGTCGTCCTTGTGCAACAGGTACGCGAGCTTCTGGATCGTCTGGATCGCCTCGAAGTGGTTGTGGTGCATCTTCCAGTTGCCCGAGATGAGGGGCGTGCGGGTGACCTTGGCCATGAGAAGCGGTCCTCGTTGTCGTCGGATCCGGCGGTGCGGGGCGTACGGGGTGGGGCGGGGGTGGGGGAGCAGCCGGGAGCGGTGGCCGCGTCAGCTGGCGTTGGGGGCACCGCGCAAGGCGGCGAGCCCGGGAAGGTCGCCCTGCTCGATGAGCTCGAGCGACGCGCCGCCTCCGGTGGAGACGTGGTCGATCCGGTCCGCGACACCGAACTGGGCGGCGGCGGCCGCGCTGTCGCCTCCGCCGATGATCGTGAAGCCGCGGCAGTCGGCCACCGCGTCGGCGACCGTCCGGGTGCCGGCCTCGAACCGGGGGTCCTCGAAGACGCCCATGGGGCCGTTCCACAGGACCTGGCGGGCCTCCTCGATCACGTCGGAGAAGGCGGCCGCGGTGCCGGGGCCGATGTCGAGGCCCATCCAGCCGTCGGGGAGGTCCCTGCCGAACTGGCGCACCTCTCCCCCGGCCGACGGGTCGCCGATCTTGCCGCCCGGGCCGAGGCCCGTGATGTCGTGGGGCAGGTGGATCGTGGTCCCACTCTCGAGGAGCTTGCGGCACGTGTCGATCTGGTCCTCCTCGAGGAGGGACGACCCGACCCGGTGCCCTTGTGCGGCGAGGAAGGTGAAGCACATGCCGCCACCGATGATCAGCGAGTCGCACACGTCGAGCAGCGCGTTGATCACGCCCAGCTTGTCGGAGACCTTCGACCCACCGAGGATCGAGACGAAGGGCCGGCGGGGATCGTCGCGGGCGCCGAGGAGGACCTCGACCTCTCGCTCCAGCAACCGGCCGGCGGCCGACGGCAGGGTCCGGGGCGGGCCCACGATCGAGGCATGCGACCGGTGCGAGGCGCCGAACGCGTCGTTCACGTAGAGGTCCTGGCCGGCGACGAGCTCGGCCACGAAGGCGGGATCGTCGGCGGTCTCACCGGGCGAGAACCGGAGGTTCTCGAGGAGCTCGACCCCAGGTGCGAGCTCGGCCAGCCGGGCCCGCACCGGCGCCACCGAGTACGCCGGATCGGGCGCGCCCTTCGGTCGGCCGAGGTGGGTGCACGCGGTGACCGTGGCGCCGCGCTCCTGCAGCCATCCCAAGGTGGGCAACGCGGCGCGGATCCGCAGGTCATCGGCGATGACGCCGTCGCGGATCGGCACGTTGAAGTCGCAACGCACGAGGACCCGCTTGCCGGCGACATCGCCGAGGTCCTCCAGCTGGGGCACGCCGTTGACGGCCATGTGGGGTCTCGCTCCCGGTGGTGGGTGGCTGCTAGTTGGCGGCGGCACCGACGATCTTGGTGAGATCGACGAGCCGGTTGGAGTAGCCCCACTCGTTGTCGTACCAGCCGAGCACCTTGACCATGTTGCCGATGGCCATGGTGAGGCCCGAGTCGAAGGTGCACGACGCCGGGGTCCCGACGATGTCGGAGGAGACCAGCGGGTCCTCGGAGTACACGAGGATGCCCTTGAGCGTGCCCTCGGCAGCGTCCTTGAACGCGGCGTTGATCTCCTCGACGGAAGGTTCGGCCCGGAGCGTGCCGACGAAGTCGGTGATGGAACCGGTGGGCACCGGGACCCGCAGCGAGGTGCCGTCGAGCTTGCCCTTCATGCTCTCGAGCACGAGGCCGGTGGCGCGAGCGGCGCCGGTCGAGGTCGGGATGATGTTGATGGCCGCGGCCCGGGCGCGGCGGAGATCGGAGTGCGGTCCGTCGACGAGCTGCTGGTCGCCGGTGTAGGCGTGGACCGTGGTCATGAGGCCCTTCTCGACGCCGAAGGCGTCGTCGAGGACCTTGATCATCGGGACGAAGCAGTTGGTGGTGCAGCTCGCGTTCGACACGACCTTGTGGGTCGCGGGATCGAACGTGTCGTCGTTGACGCCGACGACGAAGGTGGCGTCCGCGTTGGTGGCGGGGGCGGACACGATCACGTACGGCGCACCGGCGTCGATGTGCGCCGACGCCTTCTCCTTGGAGGTGAAGAAGCCCGTGGACTCGATGACCACGTCGACGCCGAGGTCGCCCCAGGGCAGCTTGGCCGGGTCGCGCTCGGCAAGGATCTTGATGACCTTGCCGTCGACCTCGATGCCGTCGGGGTGGACCTGCACGTCGGCGCCCAGGCGACCCATCACGGAGTCGTTCTGCAAGAGGTGGGCCATCGTCTCGACCGAGCCGAGATCGTTGGCGGCGACGAACTCGATGTCGGCGCCCTGATCTCTCACGGCCCGGAAGAAGTTGCGGCCGATGCGGCCGAACCCGTTGATGCCGACGCGGATGGTCATGAGTGCTGCACCTTCTCTGGTGGTGTGGAGCGGCGCCACGCGGGCTGGTCCCCGCAGGCCCCTGCGTGCTTCGGAACCTACCCGACGCCGCTTGCGAGCGGCCAAAAGGAGCCCGCTGCCGGGAGGCCCTGCTGACGGTGCGTCAGGAGCAGGAGGCGATGCCGGCGAGGACCGCGCCGAGGCGCTCCGGGTGGTGCACGAGGCCACGGTCGTCGCCCACCGGCGCCTCGATGCACGGGACCCTCCCCGGACCCGGCCCGCACGGCCGGCTCGGGTCACACACCACCAGGTCGAGCGGGATGTCGTGGTCGAGCAGGGAGCTGACCTCGTCGGCGGCGCCGAAGCCCTCGGTCTCCGGCACCTCAGCGTGCAGGTTGGCGACGTACACCCGCTGGGCGCTGGTGGCCTGGAGCGCCTGGCGCACGGCCGGGACGATGGCGGCCGCGAGCACGCTCGTGAACAGCGAGCCGGGGCCGAGCACCACCTGGTCGGCGGCAAGGATCGATGCCGCGACCTCGGGTGAGGACTCCGGCAGCTCAGGGTGGAGCCGGAGGTCGGTGATCCCCGATGCGCTCTGCACCGCGACCTGCCCGAACACGCGCTGGGTGCCCAGCGCTCCCGCCGGCACCGGCACGCGACGAAGGCCCTCCAGCGAGACGGGACCGAGGGTGGCCGGAAGGACGCGACCGACCGAGCCGACCTGGCGGGCCACCTCGTCGACCGCGGCCCCGAAGGATCCGAGCTCCTCGGCCAATGCCGCGAGCAGCAGGTTGCCGAAGGCGTGGCCCTCGAGGTCGCCGGTGTCGAAGCGGTGCTCGAGGGCGCGGCCGAGCGGCGACGCCTCGTCGGCCAACGAGGCCAGGCACCGGCGGATGTCCCCGGGAGCCGGCAGGTCGGGGATGGCCTGGCGCAGCCGCCCGGACGAGCCTCCGTCATCGGCGACCGAGACGACCGCGACGACCGAGCCGGCATAGCGCCGGATGGCCCGCAAGGAGGCCGACAGGCCGTGGCCGCCGCCCAGCGCCACCACGGCCGGGCCGCGAGCGGGGGTCACCTCAGCCTTCCTTGCCGACGTCTCGGTGGGTGATGCGGGGCTCGATGCCCCGCTCACGCAGGCGCCGGGCCACCTCCTCGCCGATGGCCACCGAGCGATGGCGGCCGCCGGTGCAACCGAAGGCGACCGAGAGGTAGGCCTTGCCCTCGGCCTCGAAGGCCGGCAGCAGCACGTCCAGCAACCCGTCGAGCCGCTCGAGGAAGCCCTGGGCGAGGTCGGACCCGAGCACGTGGTCGCGCACGGCGGCATGGGTGCCGGTGAGCGGGCGCAGCTCGTCGACCCAGTGCGGGTTGGGCAGGAACCGGCAGTCGAGGACCATGTCGACGTCGACGGGAATGCCGTGCTTGAACCCGAACGACAGGACCGACACCTGCATGCCGCTCGTGCCCTCGTCGTCGGAGAACAGCTCCCCGACGCGGTCCCGCAGCTGGTGGACGTTGAGGTCGCTGGTGTCGACGACCACGTCGGCGTCGGCCCGGAGGTGCTCGAGCTGCCCGCGCTCCTGCTCGATGGCCACGCCGAGCTGCTCGCCGTCGCTGAACGGGTGGCGGCGGCGCGTGCTCTCGTAGCGGCGGATGAGCACGTCGGTGCTGGCGTCGAGGAACAGGATCCGCACTCGGGATCCCGACGCCCGCAGGCCGCCGAGCATGGGTGCGAGCTCGGTGGCGCTCGAGTTCCAGCCGGCCACGAAGGCCACCCGCTCGATGTCCGACGACGGTTGGGCGGCCAGCTCGAGCACCTTGGGCATGAGCGAGACCGGCAGGTTGTCGATGACGAACCAGCCGCGATCCTCGAGCACATCGGCCGCGGTGGAGCGGCCGGCCCCCGACAATCCGGTGATCACCACGAACTCGGTCATGGGCGAAGTCTACGGGCCGTGACCAGGGCGGACAGGACGTCCACGTCAGGCAGGACGAGGCCCGAGCGGACTGTCGACCACGGAGTCCCCGGTGGGCGCCGGCAGCGCGACGAGGGCGGCGACCGCCGCGCCCACGAGGGCGGAGAGGGTGACGGTGCCGCCCCACAGCGACTGGTTCCACAGCAACCGACCGTCCTGGTCGAGCTCGGCGAAGGTCGCCGCCCACAACATCGCACCCACCATCGCGCCGGTGAGCGACGCCGCGAACCGCCCGAGCGTGGGCTTGCCGAGGAGCGCGACCATCGCCTCGGCCACGAGACCCGCGACCGCGAAGCCCACCACCAGCGGGCGGATCGGACTGTGCCAACCGATGCCCCCGCCGTCGACGACGAAGGCCGGGACGCCGATGAGCACGAAGCCGAGGAAGGTCATGCCGGGCAGCAACCGGAATCGCACCCAGACGACGGTGAAGGCGGCCACGACGAGGGCCACGGTCCACACCGCGATGCCGAGGCCGCGGACCTGGTCGTAGTCCTGCAGCGATTCCCCGATCAGCGGCTCGACGTAGCCGGGTTGCAGGGACAGGCCGCCGGCGAGCGGCGACAAGAAGCCGGTGAACAACTCGGTGACGAGGACCGCGGACACCAACGACACCAGCGCGGCCAGGGACGCCACGAAGCCGAGCCGGCGCGCCGGCCGCTTCCAGAGCACGACGAGCGGCGAGGTGAGCAGGAAGACGAGGCCGCTGAACACCACGAGGTGCGGAGGGCTGACCAACGCCTCGACCGCCGCCTCGGTGCCGAAGGCGTGGTGCCAGGCCGCGTCGCAGATCCCGCCGAGCGACAACAGGAGGAACCCGATCGCGGTGCCGGAGGCGGACGACACGAACGCGGGGCCCCGACGGATCGCTCCCAGGCCCAGCCACAGCCCGACCGCGAGCACGCCGCCATACAGGACGAGGTGCCAGCCCGAGACGAAGTCGTTGCTGATGTTCGCGGGATCGCGCAGGTGCCGGGCGATGTCGCCGGCGAGGCCCACGGTGGTCACGAGGTTGCAGAGGAGCAGGGCCGACAGCTCCCCGTCGGTGATCCCGAGCGACTCGTCGATCGGCACCGCCTTGCGGATCCGCTCGCGGACCAACATGCCGACGTTGCCGACGTTCATGCGTCCGACCCGTGGCCCGCGGAGTCGGCGCCGCGGTCGGCCGGCTTCGGGCGCGCCAGGCCCAGGCCGGCTGCGATCGCAGCGGCCAGGCAGACCGCGGTGTAGACGGCGACCACCGACCAGACGAGGTGGTCGGTGGTGTGGTGGAGGTAGCGCACGTAGCCGACCCCTGCAGCGACCGCTCCAGCCGCGGAGAGCACGACCTGCCGCCGGGGCGAGTACCCGATGCGCCCGAGGTTGTCGAGGACGAACTCGATGACGCCGGGCAGGGGGAACAGCCACAACACCCACGCGTCGATCCCATGGGGCCACCACGTGCCCTGGGCCACCGCGATGCCCGTGACCAGGGCCAACGGGTAGAGCACGAGACATCGGCGGCACACGTG
>JAOBWM010000200.1 GCA_025463365.1 Acidimicrobiales bacterium
AGTGTTGTCCACAGGCTGGGGAAAATGTGGTCCGGAGGGACCAGGCCCGCTGATCCTGTCAGAGGTCGTCCACCGGAGTGACCAGGGCCATGTCCTCCATGCAGTGCCGTGGGGGCTCAGGGACCTCGTCGTTCGCCGTGGTCATGCGCACCTCGGTGCCGCAGATCGTGCACTGGTACAGCAGTCGGACCTTGCGGAGCTCGCCAGGGTCCGGGGGACCGGGGACGGGACGGGCGAACCCACCCAGCACGGCCATGCCCACCTTCAACAAGATGGCGGCGGCCACTACGGCGACGATCGTCCGTGCCACGGTGCCCCCGCTCGCGGCGAGGACGACGGCGACGGGGGCGGCAGGCACCGCACCAGCGTAGGAGGTACCCCTCCGGGCGCGACGGTGCCCCGGCCGCAAACGGCCGGGGCACCGATGTTCAGGGGTTCGAGCGGTCGATCAGTCGAGACGTTCGATGATCGTGGCGTTGGCCATGCCGGCGCCTTCGCACATCGTCTGGAGCCCCCAGCGGCCGCCGGTGCGCTCCAACTCGTTGAGCAGGGTGGCCATGAGCTTGGCTCCCGAGCAGCCGAGCGGGTGGCCGAGGGCGATGGCGCCGCCGTTCACGTTCACCTTGCTCATGTCGGGGCTGTACTCCTTCTCCCAGGCGAGGACCACGGAGGCGAAGGCCTCATTGATCTCGATCAGGTCCATCTGGTCGAGCGTCATGCCCGCCTTCTCGAGGACCTTCGCCGTGGCCGGGATGGGGCCGGTGAGCATCATGATCGGATCGACGCCGACCACCGAGAAGGCGTGGAGGCGGGCACGGGGCTTGAGGCCCAGTTCCTTGGCCTTCTCTTCGCTCATGATCAAGATGGCCGAGGCGCCGTCCGTGATCTGCGACGAGTTGGCCGCGGTGACCTGGCCGTTCTCCGGGTCGAACGCCGGCTTCAGCTTGGCGAGGCTCTCCATCGAGCTGTCCGGGCGGATGCCCTCGTCCGCGGTGACCATCTCGTCGGTCTCGATGATCTGGCCGGTCTCACGGTCGAACCGCTTCTCCTTGACCGGGATGATCTCGTTGTCGAAGCGGCCTTCGTCACGGGCGGTGGTGGCACGCTTGTGGCTCTCGACGGCGAAGGCGTCCATGTCCTCGCGGGAGATGCCCCACTTGGCGGCGATCAGCTCGGCCGACGTGCCCTGCATGACCACGCCGCCACGCGGCGCGTAGCGCTCCATGACCTTGGGGCCCATCGGGAAGCTGCCGGGCGTCACCGAGGCGCCCATGGGGGTGGTGGACATGACCTCGACGCCGGCGGCGACGACGATGTCGTAGGCCCCGGCGATGACGCCCTGGGCCGCGAAGTGCACCGACTGCTGCGACGAGCCGCACTGGCGGTCGATGGTGGTGGCGGGCACCTCCTCGGGCCAGCCGGCGGCGAGGACGGCGGAACGCCCGACGTTGACGGACTGGTTGCCCACCTGCATGACGCAACCCATGATCACGTCCTCGACCAGGGCGGGATCGAGGCCGTTGCGCTCCTGGAGCGCCTTGAGCGTTTCGGCCGCGAGGTCGGCGGCGTGCCACCCCGACAGCTTCCCGTAGCGCTTGCCTCCTGGCGTGCGGACGGCATCGACGATGACAGCGGTAGCCATGTTGGCCCCTTCCCTTGCGGCCCCAGCGGGTCCGGCGCGGTTACTAGACCGATCGGTCAAGTTGCAGTCTCGCCCCGTGCATCGCCGCCTCGCAACCTGGCGGCCGGGGATCCGGGACCGCCGCGCGGAATCATCTGCTAGTCCTATGCCGCTCGTCACTCACGGCCACCGGGGAAGCGGACGCCCACCATGACCTCCATCACCGACCTCATCGAGGGCAAGACCATCGCCGGCGTCTTCGTCGACACCGTTGCCGAACGCGGCGGCGCCATCGCCCTGCGTTGGAAGGAGGGCGACGCCTGGCACGAGTGGACGTACGACGAGTACTTCGCACGGGTGGCCAGGGTGGCGGCGGGGCTGCGGGAGCGCGGCGTGAGCCGTGGGGATCGCATCGTCTTGATGATGCGCAACATCCCCGAGTTCCACGTGCTGGACGTGGCCGCCCTCATGGTGGGCGCCACGCCGATCTCGATCTACAACTCGAGCGCGCCCGACCAGGTGGAGTACCTCGTCGGCCACTCCGGTGCCGTGCTGGGCATCGTCGAGGACGACAGCTTCCTCGCCCGCTTCGAGCCCGTCCGCGACGCGCTGCCGGCGCTCAAGTCGCTCGGCGTGGTCCGGCCGGGGGAACGGCCGTCGGACTTCACCCTCGACGATCTCCTCGCCGCCGAGCCGCTCGACCTGGCCACGGCGGCCGCCGAGGGTGATCCGAGCGACCTGGCCACGGTCATCTACACGTCAGGCACCACGGGTCCGCCCAAGGGCGTGATGATCTCCAACAGCAACGTGCTGTTCGTCGCCGAGGCGACCCGGGCGCTGTTCCCCTTCGACGTCACCGGCAAGCGGGTCGTGTCGTACCTCCCGATGGCGCACATCGCCGAGCGCACGGTGAGCCACTACTCGCAGCTCCTCCTCGGCTACGAGGTCAGCTGCTGCCCCGAGCCCGGCAAGATCGCCGGCTACTGCACCGAGGTGCGCCCGCACGTCCTGTTCGGCGTGCCTCGCGTCTGGGAGAAGATCCACGGCGGCCTCACCGCCGCGCTGGCCGCTGATCCGGAGAAGGCCAAGCAGTTCGACGAGGCCGTGGAGACGGCGCGGCCCATCGCCCTCAAGCGGTCCTGGGGCACGGCCACCGAGGAGGAGGAGGCCACGTGGGCCTTCCTGGACGAGGTCGCCTTCGCCCCCATCCGCAAGCTCCTCGGGCTCGACGAGCTCATGGCCGCGGTCACCGGAGCGGCGCCGATCCCGCCCGAGCTCCTCAGCTGGTTCCGGGCGATCGGGGTACCGCTGTCGGAGGTGTACGGCATGTCGGAGAACACCGGGCTCATGACGTGGACGCCTGAGCGCATCAAGCCGGGCACCGTCGGGCCCGCGGCGCCGGGAACCGAGGTCGCCATCGCGGAGGACGGTGAGGTGATCTGCCGCGGCCCCCACGTGTTCCAGGGCTACCTCGACGACCCCGAGAAGACCGCCGAGGCGCTCTCCACCGATGGGTGGCTGCACACCGGCGACATCGGCGAGCTCGACGACGACGGTTACCTGAAGATCGTCGATCGCAAGAAGGAGCTGATCATCACCGCCGGGGGCAAGAACATCAGCCCCGCCAACCTCGAGGCCGCCCTCAAGATGATCCCCCTGGTGGGCCAGGCGGCGGCCATCGGCGACCAGCGGCCCTTCGTCTCCGCCCTCGTGGTCCTCGACCCCGACACGGCTCCCGCGTGGGCTGCGCAGCACGGCCTCGGTGATCTCTCGCTCGCCGAGCTGGCCGACCACCCCGTCGTGCAGGCCGAGATCGACGCCCGGCTCCCTGAGGTCATGGCCGGCTTCAACAACGCCGAAGCGGTCAAGAAGGTGAAGGTCCTGGGCGAGGAATGGCTGCCCGACACCGACCTGCTCACCCCGACCTCCAAGCTCAAGCGTCGCGGGGTCGCGGCCACCTTCGCCGCGGAGATCGAAGCACTGTACGCACGCTGACCTGCGGGTCGTCCGCTGATCGCGAACGACCAACCGTGACGTTGGAGACTGTGCCAGTATCTGATGTCACGAATGACCGGCCCGTCGTGGGGCTCGTCTCGCCAGGGGACCAGGGATGGACATCGAGACTGCCGAGCCGATCCTCGACGCGGGACGCCGGGTCGTCGCCGTCGTCGCGCCGGCCCTCGTCGTGCTGGCCGTGCAGCTGGTGTGGTTCCCGGTGCCGCTCGGGGTCAGCCTGCAAGGGGTCGTCCTCGGCCTGCTGAACGCCATGGTCGTGCTCGGCCTGGTCCTCGTGTACCGGGCGAACCGCGTGATCAACCTGGCCCAAGCGTCGATCGGCACGTTCCCGGCCACGCTCGCCGGCGCCGTCGTGCTCTTCGGGGCGCCGAGCCTCGCGGCCACAGGCCTGCTCGGTGCGGCCACAGGCGTCGTCGTGCTCCTCGGGTGCACGGTGGTGCTGCGCATCGCGGTCGTGCGCTCGGCGGTGATCGCCGTGGTCGTCGCCCTCGCCTGCTCCGTCGGGCTGCACCTCGCCCACGGGTTCGGCTGGTGGGGAGGGCTCGGCGTCGGGCTCGGGACCGCGGTGCTCTCCGGCATCGGCATCGACGCCATCGTCATCCAGCGCTTCCGGACCGCGCCCCGCCTCGTGGTGACCGTCGCGTCCATCGGGCTCGCCCAGTTCTTCGTCGTGATGGGCCTCCTCACGCCTCGGCTCTGGCACGCGGTGGCGCTCGTCGATCCCAAGAGCGACCGCACCGGGTTCGAGGTCCCGGGCGGCATCCAGTTCTCGATCGGGACCACCGTGTTCCACTCCGCCGAGCTGATGGCCGTCGTCGTCTCACTGTCGTGCATCGCGCTGGTGAGCGCGGCGCTGCGCTGGACCGGCCTCGGCATGGCCGTCCGCGCCGCCGCCGATCGAGGCGACCGGGCGTCGATGCTCGGCATCCCGGTCCCGCGCATCGAGGCCGGAGTGTGGGTGGTCGCGTCCATCCTCGCCTTCGTCAGCACCTACCTCCAGGCTGGGATCCTCGGTCTCGAGATCACGTCGGGGCTCGGGCTCAGGGTGATGGTGGCGGCGCTCGGGGCCATGGCGCTCGGCGGGTTCTCGTCGATGCCGGCGATGCTCCTCGCGGCGGTGGCGATCGGCATCCTCACCGAGGCCACCGGGCCGGCGGGCAACCACTCGCTGACCCTCACCGATGCCGTCCTCGCCGGCGTCGTCATCGCCGGTCTCCTGCTGCGGCGGTCATCCGATCGACGGGCGGATCGCGATTCGGTGTCGAGCTGGCAGTCCGCCGCGGAACCGCGGTCCATCCCGTTCGAGCTGGTGCGGATGCCCGCCATCCGCACCCTTCGGTGGGCCGGCATCGCGCTGGCGGTGATCGGGGCGGTGTCGCTGCCCGCGGTGTTGGGCGAGAGCCAGGTGCTGCGGGCGTCGACGGTGGTCGCGCTCATCGTGCTGGCGCTTTCGGTCGTGGTGCTCACCGGCTGGACCGGCGAGGTCACGCTGGGCCAGATGTCGTTCGCGGCCACGGGTGCGGCGGTCGCCGCGCTCGCCACGGTGCAGTGGCGATGGGACTTCACGCTCTGTCTCCTCGTGGGCGGTCTGGCCGCGGCGCTCGTGGCCGTACTGGTGGCGTTGCCGTCGCTGCGCTGGCAGGGCATCTTCCTCGCCGTGACCACGCTGGCGTTCGCGCTGGCGTCGATCAACTACCTGCTCAACCCGACGCTGGCGACCTGGATCCCCACCGAGGACGTGCAGCGCCGCCCGCTGTTCGGAACGATCGACCTCGGCAGCCGCACCGCCATGTACGAGCTCGCGGTCGGGGTGATGGTGCTGTGCTTCGTGGCCGTGGCGGGCATCCGCCGGACGCGGGTCGGGCGCATCCTGCGGGCCGTGCGGGACAACCCCTCGGCGGCGCAGTCGTTCGGCATCCGGGTGCCCCTCGCCCGGCTGTGCGCCTTCGCCCTCTCCGGCTTCCTCGCCGGCACCGGCGGCGCGCTGCTCTTCTACATCGACGAGCGCTACGAGGTCGGGGTCTTCTCCGCCACCGAGGGGCTCAACGTGTTCATCTCGGCGGTCGTCGGAGGCGTGGGGAGCAGCCTGGGCGCTGTGCTCGGCGCGGTGCTGATCGACGGCAGTCGCACGTTCCTGTCCGGGCCGGCGGGGCTGCTGCCATCGGCTGTCGGCGTGCTCGGTGTCCTCCTCGTGCTCCCCGGGGGCGTGGCCGAGCTCGCGTACCGGCTGCGCGATGGGCTGCTGCGTCGCTACGCCGCCGCTCGCGGCATCCTCGTGCCCAGCCTGGTGGCCGATCGCCGATCCGTCGATCCCACGGCCGAGCCGGCCGCCTCCGTCGAGCGGCCCGCCGAGCGGGGCTGGCTGTCGGTCCGCGGCCTCGACGTCGCCTACGACAAGGTGCAGGTCCTGTTCGGGGTCGACATCGACATCGCCGAGGGACAGATCACCGCGCTGCTCGGGACGAACGGTGCGGGCAAATCCACGTTGCTGCGTGCGATCGGTGGCGTCGCCCCGGTGACCGCCGGGACGATCCACCTGGGTGCGGTCGATCTGGCTGCCCTCCGCCCGGAGCAGGTGCCCCGCCACGGGATCGCCCAGATGCCCGGCGGCCACGGCGTGTTCCCCTCGCTCACCATCGACGAGAACCTGCGCGTCGCGGCCTGGTTGTTCCGTCGCGATCGGATCGACGCCGCCGAACGCATCGCCCGGGCCCGGTCACGGTTCCCGATCCTCGAAGATCGCCGCGACAACAAGGCCGCGGATCTGTCCGGCGGCCAGCAACAGCAGCTGGCGCTGGCGATGGCGCTGCTGGCCCGACCGAAGCTGCTCCTTGTGGACGAGCTCTCCCTCGGGCTGGCCCCGGTGATGGTCGAGGGCCTCCTTGCCGAGCTGCGGGTCCTGCGAGACGAAGGGACCACGATCGTGGTGGTCGAGCAGTCGGTCAACGTCGCCCTCACCGTGGCCGACCACGCGTACTTCATGGAGAAGGGCGAGGTCCGCTTCTCCGGTCGGGCCGAGCACCTCCTCGACGACCCCGAGCTCGTGCGCGCCGTCTACCTCCAGGGTGCGCGCGACGTGCTGGGCGCCCCAGCCGGGGGTTCGATCCCGGCGGCCAGCGCCGCGCTCGACGGCTCGGGAGCACCGGCGCTCGCCGGCCTCGCCGCCAGCGCCGGCGTCGCTGGCTCCGACCACTCCGACCACGCCGACCACTCCGACCGCTCTGACGGCGCGTCGGCGGCCGGTGCGGCGTTGGCCGTGCGCGAGGTCAGCGTCTCCTTCGGCGGCATCACGGCCGTGGACGGGGTGACCTTCGAGGTGGGCCCCGGCGAGGTGCTCGGGCTGATCGGGCCCAACGGCGCCGGCAAGACCACGATCTTCGATCTGGTCAGCGGATTCACCGCCCTGGACCGCGGCCACGTCGTCCTCCACGGCACCGAGCTCACGGGCGCGCCGCCGTCGAGCCGGGCTCGAGCCGGCATCGGCCGTTCGTTCCAGGACGCCAAGCTCTTCGCCGGGCTCACCGTCGCAGAGACCATCGCGGTGTCGCTGGAGCGGTGGATCGAGGGCGACGACCTCGTGGCCGGCGCCTTCCGGCTCCCGTCGGCTCGGCTCGCCGAGCGGCGGATCGGCGAGCGGGTGGACGAGCTGGTCGACCTGTTCGGCCTGGGTGCGTTCCGCTCGAAGCGCATCGGCGACCTCTCGACCGGCTCCCGCCGGATGGTGGACCTCGCGTGCGTCGTGGCCCAGCGGCCATCGGTCGTCCTGCTCGACGAGCCGACGTCGGGCATCGCCCAGCGAGAGGCCGAGGCGCTCGGCCCGGTCCTGCTCGGCCTCCGCGACCGCCTCGGCGCCTCGCTGCTCGTGATCGAGCACGACATCTCCCTCATCTCGTCGATCGCCGACCGCCTCGTAGCGCTCGACCAAGGTGCGGTCGTGGCCGTCGGCTCACCGGCCGAGGTGCTCGACCATCCGGACGTCGTCGCGTCCTACCTGGGGACGGGCGACAAGTCCCTGAAACGGTCCGACCACGCATCGGGGGTCGTGTCGTGAGCGCCACCGCCGAACGTCCGTGGCCCGCCTTGTCGGCGGCGCGCCGGCTGGGCCCGTCGATCCTGGTCGTCGCGCTGGTCGCGGCCGTCGCGCTGGTCAGCACGGCCAAGGGACGAAGCGAACCGACCGCCGATCCTCGCGGGCCATCTCTTGCCACGGTCCGGGGATACGCCCGCCTTCCGACGCTGCCCGTCACCTACGAGGACGCCAAGGAGGCCGGCACCCTCGATCGGTACGACTGGGGCGACCACTGCGACACCACCCGTCGTTACAACGACACCAAGCGGACCCTCGCCCGCCTGGCCATCCCGTCGACCTACGCCCCGCCGTGCGTGCCGGTCTGGGGCGGCTCGAAGCCGTGGCGGGACCAGGGTGGCCAGGTCCTGGCCGACAACGGCGGCGCCACCACCCAAGGGGTGACCGCGACCACGATCAAGGTGGTCTTCTACCTGCCGGCCGAGCTCGACATCTCGAAGCAGCTCGAGAACTTCGGCGTGGTCGACGGAGCGTCGAGCACGATGGCGGGCGTCCGCGACCTCGTGGAGATGAGCAACCACCTCTACGAGCTCTACGGGCGCAAGGTCGAGGTCGTCGCGTTCCATGCCACCGGTGACGGACGCAGCCCGAGCGCAGCCAAGGCCGACGCCGTGCGCGTGGCCGAGATGGGGGCCTTCGCATCGATCGGTGGGCCCACCCAGACCTCGTCGTACCAGCACGAGCTGGCGCGCCAGCACATCCTCTGCCTCCAGTGCGGCTACGCCTCCACTGACGACGTGCTCGCGGCCGACGCGCCCTATGCGTGGGGCTACCAGGCCACGCCGGACCAACTGCTCGGCGGCACGATCGGCTTCGGCGCCCAGACCTTGGTCGACCACAAGGCCAAGTTCGCCGGCGATGCCGAGACCCGGTCCCGCATCCGCAAGTTCGGGGTGGTCCACTACGAGCAGGACCCGCCAGTGTTCGGGCCCCTCAAGCGGCGCTCCCTCGCCGCCGCCCGATCCCACGGCCAGGACATCGACGTGGTGATCCAGTACCTGCTCGATCCCAACAGCCTCAACGCGCAGGCCCAGGCGATCGTCGGGCGGCTCAAGCGGGAACACGTGACCACGGTGATCTTCCTGGGCGACCCGCTCATGCCCCGCGTGCTCACCCAGCAGGCGACGAAGCAGGACTACCACCCCGAGTGGGTGTTCACGGGCACCGTGTTCACGGATACGACCGCCGTGGCACGCCTCTACGACCAGAGCCAGATGGCGCACGCCTTCGGCATCTCGAGCAACCCGGCTCGGACCAGGCCCGAGCTCAGCGAGTCCTGGCGGCTCCACACCTGGTGGTTCGGCACCGAGCCGCCGTCGCCCAAGACCCTGCTGTTCTGGGGGCCCGTCGTGCAGGAGCTCTACCTCGGCCTGCACCTCGCCGGTCCGATGCTGACAGCCCAGACGTTCGCCGGCGGCATGTTCAACTACCCGGCCACGGGCGGCACCGACACGAGCGGCAAGTCCGGCCTGGACCTCTACGCACAGGGCTACCTCGACGGTGACACCACACCGGGCATCAGCTTCGGGTTCCACCCCGGCTCGACGGCGGCTGACTACGTGGCCGTCGACGACTTCACGTCGGTGTGGTGGAACACGAAGGCCCGCGGTCCCGACGAGAACGGCACGAGGGGCCGCGGGATGTGGATGGCCACCGGCCTCGGCCTGCGCCTGTCGCTGCGCGGGGCCAAGGCCCCAGACGGCGTGAGCGAGGACTTCTTGTTCACCACCAAGCTTTCGGGCACCAAGTCGCACCTGGCGGAACTGGCCAAGGAGGCGGGCCTGCCCGATCTCACCCTCGCCGAGCCGATCCTCCAGAAGACCCCCACGCTCGACCGGCTGCCCCACTACGACCCGTGGGCCCGGTCACCGGCCGGGCGCCGGGGCCACTGAACCCCCCCTGACGTGGGATTTGTGTCGATCCTGAACCCCGTGGGTGGGACATCGACACAAATTCGGCTGGCCGCGGCCGCCTCGGCCGCCTCGGCCTCAGTCCAGCGAGGCGCCGAGGAGGGCGATGAAGCTGACCATCTCGCCGGGGTAGCCGCCGAGGTTGTGGGTGAGAGCGAGGTTGCGGTCGCCGGAGATCGACGAGATGGTCCGGTCCGCGGGGGCCTCGCCGCGCAGTTGCAGCCACGCCTCGAACATCATGCGGAGGCCGCTGGCACCGACGGGATGGCCGAAGCTCTTGAGGCCGCCGTCAGGGTTGACGGGGAGCTCGCCGCCGAGGTCGAAGCGGCCGGCCTCGATGTCCTTCCACGCCGTGCCCCGCCCGGAGAACCCGAGGTCCTCCATGAGCACGAGCTCGGTCGGCGTGAAGCAGTCGTGCACCTCGGCCATCGCGATGCGGTCGACGGGGTGCTCGATGCCGGCTTGGGCGTAGGCATCCGCGGCACACGTCGCGATCTCTGGGAACCACGTGTAGTCGTAGTCGGGATCCATGAGCCCGGAACCGTTGCCGGCCACGAAGCTGAGGGCCTTGATGTAGATCGGCGTGTCGGTGTAGCGGTGGGCGTCCTCGGCCCGCACGACGATGGCCGACGCCGATCCGTCGGCGACACCGGCGCAGTCGAACACGCTGAGGTCGCCGGCCACGTTGGGCATGGCGCAGATCTGGTCGACGCTCATCTCGCGGCGGAACTGGGCGCGGGGGTTGCGCGCGCCGTTGTAGTGGTTCTTGGACGCGATTCGGGCCAGGGTGCGCTTGAGGTCCGCCATGTCGACGCCGTACTTCGCGGCGTAAGCCGGGGCCACCATCGAGAACGAGCCCGCCGCGGTGAGCGTGCGGGTGGTGCCGTCGTTCGGGATCGGGAAGGCGTTGAGCCCCTGGTAGCCGGAGTCCTTCACCTTCTCGACGCCGACGGCCATGGCCACGTCGTAGGCCCCGGAGGCCACCGCGTAGGCGGCCTGGCGCAGCGCCTCGGAGCCGGTGGCGCAGTAGTTCTCGACGCGGGTGACCGGCTTGCCCTGGAGCTGCAGCGCTCGGGCCAGCGTGATGCCGCTCATGCCGGACTGGGCGGTACCGAGCCAGTAGGCGTCGACGTCGTCCTTGGTGATCCCGGCACCGGCGAACGCCTCGTTGGAGGCCTCGAGGGCGAGGTCGTCGACGCCCTTGTCCCAGTGCTCCTTGAATGGCGTGCAACCCATCGCGACGATGGCCACCCGATCCTTGATGCCGTGGCTCGCCATGGTCAGGCTCCCTGCTGCTCGGCTGCCGTGGATGCAACGTCCCGGATGGGTCGCGCCTTCCAGAAGTAGTTGTGGATGCCGTCGGCGGTGAAGAGCCGGCGGAACGTCATCTCGACGCGTGCGCCAATCGCCGCTTCGGCCGGATCGATGTCGGTGAGCTCGACGGGTGCTCGGCCGCCGCCGTCGAAGTCGACGATGGCGAACACCACCGGCGGGCTCGGCGAGTAGACGAGCTTGTCGATCGTGTACGTCACCACGGTGCCGCCGACGTCGGCCATCGGGATCGATTCCATGTCATCGATGGCGCCGCCCTCCATCGACACTCGCGACGGCGGTAGGTGCACCGCGCCGCTGGTGCGGTCCCTGGCGCCGACGAAGCCGTACTTCCAGTCTTCGTTGCGGGCCGCCGCAGACGACGACGGGCGGGCCGGCTCGGGACGGCGAGGCGGGTCGGGCGTGAGGAACCCGCGCCAGGCCAGGAACTTGCCGTAGGGGAGCGGGGCGCCGGCGGCGACCTGGTCGGCCACGGGGCTGGCAGGCTCGAAGGTGGTGATGGCCTCGGTGGTGCGAAAGACGAGGGCGTCGGCGCCGTCGGCCAGTGACAGCACGGCGATGACCTGGCCGGGGGTGGCCCGGTCGAGCGCGGCGGCGAGGAGGATGCCGAGCTGGGCAGCTCCCGGGTTGCCGACGGTTGCCGACAGGTCGTCGATGACCTTGGCCCCGTCGACCCCGAGCTTCTTGAGCACCGTCTTGTTGGCCCGGCCGTGCTGGCCGGTCACCACCAGGTGGTCGATGCGATCGGCCTCGATGCCGGCGTCGGCCAGCGCGGCGCGGAACGCGGCCTGGGCGAGGGGGAGGTACTGCGTCTCGCCGAACTTCTCCTCCCACTGCTTGGAGCGGGCGTCGCCCGGCGTGCGCCAGCGGTCGAGGAACTCGTCGGTCGCCGTGCCCGACCCGATCAGCTCGGCGATGACCGGCCCGTCGCTGTCATCGCCCACGAGCAACGCGGCGGCGGCGTCGCCCCCAGCCGATTCGTCGGCGCTGCCCGGGAGGCCGGTCCGGATGTCGGCGGTGACCACGAGGGCGGTCGGCCCGCCGGAGATGGCGGCTCGCAGGGCAGCGACGCCGGAGCGCACCGCCCCGCCGAAGTCGGCGGCGATCACGTCGGGCGGCAGGCGCAGGGCGGCGTGGACGATGGTGGCGTTGGTCTTGTCGACGTAGGCCGGCGTGACCGTGGAGAACCACAGCGCACCGGGTCGGGTGGTCGTCGCCCGCAGGGCGCGACGAGCCGCCTCGACGCCGAGCGTGGTGGTGTCCTCGTCGTAGCTGGCCACGGTGCGCGTGCCCTTGCCCCCGCCCGTCCCGGCGACGGCCGCGATCGTGCTCCGATCGAGTCGGCGGTGCGGCAAGTAGGCCCCATAGCTGATGACTCCACGCATGCAGTTCAGGCTAGAGCGGAATCTGACGACCCGTCAGATCCAGGCAGCCCGGCCGGGTCGGAGCGCGGATCCCACCCGTGGTCGATCGCTCGCGCCAACTCGGTCTTGCGGACCTTTGCTGTCTGCTTGCTCCACGGGCCGTAGCGCCAGAACTGCTCGTTTCGGAAGGCGTTGCCGGCGCTCACGATCCTTCGTCGCTCGGGGTCGAGGCGGACCACGACCAGGTAGTCGCCTCGATGGCGCAGGAGGTGCAGTGCGCGGCCGAGGAGGCGACCCGTACTGTCATAGGGGGTGGGCCCGAGCCACAGCGGCACCCCCCGCCGCCAAAGGAAGACCTGGAACCACCGCCCATCGGCCGCCTGGCCGCCGACCACCACCCCCGTCGCTCCACTCGGGGTCGTGTTCGGGATCCGCGTCATGCGGCCGGACCGTATCGGTGCGGCAGGATGGCTCGATGTCGCCGGCTGCTGCTCGTCCGTCCCGCCGAGGGGCGTCGGGACTCGGGGGATCGACGACCCGGGCACCGATCGTGGTGGCAGACCTCGAGCCGCTCGAGCTCGACGGGCTTCGGGACGACGACGGGTGGTCCGAGGTGGCTGCCACCGGCTCCGCGATCGCGGCGGACGCCGAGCGGGTGAGCTTCAGCCGGTCGACCATCACCGGCGTCCGGTTCACCGGGGCGCAGCTGCACCGGTTGGAGATGACCGACGTGAGCTTGCTCGACTGCGACCTCGCCAACGTGGTCCTCGAGGAGCTCTCGCTCGACCGGGTGGCCTTCGTCGGCTGCCGCCTCAACGAGGCCGACCTCGGTGGCGCGTCGCTCGTCGACGTTCGGTTCACCGACTGCCAGATGGAGGATCTCGCCTTGCGCATGGTCCGCACCGAGCGGCTCCACGTGAGCGGCGGTTCCGCGGCGAGGGTCGACCTCTACCGGGCGAAGCTCCACGGCAGCCGCTGGTACGACGTCGACCTCACGGGCGCCGACCTGTCCGGCGCCGAGATGGCACGCAGCCGGCTGCACGGCTCGAAGATCATCGAGGTTCGCGGCGCGAAGGCTCTGAAGGACACGGTCATCGATCCCCACCAGGCGATCGATGTCGGCCAGGCCCTGCTCGCCGACGCCACCATCACCATCGACGACGCCCGCACCTGATCGCGGGCGCAGCCGAAGACCTAACCTGACGGATCGTCAGATTTCTGAGGTCGGAGGGTGTGCGTGCAGCTCGGTGAGGTGGCCAACGAGGGGGCGTTGCCGTTCGGGAAGCCGCTGGAGGGCGTCCGTGTCCTGGCGCTCGAACAGATGCAGGCGCTGCCCTATGCCACGCAGCTGCTCGCACGCCTCGGCGCGGATGTGGTCAAGGTCGAGCACCCGAAGGGCGGGGACTCAGGTCGCGGCTCGCTGCCGGCCATGGAGGATCCCGAGGGCCGACGGGTGGGCGCCACGTTCCTGCGCAACAACCTGGACAAGCGGAGCATCTGCGTCGACCTCAAGAACCCCGAGGGCAAGCAGCTGATCCTCGACCTCGCGCCCTCGTTCGACATCGTCGCCGAGAACTCCAAGGCCGGTGCCCTCGACCGCCTCGGGCTCGGGTGGGAGGCGATCCACGAAGCGTCGCCCCGCACGATCTACCTGTCGGTCAACGGCTTCGGCTCGAGCGGCTCGCCCTACGACCGCTGGCCTGCGTACGCACCGATCGCCGAGGCCATGTCGGGCATCTACGAGTTCAAGCGCCAGGGTGACGAGCCCCCGCTCGTCGCGCCGATGGGCGGGCTCGGCGACATCGGCTCTGCGCTCTTCGCCACGATCGGCGTCCTGGCCGCGCTTCGTCACCGTGACGCGACCGGGCGGGGCCAGCGCGTCGACATCGCCATGCTCGATGCCATGGTCGCCATCACCGACCTCGTCCCCAACTTCTGGAGCATGGGCCTGCGCAACGGCGAGCTGGGGCCGTTGATCATGCACGGGTTCCGTGCCGGCGACGGCTGGTTCATCATCCAGGTCGGCCGCGAGAACCAGTTCGCCCTGTTGGTCGAGGCCATCGGTCATCCCGAGTGGGCCACCGATCCGCGCTTCGCCGACCGCCAGGGTTGGATCGACCACCTCGACGACGTGCTGCGGCCGGCCATCGAGTCGTGGGCGTCGGCCCGCACGAAGGTCGAGGCGTGCGACGCGCTGGCCGCGATCGGGGTGGCCGCCGGTCCGTGCTTCTCCGACGAGGAGATCGTCCACGATCCCCACGTCGCCGCCCGCAACATGCTCGTCGAGATGCCCCGCACCGACGGCGTCGACCAACCCGTGCTGATCCCCGGCAATCCGGTGAAGCTGAGCGACGTCGCCGAAGGCCCCGAGACGAGGGTCCCCTGGCTCGGCGAGCACACCGACGCCGTCCTCGCCGAGCTCGGCTACGACGAGCAGAAGATCACCGCCCTACGAGCGTCCGGCGCCATCGCCTAACCCCAGGCCGCCGGTTGGCCCGGCCCGCCCGAGCGCCCGCCGGCGTGGGGTGGCCGTGGGCCGGGCAATAGTTTCTGAGCGCTCTGTGTCGCATGGGTGCGACGTGGGGCGCTCAGAAGTGAGGGCGGTGGGGTGGCGTCGCTTCTGAGCGCTTGGTGTCGCGCCCATGCGACGTGGGGCGCTCAGAAAGGGGAAGGGGAAAGGGGGAGGCGGCGTCGGCGGGGAGCGGGCGGAGCTTGGGGGCGTCGGCGCTCAGCGGGGGGTGGAAGTGCGGGCGACTGGAACCGGCGGGCACTCGTCGGGCGCGAGAGGTGGGGCGTCGGTGGCGCAGTGGTAGGTGGGCTTCGGGCGCAGGCGCGCAGGAGCTGCCGCCGGGGCTGTCGCGGCAGCTGGCCGTGCCGCCGCCTCCGTCTTCGCCTTCGCCTTCGCCTTCGCCGCCGGCTCCGGCTCCGCCGCAGGCTCCGGCTCCGCCGCAGGCTCCGGCTCCGGCTCCGGATCCGCCCCCGTGGCAGCGCCAGCGGGCCGGGGCTCGGCCTCCGCCGTAGCGCCAGCGGGCCGGGCCTCCGCGCCCGCCTCCGCTGTCGCCGCAGCGCCGTTTGGGGGGACCTCCGCGTTCGCTGCCTTCGGCGTGGCGAGTTCCTCGGTGGTGGGGGCGAGGACGTCGGCCCGGACGAAGGTCCAGGAGAGGAGTGCGCCGACGGCCATGGCCGCAGCGGCGGCGAGCGAGACGCGGTGGAAGCCGGTGACGAGGGCGTCGGCCGACACCGCTCGCGACGGGCGGAAGCCGGCGATGATCGGGATCAAGGCGACGGCGAGCAGGCCGCCGGTGCGGGCCACGGCGTTGTTGACGCCGGAGGCGACCCCGGCGTGGTGGGCGTCGACGGACGCGAGCGCGGTAGCGGTCAGTGGCGCCACGGTGAGGGCGAGCCCGGCCGAGAGCACGAGGAGGGCCGGGAACGTGGCGCCGAGGTAGGTGACCCCCGGGTGCACGCGGGTCATCAGGACGAGACCGACGGCCATCACCGCCGGGCCGACCGACATCGGGATCCGCGGCCCGATCCGTTGGGCCAGCGCACCGGCGCGCGCCGAGAACGTGAGCATGACGACCGTGATCGGCAACGTGGCCACCCCGGCCTCGAGCGGTGCGTACCCGAGCGCCTCCTGGAGCACCAGGCCGACCAGGAACAGCGACGCGCCGAGCGCGCCGTAGAGCACGAGGGTGACCGCGTTGGTCGCGCTGAACTGGCGGGAGCGGAAGATGGCGAGCGGCATCATCGGGTGGCGTTGGCGTGCCTCGGCCACCACGAACGCCACGAACAGGGCCGTTCCGAGGAGCCCGATCGGCACGCTCCGCTCGATCAGCCCGTAGGTGGCGCCTGCCAGCCCGGCGGCGCCGAGGACGGCACCCAGGATGTCGAGCCGGCCGTCGGCATCGGGGTCGTGGGACTCGGGCAGGTGGGCGAACGCCACGTACAGGACCACCGCGCCGAGCGGGACGTTCAGCAGGAAGATGAAGCGCCACGACGCCGCGCTCACCAGCCATCCGCCGAGGAACGGTCCGATCGCGGTGGTGACGCCACCCAGCCCTGACCAGGCTCCGATGGCCCGGGCCCGATCGTCGGGATGGAACGACGCCTGGAGGATGGCGAGGCTCCCTGGTGTCAGGAGGGCGCCGCCGACGCCCTGGAGGACCCGGGCGGCCACGAGCACGCCGACGTTCGGCGCGGTCGCGCACAGCACCGAGGCCACCACGAACCAGATCGCGCCCACCGTGAACACGCGTCGACGCCCGAAGCGGTCGCCCAGGGATCCGCCGAGGAGGATCAGCGAGGCGAGCACGAGCGTGTAGCCGTTGACCACCCATTGGAGACCGGCGAAGTCGGCGTGGAGATCTGCTCCGAGGCGCGGCAGGGCGATGTTCACCACCGTGGCGTCGAGCATCGTCATGCCGGATCCGAGGACCGTCCCGATGAGCACCCAGCGTCCGGCGGTGGTCGCGAACCGCAGCGGCGCCGGCGCTGCCGGGTCCGCGACGAGGTCGGGTGCATCGGCCATGTCGGGGGAGGGTACGGGCGGTCGCCCTCGTGTGCTCGGCCGCCGGTGGTGGGTGCCATGCTGCGGCCATGGCCGACGGACGGTTCGCCCCCAGCCCCACGGGCGACCTCCACCTCGGCAACCTGCGGACCGCGCTGGCGGCCTGGTTGTTCGCGCGGTCGACCGGCGGTCGCTTCGTGGTGCGCATGGAGGACCTCGACCGGGTCCAGTCGAGCGCCACCCACGAGGCGTCACAGCTGGCGGACCTGGCCGCTCTCGGCATCGACTGGGATGGTGAGGTCGTCCGCCAGAGCGAGCGCTTCGACCGCTACGAGGCGGCCATCGCCGAGCTCGTTCGCGCCGGTCTCACCTACCCCTGCTACTGCACCCGTCGGGAGATCCGCGAGGCGGCGATGGCGCCCCATGAGGGGACATCGGCCTATCCGGGCACCTGCCGTGACCTGCGTGCCACCGATCGCGCCCGGCGCGAGCAGGAGGGTCGGCCGCCGGCACTGCGATTGCGGTCCGATGGCCGGACGGTGATCATCGACGACGCGCTGATCGGGTCGGTGTCGGCGGTGGTCGACGACGTCGTCCTGCGGCGCAACGACGGCGTGCCCGCCTACAACCTCGCGGTCGTGGTCGACGATGCGGCGCAGCGGATCGGCCAGGTCGTGCGGGCTGCGGACCTCGCCGGCTCGGCGCCGACGCAGCGCCACCTCGCCGGTCTCCTCGGCCTGCCCCCGGTCCAGTACGCCCACGTGCCGCTCGTCGTCGGGCCCGACGGCCGACGGCTGGCGAAGCGGGACGGCGCCGTGACGCTCGCCGAGCAACGAGCGGCGGGACGAGCCCCGGCCGACGTGCGCCGTCGGCTGTTGATCAGCCTCGGCGTGGGCGACGCAGAAGCGGGTGGCCCCAACTCGGCGGTGGTGGCCGGTTTCGACCCCCGGGCCATGCCGCGAGGACCCATCCCGGTCGCAGGATTGCTGGTCCCCTGAAGAACGTTCGATATGTCCGATTTGTCGGAAAAGGCAATGAAAAGGGCGGAAGATTGTCGCGATCGGGCCGCGGCACCTAGGCTCGGCGCTGCGCCGCCGTGAACGCTCCCGCCCCGACACCCCCGACCGCGTCCGCCCGCGCACCCCTCATGGCCCTCTCTGACCTCGCCTACTCGGGCGACAGCGACATCGAGTTGATCCGAAGGACCCGAGCGGGCGACATGGACGCGTACGCCCGGCTCCACGACCGCCACGTCGGCGCGGCACGGTCGCTGTCGTGGCGGATGAGCCGATCGCCGAGCGACGCTGACGACCTCGTCGCCGAGGGGTTCGCCCGAGTGCTCGCCGCGCTCCAGCGCGGCAGCGGTCCCGACACCGCGTTCCGGCCGTACCTGCTGAGCACGATCCGGCGGCTGGCCTACGACTGCACCGAGCGCGAGCGGCGCGAAGCGCCGGCGGCCTACGACCTGGAGTCGATCTCGACGGCCGATCCCGACCCGGTGGTGGAGAGCTTCGAGAAGGACCGGGCCAGCGAGGCCTTCGCCAGCCTGCCGGAACGCTGGCGCCTCGTGCTCTGGCACACCGAGGTCGAGGGCCAACGTCCGGCTGAGGTCGCTCGCCTCCTCGGGATGACGCCGAACGCCGTGGCGGCCCTCGCCTACCGGGCCCGGGAGGGCCTTCGCCAGGCCTACCTCGCGGGCCACGCGCGGTCGGGCTCGTCGTCGGATGCAGAGTGCCGGTTCGCCAGCGAACGGCTGGCGGCGTACGTGCGGGGCAGCCTCACGGCGGCCAACGCCACGAGGGTCCGCACCCACGTGGACGGATGCGAGCGCTGTCAGGCTGGCTACCTCGAGCT
>JAOBWM010000209.1 GCA_025463365.1 Acidimicrobiales bacterium
ACCTCCCAGCCCTTGCCCTGGTGCGACGCCGCCTCGCGGGCCCGGACCGTCAGCGAGGTGTTCAACAAGAGCACGCCCTGGGCGGTCCAGGCATCGAGGCAACCATGGTTCGGCGGCGCGATCCCGAGGTCGGACTGGAGCTCGGCGAAGATGTTGCGCAGCGACGGCGGCAGCGGCACGCCGGGTTGCACGGAGAAGCACAGGCCGTGGGCCTGGCCCGGGCCGTGGTACGGATCCTGGCCGAGGATCAGCACCTTCACCTCCGTGTAGGGCGTCTGGTGGAGCGCCGCGAACACCTGGTCGACCGGTGGGAACACCTGATGGGTGGCGCGCTCGGCCGACACGAACGCCTGGAGGTCGGCCCAGTAGGGCTTGGCGAACTCGCCGCGCAGCAGGGGGTTCCAGTCGGTCCGGGGGGCCACGGCCCCAGACGCTATCGACGCGCGATTCCTGCACGGTGCGTGCAGGTTCCCTAACCTCTCGCCCACGCACACGGCGTCGTACTCGGCCAGGGGGCCTTTCCAATGGGGAACACCGTCGTAGATCCGTCGCGGGACATGGGCAAGGAGGCGATGCCCGGCGAGCCGCACCTCGGCTGGGTGGTGGCCGGCTGCAGCGTCGCCGCCGCCGTCATCCACTTCGCCATGGTCCCCGTGCATGCCGGGAGCGGGCTCACCGATCCGCTGGGATTCGCGATCGTCGGCTGGTTCCAGCTGGCGATCGCCGCGGTCATCTTGACCGGGCGCGACAACCGCCGCGTCTACACCGCCGCGGCGGTCGGCAACCTGGCGGTGATCGGGTTGTGGGTGCTCAGCCGGACCGTCGGCCTGCCGGTCGGATCCCACAAGGGCATCGTCGAAGAGGTCGCCGCCATCGACCTCCTGTGTGCCGTGCTCGAAGGTGTCGTGGTCGTGTTCGCCGTACGGCTCCTGCTCGATGCCGGTCGCCCGCGGGTCACGCGCCTCGCGCCCGCCCTGGCCGCGATCGCGGCGCTCGGGGTGGCCACGACCGTGATCGCCGCGCCGGACGCCGCCTCCCACAGCAGCACGTCCACGGTCGATGCGACCACCGCGCTCAAGGCCAAGATCGACGGCGAGCGGTGCGACACCGGGTTCAACATCCCGGCGTACTGGAAGGAAGCCAAGAAGCTCGGCGTCGACACCTACGAGGGCGGCGCCCTCGTCGACGGCGCACCCGCGGCGGCGGCACCGGTCAACGAATCGGCGCCCCACAGCCACTCGGCGGGGGCCTCGGTCGCCGGGGGAACGACCACGACGACCCAGCCCGACCCGACCGAGGGTCGTGGCAGCTTCGTGCTCGACCAGCTCGTGACCGACACGTCGAAGGCCGGCGGCGGCGAGGGGGCCGCGGCCAAGTTGGTCGTCGACCTCGCCGATGCCAGCGACCGCGAGTACGACAACTGGCTCTGGTGGCTGAAGGGCTCGGGCACGCTCTCGCACGCCCACACGGCGACCACGTCGACGTCCGGTGACGGTGGCGGCCACGGTGGCCACGTCGGCCCTCAGCTCTGGACGGCGATGACCGACCAGAGCCAGTGCGACAAGCTCTCCGGCGAGCTGGCCGTCGCCCGCAAGACGGCGCTGAGCTACGGCACGGTCGCCCAGGCGAAGCAGGCGGGTTACGCCCTCGTGACGGGCTACGTGCCGGGCATTGCCGCCCACTTCATCAAGTACGACCTCATCGACGGGCGCTTCGAGATCACCAAGCCCGAGATGCTCCTGTACGACGGGACCGGGCCCACCGCCCGCATCGTCGGGCTCAGCTACTACATCTGGCACGAGGGCGACGCCGAGCCGACGCAGGGCTTCACGGGCGCCAACGACCACGGCCACCGCCACATCGGCCTCTGCAGCGGCAAGGGCGGCGAGATCATCGGCGACAGCACCACCACCGCCGAGGACTGCGCGGCGCGTGGCGGCACCAAGGACACCAACTCCGCGGGCTGGATGTACCACGCGTGGGTCGTCCCGGGCTGTGAGAGCCCCTGGGGCGTGTTCTCGGCGGCGACGCCCGTGCTCGACCGGGGCACCACGATGGGCTCGGGCAAGGACGGCGGCCACTGTGCGTCGAGTCAGGTCCGCGACCGGTATGCCATGAAGCCGACGAAGGGCACGAAGGCCGTGAAGTACGACCCGAAGGCCGCGTCGGGCTACCGGCGCACCGGAGGACGCGGCGACACGTCCAAGTCCGATCAGGCCGAGCGGTCGACTGCCGCCACCAAGGACGTAGGCGGCACACCGCAGGCCGGCAAGCCCCAGGCCGCCCGCCAGGGCGGCTGAGGCTCAACCGCTGACGGTGCGCCGCTCGAGGTTCGGGTCGGCCTCGATGTCGGCGTCGGCGAACAACAGGGGCCGCGGCGCCTTGGCCGCGTAGGCATCGGTGCCGTCGCGGTGGTGCGGCGAGCGGTCGTCGCCCGACTGGCCATATGCGAGGAGGCCGATCCCGACCGGGCCGTCGTCGGTGAGCTCGACGGCCATGACGAAGCTCGTCCCGTAGGTGCACCGGTAGCCACCGATGGACAGCCCGGTCCGGCCGGTCCGGCCTGCCAGCGGTTCGAGCCGGGCCGGACCCGGCTCCAGCGCGTGGCTCGTGAGCGCACCGATCGGCGTGAGCACGTTGAGGATCCCCTCGCCCTCGCCGCCACCGTGCGCCGGCACCCGGACCGCACCGCGCTGCACCCACTGGCCCTCGGCCACCGATGCGTCCGCCGCCAGCCCGGCCGTGGCCAGCGCGTGCACCGCTCCCGCCAGTGCCCGTGTGACCGGGTCGGCGATCGGATCGGCGTCCGGATCCGCGTCCGGCTCGGCGGCCAGGCCCCGCGGCGTCGCCACCGGATCGTCGGGGTCGAAGGGCTCGGCGAACAGGGGTCCGGCGTCGACGAAGGCCTTGGGCTCGAAGCCGGCCATGAACTCCCGCCACAGCAGCGCGCCGCGGGACCCCAGGTCGACCCGCCCGTCCCAGCCGGCGAGCACCGTGGCGGCGGCGCCGACGTCGACCGCCACCCCCTCGACCTCGACCGTGCCGGCGCCCGTGCACCGCGACACCACGGCGTCGCGGAGGAGCTCGGCGCTGAGGCTCGCGTTGCTCAGGACCTCGGCCAGCACGATCGCCGGGGTGAGCGTGCCGGTCGCGGCGAGCCGGCCCGCAGCCTGCAGGTTCTGCCGGGTGCGGAGGGTCTGCGGCGTGCGCTCCAACCCGTGGAGGGGCGAGTGGCCTTCGAGGCGGACCTCGGGGTGCGGCAACCAGTGCGAGTCGTTGGCGTTGACGAGGTAGTCGGTGCGCTCGACCGCCGGCATGCGATCCGGCGGGATCAGGCCGGAGGCGATGGCGCCGGGCTCGTCGATCCACTCGTCGCCGGGCTCGCTGCCGTCGAGCAGGGCGACGCCGTTGTCGACCAGGAGGGCGGCCAAGAAATCGTCGCGCAGCCGTTCTCGATAGCGCTGCTGGGCGGCGGGCGACAGGTTGGGCGTGGCCGACGCGTCGGTGTACCAGGCCCGCCCGGTCCGATCGGCCGCCAGCGTGTTGACCCACGGGAGGGCACCGATCTCGGTGAACACGCGCTGGAAGCCGTCCATGTTGCGCGCTTGCGCCATCCCGAGGAACTGGGCGAACACGTCCCGGTTCTCGGCGTTGGCATCGCGGTACGTGTACGCCTGCTCCAACCCCCAGCCGAGGAGCGGAAGGTTGACCATCGGGCCGTGGTGGCTCGCCCAGAGGGTGCGGAGAACGTCGACCACGGTTCCGTCGTCGCCGAGGCAACCGACCGTGTGGGTGGCCGCGGTCATGGACCGCTCCTCACCGCCGAAGCGGTAGCTCGTGGGTGTGCCGGGCACGAGGTCGAGCCGGGCGAGCGTGAACCGGTGGCCGCGGGAGAACGTGTGCGCCCAGGCGATGTCGGCGTTGAAGCCCATCTGCACGCCGGGCGCACCGAGCAGGGCCACGCCGTAGGCATCCAGCTCGCCCGGCAGGGTGAGGTGGCACTCCCAGAAGCGGGCCTCGCCGCCCCACGGGAAGTGGGGGTTCGCCATCACCAGGCCGTGCCCGGAGGCGGTGGCCTCGCGGCCGAACGCCCAGCCGTTGCTGGCCTCGACGTTGCCGCCGAGCGCGGTGAGCGGTGCCGCCGGTGCCGGCCCGTCAGGACCGGGCGCCTCGGCCCGGCCGATGATCCCGACGAGGTTGCGGCCGCTCGCGAGGAGGGCGATGTCGCCGAAGTACGCGTAGAAGTCGAGCTCGGTGGCGGGTCGGATCCACGGGGCGCCGGCGCACCAGCGCGGAAGGACATCGGTGGCCGTCGCCTCGGCGAGCCACGTGTCGTACCCGGCGACGAAGCCCGAGACCAGCGCACGGATGTGCGGCGGTTGGGCATCGCGCAACGCGGGCGCCCGCTCGACGAGCCCGAGGGCGCGGTAGCCGAAGTCCGAGGCGAGGTGTGCGCCCTCGGAGCCGGCCCCGTGGAACCGGGCCCGCTCCCCACGAACCTTGACCAGCTGGTCGGCGATGGTGGGCAGGTGGTCGCGGGCCATGGCCCAGCCCTGGCCGAACCCGAGTCCACCCCAGTCGCCGGCCCGGATGTGCGGCACGCCGTGGGTGGTCCAGCGGATGTCGGCGGTGAAGCGGTGGTCCCCTTGTTCGCCCATCCGTCGTGACTACCAGACCTCGACGTCGGGTGGGCTGACGTCTGCCGCGAACGACCACACCAGCAGGGGCAGTCCGACCACCGCAAGCACGGCCATCAGCACCGCGGGACCCGCCGATCCGACGCGGCTCACCAGGAGCCCGGCGACACCCGACAGCACGGTGGCGGACACGTTGGCCGCGAGGAGCTCCCACCCCGACACCCGACCGGCCGCGGTCTGGCCGACCCGGTCGGCGGTCGTCGACATCAGGGCCGGGAACATGGCCGAGAGGACCACGCCGCCGAGGACGAGGCCGACGATCGCGCCGGCCGTGGGCAGGACGGCCAGGGCGCCGTAGCAGGCGATGACGGCGACGGCCGCCCCGCCGAGGATCTGGTTGGGCGTCGCTCGCAGGCGCCCGAGCAGCAGGCGACCGAGGGTCATCCCGGCCCAGAACCCGCTGACCGCGAGCCCGGCAGCACGGGTGGTGGCGTGGCGGTGCTCCTCCAAGAACGACGCCGCCCAGTTCGCGGTGACCACCTCGATCCCGCAGTAGATCGCGAACACGCCGAGGAGCACGGCCAGGCCGAGGCGCGGGACCTGGGCCTGGCGGGCGAGGTGGCGGGGCACGGCCCGATCGTCGAAGGCCGCGGGCCACCGCACCGGCGGCCGGGCTGCGAGCCAGGCGGCCACGAGCGCCACCGCGCCCGCCGCTGCGTAGCCGACCGACCAGGAGGTGAGCGCCACCAGCGCCGGGCCGAGGGTGGCGCCGACGCCGTAGGCGCCGAACATCAGGCCGGCCCGACCGACGTCGCGCACGACGGTCTGGAAGTGGTTGCCGATCGAGTCGAGGACCCCACCGAACAGCCCGTTGGCGGTCATCGCCACCACGAGGACGGCGAACGAGTGCGTGGCCGCGACCCCGAAGCACGACGCGGCCAGCCCGACGAGCAGGACGGTCGACGCGTGCCGCACGTGCCACCGTCGCAGCAGGGGGAGCGCGGTCGCCGATGTCGCCAGCCGGCCGAGGCCGTACCCCGCGGCGAGGATGCCCAGCGCGCTGCTCGAGCGGCCGTAGGCGTGCCGGGCCTCCGGCCACCCGGCTCCCAGCATCCCGATCGGTGCCGCGAAGGCCACGTAGGCGGTGCACTGCACCAGCAGCGCCGAGTGGCGCCGGGCGGCTCGGCCCGTCGTCGGTGCCGTCGATCCCTCCTCGGCCCCAGTCACCCACCAACCGTATTGAGCGCCCTCTGCTCAGGCGAAGGTGACGGTCAGGTCGGTGTCGCCACGCTGGGCCGCGACGTCGGCGGCGCCGGCTTCCACGGCCCTGCGGATGGCGGGCGGGAAGGTCTCGAACGCTTCGACCGTCACGACCACGGCCTTGCCGGACTTCCCGGACTTGCCTGCCTTCCCGGCCTTCGCCCGCCACGACCCGATGACCTCACCGCCGGCCAGCACCGCTCCGGGCCACCCGATCACCGGCCACAGCGCCTTGCGGTGGGCGGCGCCGGGCACCGTGCGCTCGCGATCGCGCGCCAGCAGCCAGGGGTCGGAGCGGGGGAGCACCCGCACGCCGTCGGGATCAGCCGGATCGAACGGCGCGCCGGTGACGAGGGCGTCGAGGTCCTCGGCGGGCAGCCAGGCCGCCTTGCCGTCGAGCGACACCTCGGCCAGGTCCTCGGGCCACACCGTCTTCACCACCTTGGCCGTGGTCAGCAGGAACGCGCCGACCTCGCCGGGGGTTGCCGGGCCGTACAGGTGCAGGTAGGAGCGCACGATGCGGTCGGCCCCGCCGGGATTGGCGGGCAGGGCCTTCCACCGAGCGATGGGCGTCAACGTCGCGGGGGACGCATCAGGCACCAGGCGCAGCCCCGCCGGCAGCCCCGCCACGCGCATGAGCTGATCGCCGAGGTGGTGGGCCTGGCACCCCCGGCACCAGGTGATGTAGCCCTCGGGCAGGCGGGTCGACACCTCGGTGCTCATCTCGCCCTTGGTCATCGGACGCTTGGCCTCGGCGACCACGTCGTGCATGGCCGCCGCCGTCACCCGGATCGCCTCGATCGGATCCTCGCCGCCCTTGCGCAGCTGCTGCCCGTTGCCCGAGAGCCGGGACACGGCGTCGGCGGCGTCGATCGGCCAGAGCCCCTCGGCGAAGGCCCGGACGTCTGCCGTCCGCATGACGAGGGGCGCGCCACGGGTCCCCCACGCGGTGACGAACCGGCGTGCGTCGGTCAGATCAGGGACCGATGCCAGCCCGCCGCGCAGGCGGGCGGCAAGGGCGAGCGCCGCCGATCCCGCCGGCGAGTCCTGCAGCCCGAGCGCCCAGATGTCGAGCTCCCGCGCGTCGGCGGCCTTCGCGGCGCGGTCGAGCCCCTGGACCCGGAACCGGTGCGCGAGGGCTTGCTCGCGGGTGACCGTGGGGACGGCACCATCGGCGTTCATGGACGTGATCTTCCCGCCCATCCCACGATCAGGACCGCTCGAGGCGCTTCTTGGCGGCGGTGAGGTCGGGGCCGTCGCCGCCGAGGTTGTCGAGGGTGCGCAGGATGGCGCGGCATCCGGCGAGCTCCGCGGTGGAAGGGGTCGGGAGGCGGAGCAGGCGCCGGGCGACCGGAGGCAGGCACATCACCGCGCCGCCCCAGAGCGAGCGCCAGATCGGCTTGGCGGCGGCGGGGAGGATCGGCGGATCGTCGAGGAAGGCCACGCCGGCGGCGGCGTACTCGCTGACGGCCAGGTTGGGCCGGTGCCGTTCGAGCGAACCGAGGAGCTCGGACCACGAGCGGGGCGGGGCCTCGACGCCGGTGCCCAGGCCGACAGCGGCGACCTCGTCGATGTAGCGGTCGAGCTCGCCGCGGTCCATCGGCCGCACCGCGAACCGGCGGTTGGCGGCGGCGATGGCGAGGTACTCGGCGATGTGCACCCAGTCGAGGAGCTCGGGATCGTTGGCGTCGTAGGGGCGGCCGTCGGGGGCGATGCCGACCACGCGGGTGTGGACCTTGCGCACCATGCGGCACAGCCGCTCGGCCTCCTTCGAGGAGCCGTACACCACGCCTTGCACGAACTCGCCGGTCCGCTTGGTTCGCCCCATGAAGTCGTCGCTGAACGCGGAGTGCTCGGCCACGCCGGCCATGGCCAGCGGGTGGAGCGTCTGGAGGGTGAAGGCGGCGATGCCGGCCACGAGCAGGGACGGGTCGGCGTGCACCCGCCAGGCCACGCTGTCGGGCCCGAACCAGCCGGGGTCCCCGTGGTCGGTGGACTCGATCGGCCGGCTCCCGGGGTTGGGGCCCATCTTCGAGAGTGCGCCGAAGACGGGACCGGCGAGCACCGGGGCGGCGAGGGCGCCGAACAGGCCGCCGGCGATGCCGGCGGAGAGCTCGGCGACCGACGGCGTGGCCGGGATCCACTCGGGGTCCGGTGCCATCAGGCGCGCGGCGGCGTCGGTGATCGGTCGCCGGGGTGCGGGCGAGCGATGGGCCTCGGTGGTGACGGTCATCTGGTGGAGCTCCTTGGGCGGTGGGCGACGGTGAGAGCGGGCACGACGAAGCGCCGGGCGAAGGTACGGGCGTCGTCTGGGGTGGCCAGCGTGATGCAGCTCTCGGGCGTGAGCAGGAACGAGAGGGTGAGGCGCACGAGGATCTCGGCGACGGCGCGCACGTCGACGTCGGCCAGGAGGCCCCGCCGCTGCGCGAGCAGCAGGTGGCCCGCGAGGTACTCGCGGCCGAAGGCCACGACCGGGCCGCCGTGGATGGTGAGCGAGCTGACGGTCTGATCCGCTTCGGTGACGAGCAGGCTCTGCAGCAGCGGATGGGAACGGATGATCGACAAGATGGCGGCGAAGCCCTCCACCATCTGGTCCTCGATGTCGTCGAAGCCGGCGACCACCGCGTCGACCTCGGCGAACACGCGGCGTCCCTCGCGGAGCACGACCGCTCGCACCAGCTCGTCCTTGCCCGGGAACCGCCGGTAGATCGTGATGCGGGCCACGCCGGCACGGCGGGCGATGTCTTCGACGTTGGTCCGGCGGACGCCGAAGGTGAGGATCTCGTCGCGCGCCGCGTCGAGGATGCGGACCGTGGTGGCGTCGCCGTCCGCGTCGCCCCCATCGGCGTCATCCGTGCGCCCCGCCAGCAACGATGGTACAGATGATGACACGTTGTTACATTGTCAGACCCGAGGCCGGTCGCGCAAGGACCTCTCCGGCTTGTACGGGTCGGGTCGGGCGAGCAGACTTGCCCGCTTACCCAGGCCGGGGGGCCTGGTGGGGGAAGGAAATCCTGATGCGTCGCCTGCTCGTTGTGCTGGCCCTGTTGGCCGCGGCTGCTCCCGCAACCACGGCGGTGGCGCCGTCGGCCGTCGCCGCGCCGTCCACGGAGGTCGGCGCGTTCACGGCCCACGGCAGCGTCAACCAGGTGTACGCCT
>JAOBWM010000005.1 GCA_025463365.1 Acidimicrobiales bacterium
GGGGTGACCAACCAAACATCAACAGGAGAACCACCCCATGCTGACCAGCTACGAATTCCTCGCCACCTACCTCCGTGCCCGCTTCGCCGATGACGAGCGTGGCGCCTCCCTCGTGGAGTACGCCCTCCTCGTCGCCCTCATCGCCGTGGTGTGCAGCGTGGCCGTGACCTTCCTCGGCTCTTCGGCCAAGTCGAAGTTCAACTCGGTCGGTTCGTCGATCGGCGGCTGAGCTTTCCCCCCCCAGGGAACGACACCAGAAGCCGGGCCTTCGAGGCCCGGCTTCTGTCGTTTTCGGATGTGAATGCATTCGACCTTGGCCGTATCCAAACAGCTCGTCCGGGCGCTGTCGGGGATAGGGGTCCAGGTCAACAGGGCCGAAAAGCCTGTGCCACTCCAGAAGAAAAGCTCATGCCTTTCTGCCAACGAACCGATGGATGGCAGACGGTTCGCATCGGACCGCCTTCCTCACCATTCGGAGAACAGATCATGCTCACCCTCGACTTCATTGCCTCCTACTTGCGTGCCCGCTTCGGCGATGACGAGCGTGGCGCCTCCCTCGTGGAGTACGCCCTGCTCGTCGCCCTCATCGCCGTGGTGTGCATCGTGGCCGTGACCTTCCTCGGCTCTTCGGCCCAGTCGAAGTTCAACACCATCGGTTCCTCGATCGGCTCGTAGTCTGGGCGGCCATGAGCGATCGTCCCGTCTCCCTCACCACCTCGGGTCCGCCCGAGACCGTCCTCGACAGGGAGCCGGCCGATGCGCTCGATGGCCTTGCCCAGGCCCTCCAGCTGCCCGAACCGGCCATCCGCGACGCGGTGGCCGTGGTCGTCGCACGCCATCCGCGGGTCCTGGACGGCTGGGCTCGCCTCGGTGAGCTCGGGCGTGATGACATCGAGCGCTATGCGGCGTTCCGAGTCGGCTACCACCGGGGGCTCGATCGGCTGCGGGCGAACGGCTGGCGGGGTAGCGGGTACGTCCGCTGGCAGCACCCGGAGAACCGGGGCTTCCTGCGTGCCCTCCACGGGTTGAGCACAACCGCCGGCCGCATCGGTGAGCATGACGAGGAGGAGCGCTGCGCGCTGTTCCTCAAGCAGCTCGACCCGACGTGGCCACCCACGGACCTCAGCTGAGCGAGCCGGACCGGCGGGGTTCGTCGGGCACGCGGTAGACGACCTCGCCGGGCGCCAGCGTCCCGGCCAGCAGCCCCAGCAGGTGGTCGGCCACCCACGCGGGCGAGTTCCACGCGCCGGCTTCGTGGCGCGCACGGAAGCGGCCGACCGCCGGGAACGTCGATTCCTCGTGCGTGCGGATCTGGGCCTGCATCTCGGTGTCGACCACTCCGGGGGCCACGGCGTGGCAGGTGAGGTCGGGTTCTTCGGCGGCGACGATCTCGGTGAAGTGGTCGACAGCGGCCTTGGTGGCGCCGTAGATGCTCCACCCTTCGTAGATCGACGTCGCCGCGCCCGACGAGATGTTCACGAGCACCCTTCGTCCCGGCGTCCACGTCCGGGCTCGTCGCGTGAAGGAGCGGGTGCCGTTCGCCACCCCGCCGATGTTCACCAGGAGCGCACGATCGACGGCGGCGGCGTCGTGTGATCGTTGCGGCCCCATCGGTTCGAGCACCCCAGCGTTGTTGACCCACAGGTCGACCGGCCCCAGCACGTCGGCCACGGTCGACGCGAAGCGTTCGACTGCCGCCGCATCGGTCACGTCGACCGACTCCGTGAACGAACGAGTCCCAGGCGGCGCGTCAGGTTCCGTCCGCGCACACAACCCGAGCAGCAACCCGTGCTCGGCGAACCGAGTCGCCATGCCCGCGCCGAGCCCTCGCGAAGCCCCGGTGATCACCGCGACCTTCCCCCGAAGCCCCTCCAACGGAACCCCGAACGCCACACCAGAACCCACCCCAACACGTTAGATCCCGCGCCCGATCCCGCCTCCACGAAGAAGTCGCGAGGGTGTGGGGGTTTCCGAGCGAAGCGAGGCCGGGGGTGTGGAGGGGTGGAGGTCGCGGAGGCCTGACGACCGAGGAGGTGCGGCGAAGCCGTGCCGACGAGCGAAGCGGCGCGGCCTCAGCCGCCCAACCAGTTCGAGGAACGGAGTGAGGCGCAGCCGAACGGTTGACGGGAGGGCTTCAATCCTCTTCGGAGAAGAAGACGTTCTTGACCTCGGTGTAGGCGTCCATGGCGCCCATGCCCAACTCGCGGCCGAGGCCCGACTTCTTGTAGCCGCCGAAGGGTGCCTCGAAGCGCACGGACCGGTTGGTGTTGACCGAGAGGGTGCCGGTGCGCAGTGACTTGGCGACGCGGATCGCCTTGGTGGCCGAACCGGTCCACAGCGAGCCGGAGAGCCCGTAGTCGCTGTCGTTGGAGATGCGGATCGCGTCCTCCTCGGTGTCGAACGGGAGGATCGACGCGACCGGCCCGAAGATCTCCTCTCGGGCGATCCGCATGGAGTTGTCGACGTCGACGACGACGGCAGGGTGCAGGTAGAAGCCTGGGCCGTCGGGCACTTCGCCACCCGAGACGTGGCGGGCTCCTTCCCCCGTGCCGATCTCGAGGTAGTCGAGCGACGTCTGGCGCTGGCCGGCGGAGACCATCGGTCCCATCTCGGTGGCGGCATCGAGCGGGTCGCCCACCACGATGGCCTTCGTGGCGGCGACGAAGGCCTCCACGAACTCGTCGTACGCGGGGCGTTGGACCAGGATCCGACTGCGGGCGCAGCAGTCCTGGCCGGCGTTGCCGAAGACCGACATGGGGGCGTCGGTCGCGGCCTTGGCGATGTCGGCGTCGGCGAACACGATGGATGCCGACTTGCCGCCGAGCTCCAAGGACACCCGGGCGATGTGGTCGGCGGAGGCCTTCAGGATCGACGCACCGGTGGCGGTCTCGCCGGTGAAGGAGATCTTGGCGGTGCGGTGGTCCGAGACGAGGGCGTCGCCGATCACGCCGCCGGGGCCGGGCAGCACGTACACCTGGTCGGCGGGCACGCCGGCGTCCACGAGCACGTCGCCGAGGAGCAGCGCGGTGAGCGGCGTGAGCGAGGCCGGCTTGAGGATGACCGGGTTGCCGCACGCGAGGGCCGGCGCGAGCTTCCAGCAGGCGATGAGCAGCGGGAAGTTCCACGGGACGATGAGCCCGACGGGACCGACGGGCTCGCGGAGCACGACGTCCAGTCCGGCATCCTGCACGGGCACGACCGATCCGAAGTGCTTGTTCGCGGCGCCCGCGTAGTACTCGAACGTGCCGGCCGCCGCGCCGACCTCCCATCGGGCATCGCCGATCGGGTGGCCGGCCCCGCGGGCTTCGGCGGTGGCGATCAGGTCTTCGCGCTCGCGGAGGAGCTCCGCAACGCGGTACAGGACGCGGCCCCGGAGCGTGGCGCTGGTGCGGGCCCAGGTGCCGCGGCCGTCGGCGAAGGCCGTGGTGGCCAGGCCGACGGCGAGGTCCACATCGGCCGGCGAAGCCTTGGCCACCTCGGCGAGCGGTTGGCCGGTGGCGGGCTCGGTCACGGTGAACGTGGCCCCTTCGACGGCGTCTCGACGCTCACCCGCGATGATCAGCTGCTCGGTCATGTCTGGTTCCCTCGCGGTCGTGCCCCGGTGCGGTCGGGGTCGGTGCCGGGGTAGCCGGCCGGAGCAGGCATCATACGGGCGACCACCACGGGCCCCATCCGGGGACCGCGAGGAGAGGGAGCAGTTCGCATGGGTCGTCTGGATGGCAAGGTCGCGTTGATCACCGGTGCCGGTGGCGGGATGGGTCGGGTGGCCGCCGAGCGGTTCGCGGCCGAGGGCGCCAAGGTTGCCGTCGTCGACGTGGACGAGCGGACCGACGTCGTGGACGCCATCACCGCGGCGGGTGGCCAGGCGATCGCCGTCGCCGCCGACGTCCGGGACTTCGCGGCGGTGTCCGCTGCGGTCGATGCGACGGTTGCCGCGTTCGGCGGTCTCAGCATCCTCTACAACAACGCCGGCGTGAGCCTCGGAGACGACGACGATGCCGTCACCACCCCTGAGTCCACGTGGGAGCTCACGATGGACGTGAACGTGAAGGGACTGTGGCTGTGCTGCAAGGCCGGCATCCCGGCCATGCTCGACAGCGGTGGCGGCTCGATCATCAACGTCGCGTCGTTCGTGGCGCACCTGGGTGCGGCCACGCCGCAGCTCGCCTACACGACCTCGAAGGGCGCGGTGCTGTCGATGACGCGCGAGATCGCGGTGATCTATGCCCGCCAGGGAATCCGCGCCAACGCGTTGTGCCCCGGGCCCGTGCTCACGCCGCTGCTCGCCAAGTACCTGAGCGACGACGAGAAGCGCAACCGCCGCCTCGTGCACATCCCGATGGGCCGCTTCGGCGAGGCCGAGGAGATGGTGAACGGCGCCCTCTTCCTGGCCTCGGACGAGGCCAGCTACATGACCGGCCAGTCACTGCTGATCGACGGTGGCATCACCGCGGCCTACACGACGCCGGAGTGAACGTTCTCGTCGTTCGTTCGCTGCGCTGACTCGCCTCCTCGGGCTCGCTTCGCTTGCAACCCGCCTTGCGCTCGGTCATCGGGTTTGGGTGGGGCTTCTAGTCTCCTGGCCACAGCAATCCGATTGGGGAGACCGATGGACCGCGTGACGCTCAGCCTCGACGAGTTGACGACGATGATCGCCGATGGGTCGGTCGACACCGTCCTGGTGGCATTCCCCGACAACCAGGGCCGCCTGGTGGGCAAGCGCGTGATGGGGCAGTACTTCCTCGACGTGGTGGCCAAGGGTTCGATCGAAGCGTGCAACTACCTGCTCGCCGTGGACGTCGAGATGAACCCGCTCCCTGGCTACGAGACGTTCAACTGGGACCAGGGCTACGGCGACTTCTCGGCGGTCCCCGACCTGTCCACCCTGCGGCTGGTGCCGTGGATCGAGCGCACCGCCCTGGTCCTGTGCGACCTGGTGGAAGAGGGCGACCGCTCGCCCGTGAACGTGTCGCCCCGGGGCATCTTGAAGCGCCAGGAGGCTCGGGCCCTCGACAAGGGATACGTCGTGAAGATCGGTGCCGAGCTCGAGTTCTTCTTGTTCAAGGATTCCTACGCAGAGGCGGCCCAGAAGCGGTACCACGACCTCGTCCCGCACTCCGACGTGGTCGAGGACTACCACATCCTCCAGACCACCCGGGACGAATACATCATCCGCGACATCCGCAACGGCCTCCAGGCCGCGGGCGTCCCGGTGGAGTTCTCCAAGGGCGAAGCCGGCAAGGGCCAACACGAGATCAACCTCGTGTACGCCGAGGCCTCCGAGATGGCCGATCGCAACACCATCTACAAGAACGCCGCCAAGGAGATCGCCGACAAGCACGGCCGATCGCTCACCTTCATGGCCAAGTACGACATGGACGAGGTCGGGTCTTCGTGTCACATCCACTCGAGCCTCTGGGACAAGAAGGGCAAGCGCTCGCTGATGTGGGACGCCAAGCAGCCCGACAACATGAGCAAGGACTTCCGTCACTGGCTCGGCGGGCTCGTCCACTGCTCGCGAGAGCTCACGTTGCTGTTCGCCCCGACCGTGAACTCCTACAAGCGCTTCCAGCCCGATTCCTGGGCGCCCACCGCGATCGCCTGGGGCCTCGACAACCGCACCTGTGGGCTGCGGCTCGTCGGGCATGGCCAGGGCTACCGCGTGGAGTCGCGGATCCCCGGCGCCGACGTGAACAGCTACCTGGCCTTCGCCGGCGTCGTCGCCGCCGGGCTCTGGGGGATCGAGCACGAGCTCGATCCCGGCGATGCCTTCGTGGGCAACGCCTACACCGACCCCGACGTCGAGCACATCCCGTCGACGATCGTCGAGGCCATCGAGCTGTTCCGCACCTCCGAGGTCGCCATCGCGTCGTTCGGCGCGGATGTCCACCACCACATCCTCAACACCGCTGAGCAGGAGTGGGCGGCGTTCAACCGCGCCGTCACCGACTGGGAGCTCCGCCGCAACTTCGAGCAGATCTAGCCCTTCCGAGCCTGCCGACCTCTCCCAGCGGGTGCGGGCGATGGCGACGGGGCGGAGCCCCCGTTACCCTCTCGGCGGGGTCGCCCGGTGGGGGCGGAGGAAAGGGCGGGGCCATGTCGTCGGAGCCGGGCGGGGGCGGCGGCCAGTCCGCGCCACCCCCAACAGGGACGGAGGAGCGGACCGGAGGTTGGCCCGCCGCCGCGGCACCCCCGCCCGCACCGGGCGTGGCTGGTGTTCCACCTGAGGCGCCGGCCGGGCCAGGCGGTGGACGGTTCGCCCCGGGCGCATACAGGGGCGCAGAGCTCGTGAGCGACGCGCTGCTGCCACCCACGGTGTGGCGCGGCCGGCCCGGGCCCACCCGCGACGAGATCGACCACCAGCCTCCGGACGCCGCCGCGCTGCAGCGGTCGTTCCGGCGAATGTGGATCGAGCGGGGGAGCTGGGCGGCGTTCGAACTCCTGCTGCTCGTGTGGGCCATCGCCGTCGTCCGCAGCCCGGTGCACACCTTCACCATGACCTCGCACCTCGGTGAGGTCCGCACGTACCAGGACCCCACCTCTGTCGCCTCCCACCGGGTGATGCAGCTCGTGCTCGTGCTCGCGCCGTTGTTCGGGGTGCGTCAGATCATCGGATCGGTCCGAGCCCAACGCGAGCTCTCCGGCCCACTGGTGCGGGTGAGGACACGGGTCTTCAAGCTCCCGTGGTTCGATCCGTTCCTGATGCGGTCGTACCGCCAGATGATCTACGTGGGCTCCTCGACCGGTTTCCTTGGCGCCATCCGGGACAAGGCCAACCGGACGGTCACGCGGATCCGGCACATGGTCGCCGGGGCGTTCGGCAACCAGCTGTCCACGATCGTCATCGACGAGCCGACGAACCCCGAGTTCGCGGTCGTCACGGGCAGGCCGTCGTGGTTCGACGGCGACAACGTCTGGTGCGCCCCCGGCGACAGCCCGAGGGCGTTCTACCGCCCGCGCGACCGAGGCCACCCGGCAGCCGGCGGCCGGATCGTGGCCGTCCGACTGACCCGTCGCCATCCAAGGCGCATCCCGCCGACTTCCTGAGGCTCACCCGGGATCGCGCGAGCGGTCACGATGGCCATGGCGGCGCGAAGGGCCACTCCGCGAAGGCGCGGCAGCGGCCGTCGCCGTCGCCGTCGGCGTCGCCGTCGGCGTCGGCGTCGAAGCGGATGATCCAGAGGTCGCGCCTGCGGTCCTCGAACGGGTTCGCCGTAGTCGATCGCCACGCGGACCACGGCGGTGTCGCCGTCGACGGCGACGACCCGGTGCTCGAAGGTGAACCGCTCGTCGGGTCCGTCGCGCTCGTCCTCCCAGAACGCGGCGAGGTCGGCGGCACCGCTGATGGGATCGGCCCACGGCGACGGCAGGGAGGTGGCGTCAGGGTGACGAGCGACCCGAGCACCTCATGCCCCGGGTGGGCCAGGCCGCCACGTAGACCTCGACCCACTCGTCCACGAGTGCGCGATCCATGGCCGCGATGGTCGCGCGATCGGTCTCGGTAGGGTCGGCCGCATGGCAGCAGCAGGTAGCACCGGCCCCATCGGGCCCTATCCGGAGCGCGTCGGCGACGATGCCGAGGCCCGGGTCGACTACGACAAGTTGCGGCGACGGGTGCTGTGGACGTTCCCATCGGGCCTCTTCGCGCTGGGCAGCCGGGCGGCCGACCGGCGGAACCTGATGACGATCAACTGGGTCACCCAGGTGTCGTTCGAGCCGAAGCTGATCGGCGTGGGCATCGAGAAGGCCGCGCTCACCCACGAGCTGGTCGCCGAGGGCCGGGCGTTCTCGATCAACACGATCTCGCAGGAGGACCGGGCCATCGTCCGCAAGTTCACCAAGCCGTGCGAGTGGGACGCCGATGCCTCCACGCTCAACGGGTTCGCGGTGCACGAAGGCGCCACCGGTGTGCCGATCCTCGACCAAGCGCCCGCGTTCGTGGAGTGCGAGGTCCGCCAAGCCGTCGAGCTCGGCGACCACACGTTCTTCATCGGCGAGATCGTCGACGTCGGCTTCCAGGCCGCCGAGGACACGCCGGTCCTCGGCATGGACGACACACGCATGAACTACGGCGGTTGAGCGGCCGGCACGCCTAGGTTGCGGCGATGGCTGACGCGGCACAGATCCCGGAGCACGGGCGGGACGCTTCCGAGCTCCTCGCCGAGATCGAGGCTCGACACGCAGAGGACATCGACTGGCGGGGGGGCCGGGCGTTCTCGCTCGTCTACAACGTCGACGACCACGAGCACGAGGAGCTGCTCGAGCAGGTCGGCGTCCGGTACCTGCACGACAACGCGCTGAACCCGTTCAAGTACCCGAGCGTCCTGCAGATGGAGCTCGACGTCATCGCCATGGCCTGCCACCTGCTCGGCACCGAGCCGAATGCAGGATCGATGAGCTCCGGCGGGACCGAGAGCATCTTCCTGGCGGTCCAGGTGGCCCGGGATCACGCCCGCACGGTCCGCGGCATCGCCGAGCCGCAACTGCTCACGCCGAGCACCGCGCATCCCGCGTTCGCGAAGGCCGCCAAGTACCTCGACGTCGAGCACATCCTCGTGCCGGTGGGTCCCGACGGGCGCGCCGACGTGGCGGCGACCGAAGCGGCGCTGACCGAGCGGACCGGCCTCGTCGTCGGATCGGCGCCCTGCTACCCGTACGGCGTGGTCGACCCGATCACCGAACTGGCGGCCCTCGCATCGGAGCGGGACATCCTCTTCCACACCGACGCCTGCCTGGGCGGCTGGTTGCTGCCGTGGTGGGAACGCATCGGCGAACCGGTCGTGCCCTGGGACTTCCGGGTGCCCGGCGTGACGTCGATCTCGGCGGACGTGCACAAGTACGGCTACACGTTCAAGGGCGCGTCGGTCGTGCTCTACAAGAGCCGGGAGCTGCTCCAGCACCAGTTCTTCTGGTACGACTCCTGGCCCGGCGGCCTGTACGCCTCAGGCACCTCGGCGGGCACCCGCTCGGCGGCTCCCATCGCAGGGGCGTGGGCGGCGATCAACCACCTCGGGGTCGACGGCTACGTCCGGCTTGCCACGATCGTGCGCGACGCCAGCCGCCGGTTCCAGGCCGGGATCGAGGCCATCGACGGCCTCCGGCTCACCCACCAGCCGGACCTCTCGCTGTTCGAGTTCGGCTCCGACACGCTCGACATCGGTGCCATCGGCGACGTGATGGACGACAAGGGCTGGAACCTCGACCGCCAGCAGGGCGGCCTCCACCTGATGGTCTCCCCGTACCACGCCCGCATCGTCGACGAGTTCCTCGCCGACCTCGCCGACGCGGTCGCGAACCACGGCCGGTCCCGCGGCAAGGACGCCGCATATGGCGGCATCGCCTGACGCCGGCGGGTCCCCCGCCCGATTTGTGGCGATGATGGACCTCCACGGTGCACGATCGCCACTAATGCCCACGACGACCGGCCGCTCGCCCGATTTGTGGCGATGATGCACCCGCTCGGTGCACGATCGCCACAAATGGTTGGTGCGGTCCTCGTCGGGGGTGCGAGCCGGCGGATGGGGGAGACGAAAGCGCTCGTCGAGGTCGACGGGCTGGCGATGGCGCAGCGCGTGGCCGAGGCGCTTCGGGCTGGTGGGGTCGAGCGGGTGGTCCTCGTCGGCGGCGACCACTCGATGCGTGCCCGCCTCGGCATCGACGGCGTCGAGGATCGGTGGCCCGGGCTCGGTCCCCTCGGCGGCCTCGCCACCGCCGCGCTCGACGCCGGGTCGGGGTTCCCCGACGGCGGAGGCGACGTGATCGTGGTCGTCGCCGCGTGTGACCAGCCGGGGCTGAGCGCCGACGTCATCGCCCGATTGGTCGGCGCCCTCGCTGCGGCCGGTCCAGAGGTCGTCGCCGCCGCGCCGGTGGGCCCTGATGGTCGCCGCCACCCGTTCCCGAGCGCGTGGTGGGCACGCTCCGGACCAGCGCTGGGCCGCCTCGTCGACGGCGGGGCCCGCCGTGCCGACGCGGCCTTCGGTGTCGGTCCAGTCGTCGAGGTGGCGGTCGACGAAGCCGAGCTCGTCGACCTCGACACGCCGGCGGATGTGGTCCGATGGGAAGATCGATCCGGCTCCGGCGGCCACCGCCTCCCCAGATCGCAGGGACCGGACCCGTAGACTTCCCGCCGACCAGCCGATGGTGCCTGGAGGCAGCTCACGTGGACGTACCCGAGATCGACATCGCCGAGGCGGCACGACGCCACGCAGCGGGCGCCATCGTCATCGACGTGCGTGAGCCCGACGAGTACGTCGAGGGCCACGTGCCCGGGGCGCCGTTGATCCCGCTGGGCAGCGTGTCCGAGCGCGTCGACGAGTTCCCGGCCACCGCCGAGGTGCTGATCATCTGCAAGTCCGGCGCACGCAGCCATCGTGCGGCTGAGTTCCTCCGCGGGCAGGGGATCGACGCCGTCAACATCGCCGGCGGCACCATGGGGTGGATCGACGCCGGCCAACCCGTGGTCACCGGCAACGAACCCGGCGCCTGAGTCGTGGCCTGGGAACGCACGACCTCCGAGAACGATCCGCCGTCCATCTCGGGCCACTCCGGGGCCCGCTGGGTCGATGACCCCGCCGGCCTCGAGGAGGTCGTCGACGAGCTGATGCAGGTCGAGGCGTTCGGCATCGACACCGAGTTCCACCGCGAGCGGACCTACTTCCCACAGCTCGCCCTGGTGCAGCTGTCCTGGGGCGACCAGCGAGCGCTCGTCGACCCGCTGGCCGTCGACCTCAAGCCGTTCGCCCGAGCCCTCGAAGGCCCGGCCGTGGTCGTGATGCACGCGGCGAGCCAGGACCTCGAGGTCATGGACCTGGCCTGCGGCGCGCTCCCGCGCGAGCTCTTCGACACCCAGCTCGCGGCCGGCTTCGTCGGGCATTCGCTTCCAGCCCTGACCGGGCTGGTCGAGCGCTTCTTCGGCGTGCACCTGCCCAAGGGCGACCGGCTCACCGACTGGTTGCGCCGCCCCCTGGGCGCCGACCAGGAGAAGTACGCGGTCGCCGACGTCGAGTACCTGCTCGAGCTACGGGACAAGCTCACCGCCGAGCTGGAGGCTCGCGGCCGGCTCAGCTGGGCCATCGAGGAGTGCGAGGTCATGCGCGCTCGGGGTCGGGTCGTCCGAGACCCCGAGGACGCGTGGCTGCGGATCAAGGAGGCCCGCACCCTTCGCGGCGAGGTGGCGGCGGTGGCCCGCTCGGTGGCCGCCTGGCGCGAGCGGCGAGCCGCCGAGCTCGATCAGCCGGCTCGCTTCGTGGTGTCGGACCTCGCCGTCGTGGGGATCGCGCAGCGCCGGCCCAAGACGCTCGATGACCTGCGCAAGGTCCGCGGCGTGGACGAACGCCACGCCCGCGGCAGGATCGGTGAGGCGATCCTCGCCGCGGTGGACACGGCTCGTGGGGCGTCGGCGCCCCGTCCGGCAGGCCCCTCCCACGAGGTCGATCGCCGGCTGCGCCCAGCCGTGGCCCTCGTGGCGGCGTGGGTCAGCCAGCTGTCGCGGGAGCTGGAGATCGAGACGTCGCTCGTCGCCACCCGATCCGACATCGAGAGCCTGCTGGCCAGGGATCCCGATGCCCGGCTGGCCCGTGGGTGGCGCGCCGAGCTCGTCGGCGAGCGCATTCGCCGCCTGGTCGACGGGGAAGCCGCGCTCGCCTTCGACGGCAAGGGCAACCTCGTGCTGGAAGACCGCACGGCGCCGTAGCGGCCTCGTCCACGTCCACGTCTGGCTTCAGGCCGGACGCAGGACCACCGCCTGGTCCGGACCGAGCGTGGCCGCGAGCGGCTCGCCCTCGCCGACCCCGTCGCTCGCCACCGCCACGGTCCACGTGCCGCCGGCCGCCGCCGATGCACCGAGGTCGACCGGGAGGTCGGTGAAGTTCACGAGGATCCGGCGGCGATCACCTCCCGAGGTCCGGTCCCAGGCCAGCACGCCGGCCGGTGCGTCCAGCAGGGTCTGGTCGCCGAGCGCCAACGAGGGTGCGGCCTTCCGCTCGGCCAGCAGGCGCCGGTAGAGGTGGAGGATCGAGGCATCGTCAGCCCGGAGGGCCTCCGCGTTGCGGACCTCCGGCTCGGGGGGCCACGGCAGCCACGGATCCTCGACACCCCAACCGTGGTCGGCATCGCCGGTCCACGGGATCGGCGCCCGGCAACCGTCGCGACCCCCAGGGTCCACCACCCGATCCTCGGGGATCACCGCGTCCTCGAGGCCGAGCTCCTCCCCTGCATAGAGGAAGGCCGTGCCCTTGAGGCCGAGGAGCAGGACCGCGGCGGCCCGCGCGCGGGGCTCGGTGCCATAGCGGGTGCGGTGGCGGACCTGGTCGTGGTTGGACAGCACCCAAGACGGCCAACCCTGCGGCTCGATCTCGCGGGCCACCTCCTCGATCTGGTGGCGCCACCGTCCGGCCTCCCATCGCGTGAACAGGGGCGGGAAGTTGAAGGCGAGGTGCAGGCCCTGACCGCCGTCGTAGTACGAGGCCACCATCGCCGTGTCGAGCAGGAACACCTCGCCCACCATCATGCGGTCGCCCGGGTACTCCTCGAGCACCCCACGCAGTCCCCGCACGATCTCGTAGGTGGACTCGTGGTGGTTCAGCGCCGAATGGGGGATCGGGAGCAATGCCGGGTCGTCGTCGACGAGGTCGGGGTCCTTGCCGAGGGCGTGGAGCACGTCCATGCGAAAGCCATCGACCCCGCGATCGAGCCAGAAGCGCAGCACGTCGTGCATGGCCGCCACGACCTCGGGGTTCCGCCAGTTGAGATCGGGCTGCTCGGGCAGGAACAGGTGCAGGTACCACTGGCCGGTGGCCTCGTCGAGGGTCCAGGTGGGCTGGTCGTCCGTCCAGGTCTGGACCCAGTTGTTCGGCGGCTTCCCATCGGGGGTGGGCTCGCGCCAGACGTACCAGTCCCGCTTGGGCGAATCGCGCGACGACCTGGCCTCCTGGAACCATGGATGCTGGTCAGAGGTGTGGTTGGGCACCCAGTCGACGATCACCTTGATGTCGCGGGCATGGGCCTCGGCCACGAGGGCATCGAAGTCCGCGAGGGTCCCGAACAGGGGATCGACGTCGCAGTAGTCGCTGACGTCGTAGCCGAAGTCGGCCATGGGGGAGCGGTAGAAGGGCGACAGCCAGATGGCATCGACGCCAAGCCAGGCCAGGTGATCGAGCCGGCCGCGGATGCCAGCCAGGTCACCGATGCCGTCGGCGTCCGTGTCGGCGAACGATCGAGGGTAGATCTGGTACACGACGGCCGTCTGCCACCAGGGGGTCTGCATGGCGGCGGAGCCTACGGTTCTGTCCCGACGATCCTGACGGGTCATGGGCGACGGTGTCTTGACCTGCGGTTTTCCCGGGTGGGTGGTCGGGGGTCCCTCCGGTTACACTTGCCCTCCGGATTCCGTCATCTCTTCGGGAGCTTGGCCCGTGAAAAAGGGTCGTCACCGCCGTTACGAAGAAGCCCGCTCCTTGAAGCGGTCCTCAGAACCGTCGTTCAACGACTTGATCGACCGCGCCGACGAGCAGTCGTGCGCGGAATGCGGCGCCGATCCTGGTCATGACCACGCCTCGTGGTGCTTGGCCGCCACCGAGGAAGCGCAGCAGGAGCCCGACGGCTGGTCCTGATCGGCCGGCACCCTTCCTGCGCTCCTCCCCACCTCTGTTTCTCTGCTACCTGAAAGCCTTCCCGTGTCCTTCGCCGCGCTTCGCAACGTCGCCCTCGTGGCCCACGTCGACCATGGGAAGACCACCCTGGTCGATGCCCTCCTCCGCTCCACCGGTGTGTTCAGCGCCCACCAGTCGGACCACCTGGTCGACCGGGTCATGGACTCCAACGACCAGGAGCGGGAGCGAGGGATCACGATCCTCGCCAAGGCGGCCTCGGTGCAGTGGGGTGACGTGAAGATCAACCTCGTCGACACCCCCGGTCACGCCGACTTCGGCGGCGAGGTGGAGCGGTCGCTCGAGCTGGTCGATGGCGTGGTGCTCCTCGTCGACGCCGCCGAGGGGCCGCTGCCCCAGACGCGCTACGTGCTGTCGAAGGCCCTGGCTGCCGGCCTGCCGGCGATCCTCGTGCTGAACAAGGTGGACCGCCAGGATGCGCGGCCCGATGAGGTGCTCGACGAGGTCTACGAGCTGTTCATGGACCTCGGCGCCACCGACGCCGACATCGAATTTCCGATCATCTCGGCCATCGCCCGGGACTCCAAGGCCGTCGTGGGCATCGGCATGCCCGGCGAGGACGACGACCTCACGCCGCTGCTGCAGTGCATCGTCGACAACGTGCCCGAGCCCAAGGTCGACCGTGACGGTCCGCTGCAGGCCATCGTCACCAACCTCGACGCCTCCGACTACCTCGGCCGCCTGGCCATCGGTCGCGTGAAGCGGGGCACGATGCGCAAGGGCGAGCGCGTGGCCCTCCTCGACGAGGAGGTGCTCGAGGGCGGCAAGCCCGTCGAGCGCAAGCTGGGCAGCCTCATGGGCTTCACCGGCATCGGCCGCGACGACGTCGACGAGCGCGTCGCCGGCGACCTGTTCGTGGTGGCGGGCTTCCCCGAGGTCGAGATCGGTGACACCATCGCCGATCCCGCCCACCCCGAAGCCCTCCCGCGCTTGAGCGTCGACGAACCGGTGCTCCGGATGACCTTCGGCGTGAACACCTCGCCCCTCGCCGGCAAGGAGGGCAAGTACCTCACCTCCCGGCACCTGCGCGACCGCCTCGAGAAGGAGGTCCTCGGCAACGTGTCCATCCGCCTGGAGGACACCGACTCGCCCGACGTGATCGAGGTCGCCGGCCGCGGTGAGCTCCAGCTCGCCGTGCTCATCGAGTCGATGCGCCGCGAGGGCTACGAGCTGCAGACGAGCCGGCCCGAGGTCATCGTCAAGGAGATCGACGGCAAGCGTCACGAGCCCCTCGAGCGGGGCGTCTGCGACGTCCCCGAGGAGCACGTCGGCACCGTCACCCAGGCGCTGGCCCCCCGAAAGGGCCGCGTCACCGACCTCGTGCCCGGCGACACCGGCCGCTCGGTCATCACGTTCGAGGCTCCGGCCCGTGGCCTCATCGGCTTCCGGGGCCTGCTGCTCACCGCAACCCGCGGCACCGCACTGCTGCACACCCACCACGCCGGCTGGATGCCGTGGGTGGGGGAGCTGCCGCACCGCCAGGGCGGCGCCATGATGGCGGACCGCACCGGGGTGACCACGGCCTACGCCCTCGACAACCTGCAGTCCCGCGGGGTGCTGTTCGTCGGCCCCGGCGAGCAGGTCTACGAAGGCATGATCGTCGGCGAGAACAGCCGCCCCGACGACATGATGATCAACGTCGTCCGCGAGAAGCAGAAGACCAACATCCGGACCCACTCGGCGGACGAGGCCATCAAGCTGGTCCCGCCGAAGGTCGTCACCCTCGAGTCCGGCATCGAGTTCATCGCCGAGGACGAGCTCGTCGAGGTCACCCCCGAGAGCATCCGCGTCCGCAAGCGGGTCCTCAAGGAATCCGACCGCCGCCGCCTCAAGCGCTAGAGGCAGGTCGCCGCGTCTCGATGCGCTCGTGGCGAGGACGACCGGTCCAGGTCGGGCGCATCGTCGACGCATCATCGACGCATCATCGACGCATCATCGACGCAGCACCGGCGTCTCTGCACCAAGCCGAGGCGCGCCCCCGCACGCGCAACGGCGCCCGGCTCGTGCCGGGCGCCGTTCGTGTTCGTGTTCGTGCGAATGGATCAATCGGCGGTGATGGCCTCCAGGACGTTCATCCGCGAAGCCCGGCGGGCCGGAAGGATCGCAGCGGCCACGCCGGCCACCGCGGCGATGGCGACCATCACGCCGAGCTGGGTCACCGGCAGGCTGAAGGTGTCCAGGCCCTCGCCGCTCATGGCACGGACGATCGACCAGCCGAACCCGGCGCCGATGGCCAGGCCCAGGACCGCACCGAGCAGCGAGATGATCACGGCCTCGTAGCGAACCGTGGTCCGCAGCTGGGTCCGGGTCATCCCGACGGCCCGCAAGAGGCCGAGCTCCCGGGTGCGCTCGAAGATCGACAGCGCCAGCGTGTTGGCGATGCCGAGCAGGGCGATGAACACGGCCAACCCGAGCAGGGCGTAGATCAGGTTGAGGATCATGTCGATCTCGCCCGTCTGCGCCTGCTTGAACTCGGCACGGTCCTGGACGTCGGCCTGCGGGTAGTCGTGCGCCGCCCGGTCCACCGCCTGGCGAGCGGTCGCCAGGTCGACGCCAGGCGCCCGGTCGACGAACACCTTCGTGTCGAACTGGTCGGCGACGTTGGCCTCGTAGGTCGCGAGCCCGACGAAGTACTCGCCGCCCTGCTCGGCGGCCTCGTAGGTGGCGCCGATGGTGAACTGCTGCACGCCGTTCTCGGCGAAGCGCACCGGGACCGTGTCACCCACCTTCCAGCCCTTCTCCTTGGCCACCAGGTCGGCGATGCCGATCTGGTGGCGACCGAGGTGGTCGAGCGAGCCCTGCGTGACACCGAAGTCCAGGATCTGCTGGAGCGTCTCGGGATCGCCGGCGGTCACCATCGTGCCGGTGCCGCCCACCTGGGCGGGTGTGGTGCGGATCGCGCTGACCGCACCGAGCTCCGGGAGCTTGGCGAGCTTGGCGGCGAAGGACGGGTTGAGGCCACCGGCTCCTGCACCTTGCGCACCCGAATCGACCACCAGGTCGCCGGTGAAGGAGCGATCGACGCTCCGGGCCACCGAGGCCTTGGTGGAGGAGGCGAGGATCGTGATGAAGGCCACGAGGGCGACACCGATCATGAGCGCGGCAGCCGTCGCCGATGTCCGCTTCGGGTTCCGGGTGGCGTTCTCCCGTGCCAGGAGGCCCGGCGTGCCCTTCAGGCGGGGGAGCGGTGCACCGAGCACCCGGCTGATCGGTCGGGCCAGCACGGGACCCAAGATGGCCACCCCGAGGAAGACGAGGACGGCACCGAGGCCGACCGGGGCGATGCCACCGCCGCCGAACATGCCGGTCGCCATGGCGGCGGCGCCGAGCCCGGTCACGGCGATGCCGATCACCGGGCGCTTCAGGCCATCGGCCGAGGTGTCGATCGCCACGTCCCGCATGGCGGCGATCGGCGGGACCTTTGCGGCCTTGCGGGCCGGGAAGACCGCCGAGGCGACGCTCACGCCGAGCCCGGCGATGATCGAGACCACAACGGTACGGGTCGTGAGGACCGTCGAGCCCCCGGGCATGTCGATGCCCATGGCGCCGAGGAGGCTCTTGAGGCCCGAGGCCACGCCGACGCCCGCGAGGAGGCCGGCCAGCGAGGCCACCAGGCCGACGGCGACCGCCTCCATCAGGACGGACCCGAGCACCTGGCGCCGGCTCGCGCCGAGCGCCCGCATGAGGGCGTTCTCCTTGCTGCGCTGAGCCACGAGGATCGAGAACGAGTTGTAGATGATGAAGGATCCGACGAAGAGGGCGATCACCGCGAACACCAGCAGGAAGGTGTTGAAGAAGGCGAGTCCGTCCTTGATCGACTGCTGGTCCTCGGCGGTCACCTGGGCGCCCGTGAGCACGTCGGTGCGGTGGGGGACCACGGCGCGGATCTGATCGGCCAGGTCGGCATCGCTGACGCCGGATGCGGCGGCGACGCGGATGGCGTCGACCTTGCCAGGCTCGGTCAGGTACGCCTGAGCCGCATGCGCCGTGAACAGCGTGTACGAGGCGCCGCCGGGGCTGTCGGCTCCGGCGAAGGTGGCGATGCCGACGATGCGGGCCCGCTGGGTGCCGGCCTTGGTGAGCACGGAGGCCCGCTCCCCGATGCGAAAGCCCGCCTTGGTGGCGCTCCCCTTGTCGATGACCATCTCGTGGTCGCCCACGGGCGGCCGTCCGCTGTCGAGGGCGAACGGGCTCAGCTGCCGGTCCTGTGACCAGATGCCGCCCAACGTGGGAGCACCCATGCCGGGGTTGCCGATGGGCTTGCCGTCGCGGTCGACGAGCTGGGCGTAGGCCTCGACGCTCGGGGTGGCGGCCGCGACGCCCGGCAGGCCCTCGATGGTTCCGACCAGGGAGGCGTCGATGCGGCCTCGCTGGTCGCCCATGTCGCTGCTGAACGCGGCCTCGCCTCGAACCAGCACGCTGGTCCCGGCGTTGGCATCGGCGAAGAGCTTGTCGAAGCTGCTGCCGATCGTGTCGGTGAGCACGAGGGTGCCCGCCATGAAGGCGACGCCAAGGAGGACGGCGAGGCTGGTGGTGAGGAGCCGCAGCTTGCGGGCGGCGAGGTTCTTGAGGGTGGTGCGGAACATGGTGATCAGTCCCCGAACGTCATGAGGCGGTCGAGCACCCGTTCGGGCGTCGGTTCGGTCAGCTCGTCGACGATCCGGCCGTCGGCGAGGAAGATGACCCGCTGCGCGTAGGATGCCGCGACCGGGTCGTGGGTGACCATCACGATGGTCTGGCCCAGCTCGCGGACGGCTCGCCGCATGAAGTCGAGGATCTCGGCACCGGCACGCGAGTCGAGGTTGCCGGTGGGCTCGTCGCCGAAGATGATCTCCGGTTTGCTGGCGAGTGCCCGGGCGACGGCGACGCGCTGCTGCTGGCCGCCGGAGAGCTCGCTCGGACGGTGCGACAGGCGGTTGGCGAGCCCCACCGTCTCCACCACGAGGTCGAGCCACTCCGCATCAGGCTTGCGACCGGCGAGCGACAGCGGGAGCGTGATGTTCTCGAGCGCGTTGAGCGTCGGGACCAGGTTGAAGGCCTGGAAGATGAAGCCGATCTTGTCCCGGCGGAGCTTGGTGAGCCGCTTGTCGTCGAGGCTGGACACGTCGGTATCGCCGATGAACACCTGGCCGGAGGTCAACGTGTCGAGGCCGGCGACCGAGTGCATCAGGGTGCTCTTGCCGGAGCCGCTCGGGCCCATGATGGCGGTGAACTCGTGGGCCCGGAAGTCGACCGTGACCGCGTCGAGCGCGGTGACCGCGGTGTCGCCCGATCCGTAGCGCTTGGTGGCGGCGAGGGCGCGGGCAGCGACGCCGGGACGGATGGCCGGGTCGGTGGCGATCGGTTCGATGAGGGTGGTGGACATGGGGTGGCGTGCTCCTGGTGCGTCGATGTCGTTCGTTGGATCGAACGTACGGACGAACCGCGATCTCGCCATCGGGCCCACGGACCATCGGTGGTCCGCCACGAGGATGACCGGCTCCCGCCAGGGCTCATCCTCGGGGGCCACCCCGCCCGGCTACTGGCCGGGCTGGACCAGCCCGGACTCGTAGGCCAGCACCACGGCCTGCACGCGGTCACGCAGCTGCAGCTTCATCAACACCCGGCCCACGTGGGTCTTCACCGTGCTCTCCCCCAGATACAGCTCGGTGGCGATCTCGGTGTTCGACAGGCCGCGGGCCATGAGCACGAGGACCTCCTGCTCCCGCTCGGTGAGCGAGGACAGGTCGATCTCGGCCGCGCGGGGCGGCGGGGTCGAACCGGCGAACTGCTCGATGACGCGCCGGGTGATCGACGGATCCAGGAGCGCATCACCCGCGGCGATGACCTTGACCGCCTCCACCAGGGCTTCGGCCGGGGTGTCCTTGAGCAGGAAGCCGCTCGCGCCGGCCCGTAGCGCGGCGAAGACGTACTCGTCGAGGTCGAACGTGGTGAGGATCAGCACCTTCGGCGGCGTGGTGCCGTCGGTGCCGTCGGTGCCGGCGGTGTCGCTGGCGTCGCTGGCGTCGCTGGCGTCGACGATCCGAGCCGTTGCCTCCACGCCGTCGAGTCGGGGCATGCGGATGTCCATGAGGACCACGTCGGGCATCGCTCGCTGCACGAGCTCCACCGCCTCGATGCCATCGGCTGCCTCGCCGACCACGTCGATGCCCGGCTCGGCCTCGAGGATCATCCGGAACCCGGCTCGCACCAGCGCCTGGTCGTCGACGACGACCACCCGGACCGCCATCACCCAGCCACCGCGTCGATCGGGAGATGGGCTCGAACGGCGAAGCCTCCGCCGGACTGCGGCCCGACGGTGAGGTCACCGCCGAACAGTTCGACGCGCTCGCGCATGCCGACCAGCCCGTGACCGTTGTCGGCGTGCGTGCCGTCCGGTGCGCTCGAGGCTCCGCGCCCGTCGTCGCTGACCTCGACGTCGAGCGCATCGTCGCGGTAGCGGACCACGACCTTGGCCGACGCCGGGCCGGCGTGCTTGCGGGCGTTGGTCAGGGCCTCCTGCACGATGCGGTAGGCCGACAGGTCGACGCCGGCGGGCAGGTCGCGGGGCTCGCCCTCGATCTCGATCGTCACGGTCAGACCGACCTCCGTGCACGGCTCGACGAGGGCGGCGAGGTTCCGCACGGTCGGTTGCGGCGCGAGCGCCGCCGAGGTGTCGCTCTCCTCACGGAGCACGCCCAACAGACGCCGCATCTCCGCCATCGCCTCGCGTCCCGTGGTCTCGACGGAGAGCAGCGCCTCGGTGGCCTGGTCCGGCCGTTGCATGAGCACCCTGCGGGCCGCCCCGGCCTGCACGATCATCACGCTCATGCTGTGCGCGACCACGTCGTGCAGCTCGCGGGCGATGCGGGTGCGTTCCTCGACCACGGCCCGGCGGGCCTCCTCGATGCGGGTGGCCTCGGCCTGCTCGGCGCGGTCCCGGAGCGATGCCACGTAGGCCCGGCGGGTCTTCAGGTTCTCGCCGATGAGCCACGCCGCGCCGAAGGTCACCGTGTTGCTGACCACGGTGCCGACATCGACCTTCCAGCGCGCCGTGGCCAACACGATGACGACGCCGACAGCCGACGCGGCCAGTGCGATGGTGGACCGCTTCCGGTCGCAGTGGGCTGCCACGGTGTACAGCGCCACGAACGCGCCCAAGGGAAGGTTGTTGGTCGGGAACCCGAACGACTCGTAGGCGACGACACCGGTGAAGACCAGTGCCATCACCGGCATCGGGTGGACCCGGCGCCACGCCAGCGGCACCGAGCCCAGCAGGAGCAGGGCGAGCCCGACCACGCTCGGGCTGCGGTAGTTCGCCGCGTCGGTACCTGTCGGATGACTCCAGAGCGCGGGAACCGAGAGTGCCGCCACGACCAGGGCCAGGATCGCGTCGGCGAGGAAGGGATGGGCCTTGAGCCAGTCGACGGGACGTTGCCAGAGGGTCATGCCCCGGCGACGTTACGGGTGTGGGCCGATGAGCGAGTCCTCCCCTGGGTGGACCCGGCATCCGCCTCTGGGCCGACCGCGGCCGAGGGCCAGCCAGCTGGTGCGGTCGTCTGGCTCAGCGACGCTTGGTTCGCACAGCGGGGTGGGGGACGAACACCTCGGTGCCGACCTTCTTCACGCGCTTGCGGAGGTGGGCGGTCACGAGGTCGTAGGCGGCTTCGCCCACGAGCTCGCGAAGCTCGTCGCCGAGCTCCTCGTAGACGGGCCGCACGCCGTCGAACGCGTCGTTGCTGTCGGTGCACCACCAGTGGAAGTCGTGGCCGCCGTCGCCCCAATCGCGGCGCTTCCACTCGCGGATCGTGGAGGTGACGTGGCCGTTGTCGTCCGTCTCGTCGCTTCGCCGCAGCGGGAGCTGCCAGCACACCTCGGGCATGAGGTCGAGGTGGCGTTGCCCCGAGGCGACCGCGGCGTGGTGGAACGCGCAGCCGAGTCCGTCACCGTCGAAGCCGGGTCGGTTGAGGAACACGCAGGCGTCGTCGTGGAGGTACGTCGTGGTGTCGCCGTCGTCGTTGGTCTGGATCACGCCCTCGCGCAGCCCGACGTCGCGGAACTGCCACTGGCTCGGCGTGAGGCGTTCGGCCATGGCCTCGGTGTGGGCGATGTCGTCGGGCCCGGTGAAGTGGGCGCCGTAGGAGCAGCAGCCCTGGACGGCTTCGCTGAAGTCCTCGGTGAGCACCCCCTTGCAGCCCCGGCCGAAGATGCAGTTCCAGTTGCTCGTGAGGAACGTCACGTCGAACAGCCAGGTGCGGTCCTCTTCGGGATCTTCGAACGAGACCCACTCGTGCAGGTCTTCCGGTTTGGCCACCGGGCGACGATACCGGCGGCGGGGACGGACTCCGAACTGGCGGCTCAGCCGTTGTCGTAGGACTCGTGGTCGGGTTCTTCGAGGAGTTGGATCGCCTTGACGATGGCTCGGCGGGCGCGCGTGAGGCGCCGCTCGTCGACGGGGATCTCGCTCCCGCCGGCATCGATCGACTCTCGCAGGCGGACGATGGCCAGCTCGGCCATCTCCTCCTCGATCGCTTCCAGTCGTTCCTTGATCTGCTCGAACTCGCCGGCCATGGCCCGAGAGTCTGCCAGGCCCCCCTGACAGTTCGGCCCGGCGGCTCAGCGAGGAGCGGAACCGAGCGCGTTGATGGCCCGGATGAGGTGGTGGAGGTCGCCGATCTGGAACTGGTCCCAGGTCATGGCCAGGCGGGGGAGGTCGACCTTGTCGTCGCTGGAGCGTTCGGGCGACAGCGGGCCGGTCCGCTTGATCGCACCCTCGACGATGTGGTCCGCGAACCGCGCGTTGAGGTCGGCGACCTCGTCGTCGGTGGGCGCGGCCTTCAGCCGCAGGATGAGCCGCGTGCCCACCCATCGCAGCGAGTCGTAGTTGCGGTAGAAGCCGGTGACCTCGGCGACGGCAGCATCGACCGAGTCGGTGATGAGCACGCGGTCGAGGTCGTCGGAGGACACCAGTCCACGCGGCGCGCACTGCTCCTCGACGAAGTCGGTGAGGCCGTGCCAGAACGTGCCGCCGGGAAGGTCGAGCAGCACGATCGGGGTGGGCTCGGCCTTGCCGGTCTGCTGGAGGGTGAGCAGCTCGAAGGTTTCGTCGAGCGTCCCGAAGCCGCCCGGGACCGACACGAACCCGAGGGACTCCTTCACCAACATGAGCTTCCGCGTGAAGAAGTACTTCATCGAGACGAGCTTGGGATCGTTGGCGATGATTGAGTTGGCCGCCGACTCGAACGGGAGGCGGATGCTCACGCCGATCGACCGGTCGACACCGGCGCCTTCCATCGCGGCCTGCATGATCCCCGGGCCCGCGCCTGTGACCACCATCCAGCCGGCCGCCGCCAACCCGGCGGCGACGTCGTGGGCCTGCGCGTACGCGGGGTCGGCGGCGAGGGTCCGGGCGGATCCGAAGATCGTGACCTTCGGGATGTCCTCGAACGGGGCGAAGATCCGGTACGCCGCCCGCATCTCGGTGAGGGCCGATGCGGCGATCTTCACGTCGAGGCGGTCGGTCTGGTCCCGGCCCATCCGCAGAGCGGTGGCCACGATCTCGAAGATG
>JAOBWM010000102.1 GCA_025463365.1 Acidimicrobiales bacterium
CGCCCGTGACCACGACCACTCGGTCCTGCAGCAACATCTCGCACCTCCGGCGGCTCGACCGCAGATGGCTACCAGGTTGCCGCTGGGATCAACGCCGGCCGCCGATGCGGCGCCGGCGCCGCCGATCCTCGACGGGCTCCACGCGGACCGGAGGTGGAGTGAGCGGTCCCTGGTGACCGCTGAGCGAGGCCGCCCGCACCGGGTCGGCGGGAGCGATGGCGGCGTCGGCGAGCACGGCCTCGGCGGCCAGCACGGCGGCCGCCACGTCGCGTGCATCGGCGGCCCGCAACGCCCCGCCGCCGTCGAACAGCGGCCTCCGCGACGCGGTGGTCGGCGCGGAGCGCACGACCGGCCCCGAGTCCGGCTCCGAACCCGACTCCGATCCCGATCCGGACTCCGGCCCCGGGTCCACGAGCCGCGTCCGGGGATGAACCGGTCGAGCGCCGTGGAGGGGCAGGGCGCCCGACCGGTCCAACTCGTCGAGCGCGGCCACGAGGCGCGCCGGGTCCCAGCCGAGGCGGCCGCGCAGCTCGGCGGCTTGCGCCGTGCCGGCCAGCTCGACCACCACGGCCCAGGCGTCGGCGCCGATGCGGACGTCGGCGCGCTCGGGCACCTGCAACATGACCGTGCGGTCGCACCAGGCCGACAGCGACTGCTCGCCGTGGGTCTGTGCGTGGGCCTCGGTCAGGAGCGAGGCCGTGTCCCAGCGCCACCCGCCGGACCCCCGGTGCTCCAACGGGTCGTGGTAGTACCACCCGCCCTCGCCCTGGAGCACGAGCGCGAGGACCGTGACGGTCTTGCGCCGGGCCTCGCCCTCGTCGGCATCGGCTCGGGCGGCCGCAATCGCATCTTCGGTCTCACTCGAGATCCCGCGCACCGCAGCGGCGATCCGGCCGGCATCGAGGAACACCGTGACCGGCACCGGAGCATGGAACTCGATGCACCCGCTCGCGTTGTTCGTGCTCGCCTGGCGCAACACCCACTCCACCGGATAGCGGTCGAGGGGGCCTCGGCGCATCATGGGCATGGCGTCTCCGGAGGGTGCGACGGGAGCTGGTTGGTGACCACGGTTCGGCGCAGGCGTCCCACGGCGCCCTGGTCCACCGGAGGTCCGGTGGCATGGTCCCGCGGCCCTGCCCATCGGCAGTAACGGGCCATATGGCCCATGGCTTGAGTGGAAATCCGTCCGATGTCGGCCGCCGCAGCGATCGCGCTCAGATCGCGCTCCTTCGTCCTGCACGCCACCGTAGGACCATCCGAGCCGAAGACCCCGAGCCGGCGTTCTGGATCGGCCGCGTGCGATTCGACAGCGGACGGACGGCGGGCAAATCTGCCCGAAGCTCGCGCGATGACCGCGCAGATGGAGCACCGAAGAGGCCCCATCTCGCGGAGTCTTGCCGGAGGAGCGGTCCCCTCACCGCTAGCGGCATCTCCGAAGTGTCGGTTCTGGTCAGCCGCCGGCGACGAAGGCGGCGATGATGTAGGCGGCGTCGCGGTCGAAGGGCTGGCGTCGTCGGTCGTAGATGGTGGTGGTTCCCGGGTCGGAGTGGCGTGCGGTGGTCTGGACATCTCGCAGCGGGATGCCGGGTGGTGGGTCAGTTTGGTTGGGCTGCGTGTCGGATCATCGTCATGGCTGTCTCGCGGGGCTTGCCGACAGGCTGGAAGCCAACCGACTCGTAAAGGTGACGCGCCGGATTGCCGAGGTTGACGCTGAGACTCAGAGCCGCACACCCCTGAACCTCGCCGGCCTCGATGAGGTTGATGAGGAGCAGGCGTCCGATCCCCTCGTGACGACGGGACGCGATGACGGCGATCGACAGTTCGGGGACGTCCTCAGCGACGAAGCCAAGGCAGTGGCTCTGCTCGGTGTACGCCCGATACCAGGCCGCGCCCAGAGGTCCGTCCTGCTCGGCAACCAGTCCGAAGTCGCCGTGCCTTGGCCACCCAGCGAGGTACATCGCGTAACGCTGATCGGCCATCACCTCATCAGCGGTCGGCGTCGGTTTGTCAGGTCGCCAAACCGCCGCCTCGCCAAGCATCGCCGCGAGGAAAGGGAAGTCCTCAGCTCCGGCCGGGCGACACCGAACCTCCTCCACCTGGGTCAGTCAAGCAGGGCGGCGATATCGGTGGCGGACCGGCGCGTAGTCGATCCCGTAGCGCCACAGGGCGTCCACGAGGTCAAGCACCAGGAAAACTCAAACTGACCCACCACCCGGGAGGGGTGCCCCTGACGTGCCGTTGGAGGACGGGGCGGACCTTGCAGACGGGGGCTAGCGGATCGGGATGAGCCGTAGGGAGTCCGTTGCCTGGCCGGGGTACTCGCGCGAGCCCGACAGGACGGCGACGAGGTCGCCGCGCCGGAGCTCGCCCGCCTCGCGCGCCTGCTCGACCACGCGGGCCACGACCCCGTCGGAGTGGTAGTCGACGTCGAGCAGGTAGGGGGTGGCGCCCCAGCTCAGGGTCAGCTGGCGGAGCGTCTGGGGGTCGGTCGAGAAGGCGAGGATCTTCGACTGCGGCCGGAAGCGAGCGATCGAACGCACGGTGAAGCCGGTGTGGCTGAGGCAGATGATCGCGGCGGCGCCCGTCTCCTGGGCGGCCCGCCACGCGGCGTTGGTCATGCCGTTCGTGACGGCGTCGTCGACGTGAGGTTGCATGGTGGCGGCGATGGCGTGCACCTTGGCGCCCCAAGCGTCGTAGTCGAACTCGTCGTCGGCGCGGGCTGCGATGCGGGCCATGGTGGCCACCGCGTTGATCGGGTCGTGACCGATGGCCGACTCGCCCGAGAGCATGAGCGCGCTGGATCCGTCGAACACCGCGTTGGCGACATCGGAGGCCTCGGCCCGGGTGGGCGACGGTGCCGTGACCATCGACTCGAGCATCTGGGTGGCCGTGATCGCCGGGCGGCCCAGGGTGATGCAGCGCTGGAGGATGCGCTTCTGGAGGTGGGGGAGCTCCTCGATGGGCATCTCGGCGCCGAGGTCACCACGGGCGATCATCACGGCCCCGGATGCCTCGATGATGCTGTCGAGGTTGTCGACGGCAGCGCGGGTCTCGATCTTGGCGACGACGAGCGGACCGCGCGGGTGCGGTTCCACCCCGACCCGCCGCACGTCGTGGGCCGAGCGCACGAACGAGAGCGCCACCATGTCGACGCCTTCGGTCACGAACGCGTCGAGCATCCGAAGGTCGTCGGGCGTAGGCGAGGAGATGCGGAGCCGGTCGGACGGGATGTGCACGCCGGGCCGGCCCTGGAGCAGGCCGCCGTGGGTGATGCGGGCCTCGAGGCGGTCGCTCTTGCGGTCCGTGACCTGGGCCATGACCACGCCGTCGCCGAACGTCACGCGATCGCCCATGTGGAGGTCGACCAGCAACCCGTCGTGGTCGACGTTGATCGTCTCGGCCGTGGAGGCGCCGTTGCCCGGGGCCAGGCGGATGATCTCGCCCTCGACCACCGGCAACCCCTCCGGGGGCATGTGCCCCGCCCGCACCTTGGGACCGGGGAGGTCGACCATCACGCCGATCGGTCGACCGAGGGCCGCCTCCACTCGGCGCACCCGCCGGAACTTCTCGATGCCCTCGTCGAGCGAGCCGTGGGCGAGCCCGATGCGGGCCACATCCATCCCCGCCTCGACGAGATCCTTGATCATCGCCTCGGAATCCGATGCCGGGCCGATGGTGGCGATGATCTTCGTACGTCGTGCCATGACCCCAGTGTCGCAGCTGGGCACCGACTTCCACACCGCGTTGGCGTCCTTCTGGCGTTCCCGCCGCCCGAGGACTGGGTGGGTCAGGCCTTGCCCTGGCCCTCGGACATCATCAGCCCGGGAGCGCCGATCCAACGCTCGAGGGACTCCTGCACGGCCAGGGTGCGCAGCGGCTTGGTGAGGTAGTCGTTCATCCCGGCCGCGAGCGCGATCTCGCGGTCGCCGTCCATGGCCCGGGCGCTCAGCCCGATGATCGGGACGTGGGCACCACCACGGGCGTTCTCGATGCTGCGGATCTGGGCGGTGGCCTGGTAGCCGTCGACCCCGGGCATCATCACGTCCATGAGGATGGCGTCGTACGGGCGGCTGATGCTGGCCGCGACCGCCTCACCGCCGCCCTCGACGATGTCGACCTCGTAGCCGAGCTTCTTCAAGGTGCCGACGGCGACGACCTGGTTGATCTTGTTGTCCTCAGCGAGGAGGATTCGGTGCATTGGTTGCATCCTTTCGGGATTGACCGGCGGCGGTGGGCTCGATCGCCGGTTGGGTGATCAGGGCGTCGACGATGCGCCGAAGCAGGTAGGTGTTGCGGACAGGCTTGATGAGGACGGACTCGATGCCGGCGTCGTGGGCGGCCTGACGGGACAGGTCCACGGCCGAGCTGAGCAGGAACGTGACCGCCGAAGCAGTGGGTCCTTGGGTGCGCAGGATGCGGGCGAGCTGCATCCCGTCCATGCCTTCGAGGCGGTGCTCGATGATGACGATGGCATAGACCTGGTCGGGCGAGCCGGTCCACGCGTAGTGGTGGAGGGCCTCCTCGGCGGTGGTGGCCTGGTCGACCACGAAGCCCCAGCTGTGCAGGGTGTGGGCCAGGACGCTGCGGTTCACCGCGTTGTCGTCGACGATGAGGGCGCGCTTGCCGACGAGGCCGGCGAGGCCCTTCTCGGTCTCCTGCTGGGTTCCGACCGGTAGCGGCAGCGTGATCCGGAAGACGGTGCCGACGCCCTCCTCGCTCGCCATGTCGATCGAGCCCTTGTTCAGGTCGACGAGCCCGCGGACGATGCCGAGGCCGAGGCCGGTGCCGCCGAAGTTGCGGGTGGTGGACTCGTCCAACTGCGAGAACGGCTCGAAGAGGCGGGACTGCTCGGTCTCGGGGATCCCGATGCCGGTGTCGATCACGAGGAACGCGACCTGCTCGGGGCCGCCGTCGCCGGGCATGGCCTGGATCGTGACCGAGCCCTCGCTCGTGAACTTCACGGCGTTGTTGGCCAGGTTCAGCAGGATCTGGCGGAGGCGGACCGGGTCGCCTCGCCGCTGGGTGACGAGTCCGGGCTCGCAGTAGGCGACGACCTCGATGCCCTTGCGGCGGGCGGCGTCGCCCACGATCATGGCGACCTCGTCGATGAGGTCCACCAGGTCGAGGTCGATCTCCTCGAGCTCCATCTTCTGGGCTTCGATCTTCGAGAAGTCGAGCACGCCGTCGATCAGGCCGAGGAGTCCTTCGGCCGACGTGGCCACCCCGACGGCGAGCTCTCGTTGGTCGAATTCGAGCTCGGTGTCGAGCAGGAGGCCGGTGAGCCCGATCACCGCGTTCATCGGGGTCCGGATCTCGTGGCTCACGTTGGCCAGGAAGTGGGACTTGAGGACCGACGCGTGGATGGCCTCGTCGCGCGCCAGGGCCAGCTCGCCGCTGAGGGTGTGGTTCTCGAAGATGACGGTGATGTGCAGGAGCACGCTCAGGCTCAGGACGCCGATGGTGATCCAGGTCAGCTGGGCGGCCACCGGCTTGCCGGTGACCTGACGCAGCGTGGTGCCGACCACGATGAGGACCGACAGCCCGGGCGCCGACAACAGCATCAGCTGGGTGCGTTCGCGAACCCGCGCGATCCCGTCCTCGGCGGCGAGGCGCCAGGCCTTCCCGGCCGCGAGCACGACGGCGAGGAACCCGGAAGCGGTGGCCGCGTCGACGAGGCGCATCCGGGCGACCTGGGTCGGGTCGAGCTCGCTCACCGCGGTCGAGAGCATGGCGATGGCTCCGATCCCGCCGAGCAGCAGCAGGCTCCACCGGCCGAGCTGCGGCAACTTGGTGATGGCGAAGACCACGATGCCGATGAGGAGGACGTCGCTGATCGGGTAGGCGAGCAGGCGTGCCTGGTCGAGGAGGGGCCGCCCCTTGACGGCTTCGAAGGCGGGCGGAAGGACCGTGACCCAGCTGGCGAACAGGATGCTGGCCGCGATCATCAGGGCCTCGGCGAGGAGCCGAAGGCGTGCCGCCGCCCGCTGAGGCTTCTCCAGCAGGGCGAGGATCCCGATCCCGAACAGGATCATGCCGCCGAGCGCGGCGAGGTCTCGGACGGTCATGGACACCGCGACGCCGGCTCGGGCCGTCTCCCAGATCGGGCGGGCGTGGTAGCCGGCGCACCAGAACACGCCCCCGATCCCGATCGCTCCCCAGCCCACGCGCAGGCGGCCCGACGCCTGCCACGCGACGCCGATGCAGGTCGCCGCGGCGATGGCGGCCGCCATTCCGGCGAAGTTGCCGAGGCCCGCCCCGCCGGCCGCCTCGAGGGCGATGGCCCCCGACACCACGGCGACGAGGATCCCGGGTAGCGCCAGGCGCTCCCAGAGGGACCGGCCGGCCGCGATCAGGGCGTTCCGAGCGATCTCGGACCACTCGTCGAAGACGGTCTGCGGTTCGGGCGGACGGGTGCCGTCCTCAAATCCGCGCGTGGAGACCGACAGTGTCACGCATCTACCTTCGACGCATCCGCGTGGTTTTGGAGGAGTCGGGCCGGAAAGGTCCGAACGACCCTGACCCCCATCGGCCGCACCCGCCAGATGACCAGGGAATCTCCCGACGACGTGACCGAACCGCGAACGAAGAAACCTTGGCTCCGCACCTCGATCGGGCGGCCCCAGGGCACGTCAGCGCTGGCAGCGGCGCTGCCGGGAGGTCATCCGTTCGGGGTGGACGGGCGTCCGGATGCGGCTGCTTCGAGATGGCCGGCGAGCGTGGCCAGCGACACCCGCGCGTTCAGACCACTGGTCGACGGCAGGACGTACACGGGTGCGCCGCCCGCGCCTCGCGGCTGCCATCCCACGACGGCCTTGCGGTCCACCGCGGCGCGCCAGCCCGCGAGCCCGACGACGGCAACTGCAGCGGGTCGGAGCCACGCGCACAGCCGGGCGAGGCGCTCGAACCCCACCCGGTACTCATCCGCGGTCAGCTCGTCGGCCCGGGCGGTCGGACGCTTCACCAGATCGGTCATGCCGACGCGATCGTGGCGCAGCAGGTGGCCAACGTCGCGCGGCCTGGTGGACAGGCCCGCGGCCACCATCGCCGGCCAGAACCGGTTCGATGGCGTCACGTAGCCGATGCCTGCATCCGCGGCGTGCAGCGAGGGGTTCAGCCCGCAGCACAACAACCGCATGCCCGCGCCGACGTGGTCGGGCAGGGCCCGCAACGCCGTGGCCGACACCTCGATCCGGCCGCCGCGGGCCGCGGCGCGCTGGGTGACGGCGCGCTCGGTGACGGCTCGCTCGGTGACGGCTCGCTCGGTGACGGCGAGCTGGTCCACCTGGAAGCCACCCGCCCCGATCACGATGCCGAGGTGCTCGGGCTCCCAGGTGGGACCACACGTGAGCGCGACCATACGGCCGACCGCCACCTCGTGGTGGAGGTCCGCCAGCGCCATCGGGAGGTCCGTCGGGTCCAGCCCGGCCAGGTCTCTGGCCAGGTCCCTTTCCGAGACTCGGCGCGGGTCCACCGGTCGGCCCTCGGCGGTCAGAACAGGCCGAGCTGGAGGCCGCCGGCGGCCTCGGTGAGCGGCACCCACTGCTCGCCGCCGCGCGGGCCGAGGACGCGCACCTCGATGCGGTCGACGGGGATCGCCCGGGCCCGGCCCCGGTCGTCGCGCAGGCCGACCGAGCCGTCGCGCTCGCGCCGCAGGACCACGCCGTCGCGGAACCGCTTGTCGGAGGCCCCGACGTAGCGGATGAGCTGGCCGATCTCGAGGCCCACCTCGGCCAGGCGATCATCGACCGGCGACGTGCGCTTGGTCATCCCGGGGCGTCCCCGAGGCCGGCGAGGATGTTGGCCTGCAGCCGGCGCATCCCGGCCAGCCAACGATCCGGATCGGTGGCGCGGCGCTGGTAGTACCGGGCGACCTCGGGGTGCGGGAGGATCAGGAACTGCTCGGCCCCGATGCCTGCGACCACCGCCGCCGCCACCTCGGCCGGTTCGAGCAGGCCCTGGGACACGACGGTCTCCACCGACGAGATCCCCATGGCGTTGGCCAGCAGATCGGTGCGCACGCCCTGGGGGCACAGGCACGACACCTTGATGCCACGGTCGCCGTAGGTGATCGCGAGCCACTCGGCCACGGACACGGCCGCGTGCTTGGTGACGGAGTACGGCAGGTCTCCGATCTGGCTGAGCAGGCCGGCCGCCGACGCGGTGGAGAGCAGGTAGCCCTCGCCCCGGGCGAGCATCGAGGGGAGCACCGCCTCCGCGGCATGGACGTGGGCGAGGACGTTGACCCGCCAGATCCGGTCCCACACCTCGTCGGTGGCCTCGACCCCGGCGCCGGTGCCGATGCCCGCGTTGGAGACGAACAGGTCGATCGGACCCAGGCGCTCCTCGACCTCGGCCACCAGCGCCCGGACGGCTGCCGCGTCGCTCACGTCGGCCGCGAGCCCGATGGCCGCGTCACCGAGCCTCGCGGCGGCCGCATCGACGTCGGCTTGGGCGAGGTCGACCACCGCCACGCCACGCGCTCCCTCGGCCACGAAGGCCTCCGCCAGGGCGAACCCGATGCCCTTCGCCCCACCCGTGACCACTGCGATCCGATCTCGAAGCTCCATGGGCCGCACCCTACCGAGGGGGTCTGACGGCAACCGGGAGCGCACCGTCAGGCGGAGGCGGCTGCCTCCATGGTGTCGGTGACGACCTGGCGCCGGTCGCCGCCCCACGGCATGGGCATGAGCACCGGCACGTCGACGCCGGCGTCGACGTAGGCCCGGAAGGCCGCTCGGACCGTGTCGGCGTCGCCGAGGATGTCGATGGCATCGCAGAAGCGATCCGACACGGCCGCGAGGGCGCCTTCGCGGTCGCCGGCTGCGTGGCGCTCGCGGATCTCATCGACCTCATCACCGAACCCGGCCCGGCGGAAGTTGGCGGCGTAGGCATCGACCACCGCGTAGGAGAACAGGTCCCGGCGGGCCTTGTCGATCCCCTGCTCGCGGTCGCCCACCCCGGCGTGGACGTAGGCGTAGATCTCGGCCGCGCCCCCGGCGCGGACCTGCTCGACGGACCAGGCCACGTGCGAGGCCGGCAAGTAGTTGAGGAGCACGCCGTCGGCGACTTCGCCGGCGAGGCGCAACATCGCGGGGTTGAGGGCGCCCACGACGATCTTCGGGCGCTTGTCGCCCAGGCGCAGCCCGAGCCGGAACCCCTTGACCCGGTAGAAGTCGCCGTCGAAGTCGACCTTCTCGCCGGTCAGGCAGGCCCGCACGAGCGTCACGTACTCCCGGACGTGGGCCAGGGGCCGGTCCCCGTAGGCGACGCCGTGCCAGCGGCTCGTGACCACCGGAGAGGAGATCCCGACACCGAGCAGGATGTCGGCCTCGGGATGCAGCGCCTGGAGCGTGGCGGCGCCCATGGCGGCCACCATCGGCGTGCGGAGCTGGAGGGCGAGAACGCCGGTCCCGAGGTCGAGGCCCGGCGCGGCCGCACCCGCCGCGGCGAGGAGGGAGAACGCCTCGGGCCCTGTGGTCTCGGCCGTCCAGAAGGAGCGGTAGCCGAGTTCAGCGGCCTGACGAGCGGTGTCGATGGCGAGCTCCGGGCCGAGCGCCATGAGGCTGGCGAAGGTGAACCCGAGTCGATCGTGAGCCATGCGACGACCCTACGGGTCAGAACGATCCCGACCGGGTGAGCACGTAGCGGTGGTCCGTGCGGTCCGATCCCACGGACTCCACCCGGACGCGGAGCGTGCCGCTGTCGTCGGATCCGCAGCCCGGATCGCTGATGCTGACCGTCGCGGCGGCCCCGTCACCGCTCACGGCGGTGCCCTCCACCTCGCCGTTGCGGAGCACCGTGAGCTTCTCGCTCACCCCTTCGGGAGCGGTGAGCGTGACGTGGACGGACCCGTCGCACAGCAGTTGGAGCTTGTCCTCGACCGGCAGCCGGTACGAGTCGATGTCGTCGCGCGGCACGAGGTTGGCCGCGAGGCGGTCCTCGATCGCCGTGGTCGCCGTGTACGGGTCGGGCGCGGCCTCGCAGCCGTTGGCCCGGTCGCGGTCGTAGTCGTCGAAGCCGCGCCGGCACCGATGCCCATCGGAGTTCGGCGCCTTGGTCCCGCCGCACGGGAGGTAGCGCAGCGGCACGCAGGCCTCGGTGGTCGTCGTGGTGGCGTGCGGGCGGGGCTGGGTGCCGGGAAGGGCGGAGAGCCGGCCGCCGTTGCCGTCGCCTCCGGTGGCGACCGCGAGGACGGCGCCGGCGGCGAGCACCGAGACGGCCACCGCCGCGGCGACGCCCCTCCGGCGCCCCGGCCGGACGACGGTCCGCGCCGCCGTGCGTGGGTGGGTTCCCGCGGGGCCGCCGCGTGCCTCGGCCGCCGTGGGACGGCGTTCGGGATCACGATCGAGCATCCACTCGAGGCGGCGCCGGAGATCGGCCGGCACGGTCTTGGGCACCTTCTCGACGCGGCCGCTCGCCGCTCGCATCATCAAGACGCGGGGGTCGGCGGTGCCGAACGGACCGGTCCCGGTCGCGGCGAAGTTGACGGTCGCGCCGAGGGAGAAGATGTCGGACGCTGCGGTGGCCGTCTCGCCTCGCGCCTGCTCGGGGGCCATGAAGCCAGGCGTGCCGACCACGATCTCCGAGCCGGTGAGCCCGAGCGTCGCGTCCCGGTGGATGGCGGCGCCGAAGTCGGCGAGGGCGGCCTTGCCGTCGGCGTCGAAGAGGACGTTTGCCGGCTTGATGTCGCGGTGGACGATGCCTTGGCGGTGGGCAGCGGTCAAGCCGTCGAGCAGGCGGTCGGCGAGGGCGCGGATCTCGTTCGGGCGCATCGGGCCGGTCTCGGCGATCCGCTGGGACAGGTTGCCGCCCGGCAGGTATGCCATGACGAGGACGAGGTCGTCCCCGTCGTCCACCACGTCGAGGAGGCGGACGAGGGCGGGGTGATCGAGCTGCCGCAGCACCTCGGCCTCGCGGCGGATCCGCTGGCGGGCCTGCTCGAGCTCTTCGGGCGTGCCGTGCAGCGACAGGCGCTTGAGGGCCACCTCTCGACCGTCGGGATCGCGCCCGAGGTCCACGACCCCCATGCCGCCCCGCCCGATGCGGCGGATCGTCTCGTAGCGCACGGCGGCAAGGGTACGGCGAACCCACGACCAGCCGAGGGGTCGCGCCGTCGTGTTTCCGTCGGGTGAAACCCGTCGACGAGGCGGCAAGGCGCGCGTCGATCGCGGGTGGTGCCGGGTAGGGTGGCCCTCGTGACCGAGACCGCAGTGCCAGAGATCGTCATCCAAGAAGCCCTGGCCGTGATCGACCAGGCCCTCGGGACCATGCAGCAACGAGAGCTCGTCTCCACCGATGAGGTGGCGGACCTGCTGTTGGACCTGCGGCTCCTGCTGGCCACCGCTCCCGCGCCCTTGCCCGTCCCCTCGGGCGTCTGACCTGCCCCCAGGCGGTCAGCGTCCCAACGCGACCAGTTCTGCGAACGCGTCGATGATGTCGTCGCGCAGCGCAGCGGGATCGTCCACGGCGGCGGCATCCACGTGCAGGCCGAGGTCCAAGAGTCCTCGGTAGCTCATCGTGGTGAGGTTCCAGGCGGTGCCGGCGATCGGGCCGAGCGGGAAGTTCCCGGTCATGAGCGCGCCCCCGATGTAGAGGTCGAAGGGTGCGGCGCGCACGTTGGACGTGGCGAAGTCGACCGTCTCGACCTGTTGGCGGGCCAGGCGCACCACGGCGGGGCGGGGGAGCAGGTTGACCAAGCCGGCGAACGACGCGGTCAGGCCCAGGGCCCGCTCGGTCTTGGTGACGGCGAGCCGCTGGTGGATCTCGGCGAAGCGCGTGCGAGGGTCGGCCTCGAGGGGGACGAGGACGCGGGTGGGGGTGAAGGCGTTGCCGCCGGGTGCCCGGTCCGTGCGCGTGCTGACCGGCATCGACATGCGCAGCTCGGCCACCTCGACGCCACGGCGACGGTGGTAGGTGCCGGCGCCGCCGGCGGCGGCCGCCACGAAGACGTCGTTGACGCTGCCGCCCAGCGCGGTGGCAGCGGCCTTCACGTCGGCCAGGGGGACCTCGAAGGTGTGGAGCTCGCGGCGCAGGGACCGGCCCGTCCACAGTGGCGACCGGTGGCTGTCGACCACGCCCAGCTGGCGGATCAGTGACCGGGCCGTGGCCGCCGCCTCCGTGGGAAGCCCGGCGACGAGCGCCGCCAGGTGGGCGGGGTCCCGGGCGAGGTCCGCGGCGGTCCCGACGATGGAGCGGGCGGTCTCGGCGTTGCGCCGAGTGGCGTCGGTGACGGCGCCGAGGGCAGCCGACCAGGGCGGCCGGTTGCCGGCGGGCGGCGGACCGTCGTCGATCGGTGGGGGCTCCGGGGCATCGCGCTCGAGGTCGATGAACTCCACCGACATCCGGATCCCGCCCTTCCCGTCGGTGATGGTGTGGTGCATCTTCTGCACCATGGCGGCCCGGCCGTCGGGGAGGCCGTCGACGACGGTGAACTCCCACAGCGGCCGGTTGCGGGGGAAGGGGGCGCGGGCCAGCGCGACGGCGAGCTCGCGGGCGTCGGCGTCGGTGGACCCAGCGGGGAGGGTGACGTGGCGGAGATGGCGGTCGAGGTCGAAGTCGGGGTCGTCCTCCCAGCCCGGGTTGGCGACCGGTCCGTAGCCCGACGTGACGCGGCGGCGCAGGCGGGGCACGACCCGGCTCGCCCGCCACAGGCGGCGGCGGAGGCGTTCGGGGTCGGGCAGCCGGTCGAAGAAGGTGAGGTTGGCGAAGGTGGAGGAGAGGTGCGGATCGGTCTCGAGGCTCCACATGAGGGCCTCGACGTCGGACATCCGCTCCACGTCGGCGCTCACGACCGGCGCTCCACCGGCCAGCGACGGGCCACGAACCGTCCGATGGCGGCCCCGATGGCCACGCCGACCAGCACGTCGGAGGCGTGGTGGACCTGGACGTGGACCCGGCTGGTGGCGACCACTGCGGCGAGGGCGACGTAGACCGGGGCCAGCTTCGGGTCCCGCTGGCTCAACAAGATGGCGGCCACCGTGGCGGAGCTGGCGTGCCCGCTGGGGAAGCTCGAGGTGAGGGGCTTGCGGACGTGGAGCGGGCGGGGCTCCGCCGGCGTCGGGCGAGGGCGTCGCACCAGGCGCTTGATGCCCTGGTTGACGAGGAGGGATTCGGCGCCGAGGGCCAGGGCGAGGCGGCCGAAGGCGTCGGCGTCGTCGTCGGAGCGAATGCCTTGGGCCGCCCCGATCATCAGCCACAGCACGCTGAAGTCGCCGACCTCCGAGGCCACGTAGAAGAGGCGGTCGAGGCTGGGACGACCACGGAACGCCAGGCCCCAGAGGCGATCGGCCCCGTCGTCGAGGTGGTCGATCGGGCTCGGCAGGTTGTCGTCGGTGTGGCGTCCCGATTCGGTCACGACGGGCGAGCCTAGGTGGCCGCTGCGACCGCCGGACCCGGCGCGGTGATCTCGACCGGTGTGGGCACGAGGTCCAGCGAGCCGCCCTGGGCGGGGCAGTACGCGTGGAAGCCGCACCAGTTGCACAGCGGACCGGGCCGGGGACGGAAGTCCTCCCGCTCACACGCGCGCTCGACCGCCTGCCACAGCGCGCCGATCTTGTTCTTCAGGCCCCGGATCGATTGCTCCGTGGGCTCGGTGGTGATGGTGAGGCCGTCGGCGAGGTACTGGAGCTGGATGCGTGCCGGCAACACGCCGAACAGTTCCTTGCACAGCAGCGCGTAGAACGTGACCCCGCCGAGGCGGCCCTGCTGGTGGGTGGAGCTCGGCGAGCGACCCGTCTTGTAGTCCGTGACCACGAGGCCGCCGGCCTCGTCGAGCTCGAGGCGATCGATGATGCCGCGGACGCGGATCTCCCCCACGCGGGCTTCGAGCTTGAGCTCGAGGCCGATCGGGTTGACACCCCGCGGGTCCTCGATGTCGAAGTACCGCCGGACGAGCCGGGCAGCGTCGGCCAGGAACGCTGCCTCTGCCTCGGCGTCGAGATCCAGGCCGGTGTACTCCGGATGGGTGCGCAGCTCGGCGAAGGCCCGGTCCAGGTTTGCTTCCGCGGCCTCCACCGTGCGTTCCGGGCCGGGCCGGCCGAACAGGTGCTGCAGGGCCAGGTGCACGAGGGTGCCCTTGGTGGCGGGGGCCGACGGCGGCTCCGGAAGACCGTCGATCGCGGACAGCCGGAAGGCCAACGCACAGTCGGAGAAGGACGAGATCTTCGACGGGGACAGGGTGCCCGGCGGCGTCAACGGCATGAGGCCACGGTACCCGGGGCCCCTGACAACGAAGGGGAGGGTGGTCGGTACGCTCGCCCGGTGCCCGAGCCCGCCGCCACCGCCGACACCGAGGCGCTGCTGGAGGCGAACGCCGCGTTCTACGCCGCCTTCGAGCAACGGGACCTCGACGCCATGTCGGACGTCTGGCTGCACGAGGAGCACGTCGTGTGCACCCATCCGGGGTGGACCACGCTGCGGGGCTGGGCGGGGGTCGCGGCCTCCTGGTTCGCCCTGTTCCAGGGCGATCGCCCCATGCAGTTCATCCTCACCGAGGTCGCCGCGGTCGTGGCCGGTGACGCCGGCTGGGTGACGCTCGACGAGAACATGCTCTCGGGTTCGCAGACCCAGACGGTCGCGGCGACGAACGTGTTCCAGCGGGTCGAGGGCCGCTGGTGGCTCGTCGTGCACCACGGCTCGGGCATCGCGACGGGCTGACGCCCGCCGGTCCCAGACGGCCGCGGCAGCTCACCGACGTAGGCTGAGGGTGCCGACTGCCCCGAGGCGTGCCGTGACCACACCCCAGCTCGACGAACCGATCGACGGCCGTACGGCCCGCGCGGTCCGCACCCGCGATGGGATCGTCGATGCCTGCCTCGAGCTCATCGACGAGGGCGACATCCGGCCCACCGGGCCTCGCATCGCTGAGCGCGCCGGCGTGTCGGTCCGCTCGGTGTTCCAGCACTTCGACGACCTGGAAACCCTGTTCTCGGCGGTTGGTGACCGCGTGGCCCGCCGGATCGCGTCGATCGTCGAGCCCATCGACGCGTCGGACCCGCTGGCCGACCGGGTCGAAGCCTTCGCCCGCCAGCGGTCCCGGGTGCTCGAGGTCCTCACGCCGGTCCTGCGCGCCGCCATGGTCTATGCCGCGTCGTCGGAGGTGATCACCCGGCAGTTCCAGGACGGCCACACCTTCCTGCGCGAGCAGGTCCGCCAGGTGTTCGCCCCGGAGCTGGCCGCCGGCGAGCACGCCCGCGAGCTCGGGGACACCCTCATCGCCGCCTCGTCGTGGCCGTCGTGGAACCTGTGGCGCTCGAGCGAGGGCCGCACCTTCGAGCAATCCCGCGAGGCCATGGCTTGGATGATCGGCGCCGCGCTGGCCGCGACGGGCGCCCGGCTTTGAGCGCGGACGCGGTGTCGCCCGCGGGGCCCGGGTCCGATGCCGGTCACCGCCTCGCCGTGTGGGGCCGGGCGCTGGTGCCGCGTGTGCCTGACCTCGTCCGGGCCTACCTGCCGGGATCGCCGATCGATGCCCGTCGGCGGGAGCTGCTCGTCGCGACGGTGGCCGCCGGGCTCGGGTGCGACCGCCTCGAACGGGTGCACCGCGACTGGCACGACCTGCTCGGCCCGCCCGAGCTCAGTGAGGTCGACGACGATGTCGCCGCGTGGGCTATCGCCATCGCCCTCGGCGGACCCGATGCCGAGCCGTCGGTCGGCCTGCCCGAGGAACTGACCGGCGCGTCGCGGCGGGCCGCGATGGCCCTCGTGGCGCACACGGCCGCGTCCGTCGCGTCGATCGATGCCACCGCCGAGCTCGTCCGCCGCCTGCGCGGTGAGCGCTCGGAGCACGGCGAGCAGGAGGGCGGCCTGGCCGGCCGGCTGCTCGCCTCGATGGCCGGGCTCGCGCTCGTCACGCCCACCGCCGCGGTCGGGGCGGTCGTCGCCGTCGCAGGTCGGCTGGTGCCGCCACCGGCGGCGCTCGAGCTCGCCGAGGACCCGAACCTGCTCGCCCAGCTGCTGTCGGAGACGCTGCCCACCTGGTTCGGCAGCGCCTGGGGCCGCACGTTCGTCGCCGCGCTGCCGGCGGCGATCCCGGTGGGCGTCAGCTCGGGGCGCACCGGCGCCACGGTCCGGGTCGGCGAGGGTCGCCTGCGCATCACCAACGGCATCGACCCCGACGTCTGGGCGGTGTTCGACGGAGAGATCGACGCCCTCGTGCGGGCCGGGTCGCTCAGCCTCACGCGCGAGCTTCGGGCCGACCGCCTCCCGCGTTGAGCGCCGACCTCGCCGGCGCACTGGCCCGCACGCACGAGTGGTTCGAGGTCAACAGCGGATGGGCCCCACCCGATCCCGAGACGATGGCCGATTGGGCGGCCGAGGGTGCGTGCCGCGCGCCCGACGACTGCTGGGTGGCGCTGCGGGGCACCTGCGAGCACGGCCTCGTGTCGTGGCAGGTGGTGCTCGACGACCTGTAGGTTGGGCCCACCCCCACTTGACCGAGCGGTCAAGAGACCGCCGGGGGCCGAAAGGGGAACCACCGATGGACGACGTGCGCGCCGAGGTCCGGAGCTGGCTGGCTGACAACTGGGATCCCGACCTGACGGTTGGCAAGTGGTGGGAGCGCCTCGGCGACTCGGGCTGGGCCGTCCCCATGTGGCCGGTCGACTGGCACGGCAAGGGCCTGTCGCGCGACGACGCCAACGCGGTGCGGGCCGAGATCACGGCCCACGGCGCCCTCGGCGCGCCGGGCGGGCTCGGCGTGCTGCTGGCGGGCCCCACCATCGTCACCCACGGCACCGACGAGCAGAAGCTGCGCTACCTCCGTCCCATCGTCACCGGCCAAGAGGCCTGGTGCCAGCTGTTCTCCGAGCCCGAAGCCGGCTCCGACCTCGCCGGCCTGCGATCCAGCGCGCTCAAGGATGGCGAGGAGTGGATCGTCAACGGCCAGAAGACCTGGACGTCCGGCGCCCAGATCGCCGATCTGGGCATGCTCATGGCCCGTACCGATCCGAGCGTCCCCAAGCACCGTGGCATCTCGTACTTCGCCATCGCCATGCACCAGCCCGGCATCGAGATCCGTCCGCTGCGTGAGATGACGGGCCGGGCGTTGTTCAACGAGGTCTTCATGACCGATGCCCGCGTGGCCGACGACGCCCTCCTCGGCGGCGCCGGGAACGGCTGGGCGGTCGGGAACACCACCCTCATGTTCGAGCGGTCCGGCCTCGGCGCGGGCGGCGGTGGCGCGGCCTCGGCGGCCCAGCCCGGCACGATCATGGGCCACCTCGACAAGCGTGCCGGCGACTTCGTCGGCGCCGCCGACAGCGCCCTCGGCGACGCCATGGCAGGGACCAACGCGCAGGGCCTCATCGCGCTGGCCCGCAAGCGCGGTGTCGCCGACGACCCGGTGCTGCGCCAGGACCTCGTGCAACTGCACATCATGGGCGAGCTGGCCCGGATGTCGAACCTGCGCCTGAAGGCGGCGCTGGCGGCCGGCAAGGACATCGGTGGCCTGCCGAACATCTCCAAGCTCTCGATGAGCAACATGATGCGGCTCGTGCGCGACCTCGGGCCGCGGATCCTCGGGCCCGGCGGCATGCTCGTCGGCCGGGACGCGCCGGCGGGTGGCCGGGTGGCCGAGGCCACCTTGTTCGCCCCCGCAGTGTCGATCTACGGCGGCTCCGACCAGGTGCAGCGCAACATCGTCGGCGAGCGCGTCCTGGGCCTCCCGAGCGAGCCCCGCACCGACAAGACCCTGCCGTTCAACGAGCTGGCCAAGAGCCGCAGCGCTACGGACTGACGCGGGTCGCGCCGACCCGAGTCGCGCCGCCGCGCCTCGGGTCGCCGGCGGCATCGAGGCCCGGGCGCACCGCGTGCACGCCGCCGAAGTACATGCTCTGCGCCGGCCAGGCGTTGATCGGTCCGACGGTGGCCAGCGCGGCGAGCACGTCGTCGGCCAGGCCCGGTTCCACCTCGAGGTGGTCGGTGTCCCAGTGCACCCGCGGCGCCTCCACGGCTCGTCGCAGGTCGGCGTCGTGGTCGATCACGGCCGTGAGGACCTGTAGCAGCGCCGAGCGGATGCGCTTGGAGCCGCCGCTGCCGAGGGCCAGGTCGACGGCGCCCGACCCGTCGAGCACGAACGTCGGCGACATCATCGAAGCCACGCGCAGCCCTGGGGGAGAGGCGTGGAAGCCGTCGGGGTGGAGGTCGTCCTCGCCCAGCATGTTGTTGCAGGAGATGCCGGTGCCAGCGATCACGTCGCCCGAGCACTCACCGTTGGAGGTGGTCATGGCGGCGACGTTCCCCTCGGCGTCGGCCACCGTGACGTGGGTGGTCCCGCGGTTCACCGACGGACGGGTGCGGGGGTCGTCGCCAGCGTCGTCGCCAATGTCCTCCCCCGGGCCGCCACCGAGGTCGCCCCGCAGCGCGGCAAGCACCTCGGGGTGGCCGGCAGCTCGGTCCCGATCGATGCCGAGCATCACGGTGGCGAGGGCCACCGCGAGGTCGGGCGACCCGGCCGGCGGGAGCGGTCCGGCGGCATCGAGGCGGCGTAGGGCGAGACCCAGGAGCGCGCCGCCGAAGGTCGGGGGCGGATTGGTCACGATGGTCCGGCCGCGGTAGCTGGCACGCAACGGCACTCGCTCGATCACTCGGTACGCCGCCAGGTCCTCGACGGTGAGGAGGCCACCTCCGGCACCGAGCTGGTCGACGAGGGCCCTCGCCGCGGCACCGACGTAGAACGTCGCCGACGGATCCGATCCGAGACGGTCGAGGAACGCGCCGAGGTCCGGGTTGTGCAGGAGGTCGCCGGCGCCGAGCAGGGTGCCCTCGGGGAAGAAGATCGCCCGGCTCGCCTCGGTGCGGCTGAGGATCGGTGCGAGGAGCGCGAGGTCCGTTGCCTGGCTGGCTGACACCGCGACGCCGTGCTCGGCGAGGCGCACGGCCGGAGCCACCACCTCGGCGAGTGGCAGTCGGCCGAGGCGGGCGTGGACGTGGAGGTAGCCGGCGAGGATGCCGGGGACGGCGACCGAGCCCGGCCCGCAGTGGAAGCTCTGGTCGGCCGCGGCGAAGGCCACCGACACCTCCTCGAACACGGGATCCGGCGCGCCGTCGGGCCGGCCGCGGCCAGGGGTGTCGACGAAGAAGTCGAACAGCGTGTCGCGCCCGTCGGGCGTGCGGGCGAGCAGGAAGCCGCCTCCGGCGAGGCTCGTGAACCCCGGCTCGCACACCGTCGCTGCGAAGCCGGCCGCGAGCACCGCGTCGAACGCGTTGCCTCCCGCCGCGAGGATGGCCGCGGCCGCGTCCGCGCTGGCCTCGTGGCCGGCGGCGACCATGGCCTGCGGGGTCCGGGTGCTCATGGTCGCCAAGCTAGGCAGCGGTGCGGGGCCGCCCCGCGATCGGCTCGGTCAGCTCGTGACGACGGCGTTGATCGCCGCCTTCACGACCGTGGCCGTGTTGCGCATGCCGGCCGCGTTGGGGTGCACCGGCGCCGCGACCGAGGTGGGGATGAGCCCCTCCACCCACTTGCTGCCCGAGCAGAAGTCGTGGCCGATGCTCGACGTGGCGGTGTCGACGTAGCGGACGTGGCCGGCGGCAGCCCGAGCCTTCAACATGGCGTTGAGAGACTTGGCCACGCCCCGCAGGTACGGGATGTCACTCGGGAGGATCGGCACGAGCGGGTAGCAGCCCGAACCCGTCTCCGGGATGATCGTGGGATAGCCGATCACGAAGACCTTGGCCTGGGTGCCCTTCTTCTTGATGTCGGCGATGGCCTTGTCGATCTTCGGCGCCGCCGCATCGATGCGCTCCTGCAACTCGTCGCGGCCGTCGTGGACGTAGTCGCCCTTGCAACCGGCGCCGAACGGGTTCTGGGTGGCGCAGTTCTTCACGATGTCGGTGAAGCCGATGTCGTTGCCGCCGAGGCCCATGGTGACGACCTTGCTGTGGTCGTTGACCGAGTTGAGCTGCGGCGGGTTGGCGGGGCCCGGCGTGACGTTCTGGGCCGCGTACAGGTCCTTGGTCGTCGCCCCCGAGCAGCTCACGTCGACGAACTTCGTCGTCTTGATCGCGCCGTTGGTGAGGTGCGGGTAGTTCTTGTCCGAGCGGAGGCACCCGAGCGGGCTGGTGGACTGGTTCGGGATCAGCGGCCCGGCGGTGTAGCTGTCGCCCAGCGCGACGTAGGTGTCGGGGATCGGTGGCTTGCAGGCCGTGAGGCCGGTGGTCGCCAGCACGAGTCCGGCCAGACCCAAGGCCGCTCCGCCGAGCGACCGGCGGCGTCCATTGATGAAGCGTCCCATGATCGATTCCCCCTTCGACCGGCGGGGGCCCTCGTGCAGGGCCCCGGCGCGCCGGACATCGGTCCGGATCGTATCCCAGCCGGCGCGCACAAGCGGGTAAACCTGGGTGCCGGCTGCGGCGAGTGGGCGTCGTGCGAGGACCGGTGAGCGGAGGGGCAGTGGACGTGGGGGTCGTGCGGGCGGTGAGCGGGGGGATCGTGGACGTGGGGCTCGTGGACGTGGGGGTCGTGGACGTGGAGGTCGTGGACGTGGGGGTCGTGGAGGTGGGGCTGGATGCGGTGCCGTCCCCGGCATCGTTCGACGACCTGTACCGAGCCGAGTGGAGCGGGCTGGTCGCGCTCGGGTGGTCGCTCACCGGCTCGTGGACCGCCGCCGAGGAACTGGCCCAGGACGCGTTCGCCGATGCGTACCGCCGTTGGGACGAGGTCTCGGGTCTCGATCGACCCGGTGCCTGGGTGCGCAGAGCGGTGCTCAACCGGGCCGCCTCGCACCACCGGAGCCAGGGCGTCCAGGCCCGCGGACTTCGCCGGTTCTCGGCTCGGGCCGAGGCGGAAGCTGACCGGGCCGGCACCGATCGCACCGGGGACCGGGCCGCAGACCAGGTGAGCGACCCGGCCTTCTGGGCTGCGGTGCGATCTCTGCCTGATCGCCAGGTCGCGTGCGTCGCGCTCCACTACCTGGAGGACCGATCCGTCGCCGACATCGCCGACGTCCTCGGCATCAGCGCCGCCACCGTGAAGGTCCACCTCCACCGCGGTCGCCTGAACCTGGCCAAGCAACTCGCCGCCTTGGCCGATACCTCGCCACCCGGCACCGACTCCTCGCCCGAGGTGGGCACGACCACCGACCGCACGACCACCGACCGCACGACCACCGCTCCCACCGGGGAGGAGGACCGATGAACGACCGCGACCTGCTCGACCAGCTCGATCGCCGGGGCCGCACTGCCGCCGACGACCTCACCGCCCGGGCCGCCGCCCGGCCCCGGCCGCCGGCCCCCGTGGACGGTGACGTCCATCTGGCGGCGCGGACCCCGGCGCGCCTCGGGACACCCCGCCGCCGGGTGCTCGCGATCGCGGCCGCCGTGCTCGTCCTGGCGGCCGGAGCCGCCGGCCTCGCCCTCCGTGATCATCGCGACGACGACAAGCCCGCCGACGTCATCAGCACCGATCCGCCCCCCTACGTCGCCACCGACCTGCCGAAGGGGTACACCGCCGCCGGAGTGTCCGATCCCCCTGCGCTCGATGTCGATCTGACGCCCGGGGACCTCGGGGTCTACGGACCATCGGGCGGACGACCCGAGCTCGGCATCCAGGTGCTCGCCGTCGTTGGAGCCGGACTACCAGGCGACGCGCCGCGGATCGCCGTCGGCGGCCGCACGGGTTACCGCCTCGGCGATGGTCGGACCGGACCCAGGCAGGTCGTCGTCCCGGTCGGCCGCCGGTTCGTGTACCTGATGAGCCCCACGGTCGGGTTCGACCGGCTCGCGGCAGCCGGTGCACACGTGCACGTGCACGGGCTCGAGGTGGACGTCGACGCGGCAGACCTCCCTGCGGGATGGACGAAGCTCGGGTCCACACCGGCAGGCACGGTCCTGGTCGGGGCCGGCGCGTTCGTTCAGACGGGCTCGGGCAAGACCGCGTCCTATTCGTCAGCCGCTCCGAGGGGCGGCGGTCTTGTCTACGTACGCAGCGCAACGGGGGACGCGCTTGGGGTCGAAGCCTCCCGGATCGTCGTCGGCACGGCCCGCGACGCCCGGGTGCGCGGCCATCACGCGGTGCTCGGGCAGACCCGTGTCCGGCTGGCTGGCGGCACCACCACGCTGCCGGTCCGCACCCTCATCTGGCTCGAGGCGCCGGGTCACCTGGTTGCGGTCACCGGCTACAACCTCTCCGAGCGCGACTTGATCGCCGTCGCCGCAGGTGTGCGACCGGCTACGCCGTCACAGTGGAACGAGCTCGAAAAGCGCACCCGCCTGAACGACTTCGATTCCGACAACGCAACCTCGAAGACGATCGGCACAGGGCGATTCGCCGACGGCCAGGCGTGGAAGCTCCGATTCCAGACAGAGTCCTCCGGAGGTGAGCACCAGCCCCAACCCACGCCGCACCTCGACATCGCCCGCCCTCGCCTCGGGAACATCGGTCGGTCCTATTCCGGGCATGGTCCGGCGGCTGAGGGGGACGAAGGTCCCGACGGGCTCACCGACCCCGACGAGCGGTTCACCTGGACCGAGGTCGTGTCCGCTGACGGGCGGCGGTACGCGGACGGGTTCCTGGCTGGGCCGGTCGCCGATGTGGTGGTGCGCGACCGAGAGGGACGCACCGTGGCGACAGCCGAGATCGTGACGGGCCAGGGCGTGCGGGCGTGGGTGGTCGTCCTCCCCGCGGACGCTCGATCCGTGGTGGCCCTGGATGCCGGTGGAGTGGAGCTCGGCCACATCACCGTCTGAGGTGGGCCGAGCCGCAGGTCAGCCTCCGAGGGCCTTGAGGGTGCCCATGAGCTCCTCGGTGAGGTTGGCCGGGACGGCGTAGCCCTCTTCGTTGCGGATCTCGTCGAAGTGGTCGCGGATGTCCTCGACGGTGAGGCTCTCGGTGTCGGTCCAACCGGGGGTGACGCCGGTGAAGATGCGGGCCACGTGGCCGCCGCCGCAGGAGTACACCTCGCCGGTGACCGGCACGTCCTCGTGGGCGAGCCAGGCGACGACGGGGGTGATGAACGAGGGGTCGAGCTTGTCGGCCATGGCGCCGAGCAGCTCCTCGGTCATGCGGGTCTTGGCGACCGGGGCGATGGCGTTGGCCTTGATGTTGTTCTTGGCGCCCTCGACGGCGAGGACCCGGGTGAACCCGACCAGCCCGGCCTTGGCGGCGCCGTAGTTGGTCTGGCCGAAGTTCCCGAAGATGCCGGCGGCGGAGGAGGTGTTCACGATGCGGCCGTAGTTCTGCTCGCGCATGGGCTCCCACGCGGCGTGGGTCACGTAGAACGCACCCTTGAGGTGGACGTCGATCACGGGCTCGAGCTTCTCGGCGTCCATGTTCTTGAACGCCGCGTCCCGCAGGATGCCGGCGTTGTTGATCACGATGTCGATGCGGCCGAAGGTGTCGAGCGCGGTCTGGATGATCGCCTTGCCGCCCTCAGGTGTGGCCACGGTGTCGTAGTTGGCGACGGCCTCGCCACCGGCGGCCTTGATCTCGTCGACCACCTTCTGGGCGGCGGTGTGGGACCCACCCTCGCCGTCGACGGACCCGCCGAGGTCGTTGACCACGATCAGGGCGCCGCGCGTGGCCAGCTCGAGCGCGTGCGAGCGGCCGAGGCCGCCTCCGGCGCCGGTGATGACCGCGACCTTGCCGTCGTAACCGAGATCAGCCATGGGTTCGTTGCTCCTGAGGGGGTCGTTTGAGGGCCCGACCACGCTACTTCGTGCCGCTCGGCGCCCCTGAACCCTCGTCCGACCCGAACCTGGTCGCGCCGCGGCTGGATCAGTCGGTGATGCCCAGCTCGTCCTTGGCGAACTGCTTCAGCCGCTTGTAGTCGACCTTGCCGTTGGGTGCCCGGCCGATGGAGTCGATCGGCAGCACCCGCTTGGGAGCCTTGTACGAGGCGAGCTTCCCCTTGACGTGGGCGATGATGGCGGCCTCGTCGAGCTCGGTGTCGGGGGCCAGCTCGACCACGGCGGTGATGGCCTCGCCGAACTTCTCGTCGGGCACGCCGACGGCGACCGCGTCGCGGATGGACTCGTGGGTCTTCAGGATCTCCTCGACCTCTTCGGGGAAGACCTTCTCCCCGCCGGTGTTGATGCACACCGATCCGCGGCCGAGGAGCGTGATCGACCCGTCGGCCTCCACTGTGGCGAAGTCGCCAGGGATGGAGTAGCGCTGGCCGTCGACGGTGAGGAAGGTCGCCGCCGTCTTCTCCGGGTCCTTGTAGTACCCGATGGGCTGGTGGCCGCCGACGGCCACGCGGCCGATCTTGCCCGTACCGGGCTCGACCTCGCGGAGATCCTCGGTGAACACCTTGGTGTGGGCGCCGAGCGAGAACTTGGCCGTGCCCGAATCGGCGCCGGCAGCCGACACCGACTGGCCCATGCCGACGGCCTCCGACGAGCTGAAGGCGTCCACGATCATGGCGTGTGGCAGGTGACGGATGAGCCCGTGCTTGGACGCCTCGGAGAACATCACGCCCGACGACGTGAAGAGGAAGAGGCTCGAGAGGTCCCAGCGGTCGGGCTCGGCGTCGAGCGCCCGGAGCATGGGCTTGGCGAAGGCGTCGCCCACGATCGCGGTGGTGTTGCCCTTGTGCTTCTCGATGGTGTCGAACAGCTCGTCGATGTCGAGGGCGCGGCCCTCGAGGGTGACCACGCAGCCGCCGCCGGACAGGGCGATGAGCTGGGTCATGCAACCGGTGCCGTGCATGAGGGGGCACGCGGGCACGCTGACGATGCCGGGCTTGGTCACGAACTCGCGGACGACCTCGTAGTCGACCGGATCCTCGCCGTACCGGGGGTTCACGCCGAGGGCGATGATGTTGCGGATGTTGTCGTCCTGGCGCCACATCACACCCTTGGGCATGCCGGTGGTGCCGCCGGTGTAGAGCATGTAGAGGTGGTCGCCGTCTCGGCCCCAGGGGGCTTCGGTCTTCTCGGGGTGCGACGCCGCGGCCTCCTCGTAGGGCGTGGCCCACGCCGGACAGGTGCCGCTGCCGTCGTCGACCCACAGCCACGTCTTCACCTTCGGCACCCGCTCGCGGATGCGCACGATGTTGTCGGCGAAGGTGCCGTGGAAGACCACGGCCACCGCGTCGGCGTTGTCCCAGAGGTAGACGAGCTCGTCGTCGGCGTAGCGGTAGTTCGTGTTCACCGGGACGAGGCCGGCCTTCCACGCCCCGAACATCGACTCCATGTAGGCCGGGCAGTTGTGGAGGTACTGGGCCACCTTGTCCTGCTCGGCGGCGCCGGCCTCGAGGAGGGTGTGCGCCACCCCGTTGGCCCGCTCGTCGAACTCCCGCCAGGTGAAGCTGGTGTCCCCGTGGATCTGGGCGGTGGCGTCGGGGATCTGGTCCGCGACGGTCTCCCAGATCTCGGCGTAGTTCCAACCCGGCATGTCGTCCCCTTGGCTCAACGGTCGTGGCTCGCAGTCGGCGAGCATACGGAACCTGGTCGGTTCCTCCGATCTTGACCGACCGGTCAAGTTCGACGCTACGGTCGCACCGTGGACTTCGAGCTGCCTCCCGACGACGACCTGAGGCGCTCGGAGGTCCGGGCCTGGCTCGCCGATCATCCGAGGCCCACGGGGCGCGAGCTCGCCGATGCCGGGTACGTCGCGCCGCACTGGCCCCGCCCCTGGGGCCTCGACGCCGACCCCATCACCCAGATCGTGATCGACGAGGAGTTGCGGCGAGCCAAGGTCAAGCGGCCGTCCAACATCATCGGCATCGGCTGGGCCGGGCCGACGCTGGTGCATGCCGGGACCGCCGAACAGCAGGCCCGCTACCTGCCCCGCCTGCTGTCGGCCGACGACATCTGGTGCCAGCTGTTCAGCGAGCCCGGTGCCGGCAGCGACCTGGCCAACCTCGGCACGCGGGCGGTGCGCGACGGCGACGAGTGGGTCGTCAACGGCCAGAAGATCTGGACGTCGCTGGCGCAGTACTCCCGCTACGGCATCCTCATCGCTCGCACGAACCCCGATGTCCCGAAGCATTCCGGCATCACGTACTTCGTGTGCCCGATGGACGCGCCCGGCGTTGACATCCGGCCGATCACCGAGATGACCGGCTCGCAGACGTTCAACGAGGTCTTCCTCACCGACGTGCGGCTCCCCGCCGACTCGGTGGTGGGCGAGGTCGACCATGGGTGGGAGCTGGCCAAGGTCACCCTCGGCAACGAGCGGGTGTCGCTCTCGTCGGGCGGTGCGCTCTGGGGGATGGGGCCGACGGGCGCAGACCTGCTCGACCTCGTGCGCTCGCGTGGGGGCAGCAACGATCCGCTCGTGCGCCAGCGCCTCGCTCGCCTCCACACCACCGAGGAGATCCTGCGCCTCATCCGCCTGCGGACCGTGTCGGCGCGCATCCGTGGCGAGCAGCCGGGGCCCGAGGCATCGATCCGCAAGGTCCTCGCCGACGAACACGGGCAGGAGATCATGGCGTTGGCGAAGGACCTGACCGGAGCCGGCGGGATGGTCGCCGACCGCGGTCCCCTGGGCACCCCGGCCGGGCCCTGGCCGTACGGGTTCACGTTCTCGCCGGCGCTCACGATCGGCGGCGGCACCGGCGACGTCCAGCGCAACATCCTCGCCGAGCGCGTCCTCGGCCTGCCCCACGACCTCGACGTCGAGGCCAACAAGACCTGGACCGAGACCCGCCGGGGCTGAACCCGGGTTCCCCGTTCTGAGCGCTCTGCGTCGCGTAGATGCGACGTGGGGCGCTCAGAAACGACGAAGCGCTTGGTCGGGTGGGCGGTTCCCGTTCTGAGCGTTCTGTGTCGCGTGGATGCGGCGTGGGGCGCTCAGAAACGACGGGGCGCTTCGTCGGGTGGGCGGGTCCCGTAGTGGCGGGCGGTTCGTCGGGGACGGGTGTCAGTCGGCGACGGCGACGGCCTCGTCGACGGTGCAGCGGGCGAGGGCCTTGTCGGTGAGGGCGTCGTCGGTGAGGGCGTCGTCGGTGAGGGCCTTGTCGGTGAGGGCGTCGTCGAGGAGCACCTCGTCGGTGAGAGCGGGGTGTTCGGCAGTCGTGGCGTCGGGGGTCGCCACCGAGTCGGAGGCGGGGGTCGTGTGGAGGATGCGGCGGCCGTAGATGGCGGCGACCACGCAGGACACGCCGCCGGCGGCGAGGCCGGCGCGGGGGCCGGCGACGTCGGAGAGCCAGCCGACGATGGGGCCGCCGATCGGGGTCGAGCCGAGGAACACCATCCCCTGGATGGCGAGCACCCGGCCGCGGTACTCGGGGCCGGCGAGCACCTGGACGATGGCGGTGGAGGAGGTCATGAAGGCGATCGAGCCCATGCCCAGCAAGGCGCCGACCGGGAAGGCGAACGCCAGGTTCGGCACGAGGGCCAGCAGGAACATGGCGACCCCGAACGCGGACGCGGCATGCACCAGGTGCCGTCCGGTGACGGTGGTGCGCCGGGCGGTGTAGAGCGCACCGACCAGCGAGCCGAGGCTCACGACCGAGAACAAGAGGGTGAAGGTGGTGTTGCCGCCGTGCAGGGGACCGCTCACCATGAGCGGGAGGGTCACCGAGAAGTTGAAGGCGAACGTGCCGATCAGCGCCATCATCACCAGCGGCACGTAGAGCTCGGCATCGGACCGGATGTAGCGCAGGCCCTCGCGCACCTGGCCCTTGGCCTTGGCCATCGGAGGCGAGCTGAACAACTCGTCGGGGCGCATCATCCAGAGGCCCACGAGCACGGCGATGTAGGTGGCGGCATCGATCACGAAGGGCCAGCCGTAGCTGTGGGTCGCGAGCACCAGTGCGCCGGCCGCGGCCGGGCCGACGACCCGGGAGCCGGTCATCACGGCGCTGTTGAGGCTGACCGCGTTCGACAGGTCCTCCTTCGGCACCATCTCGACCACGAAGGAGCGACGGGTGGGGTTGTCGAACGCCGTGAGCACGCCCTGGATCGCGGCCAGCACGAAGATCCCTCCGACGGTGGCGTGGCCCGACAGGACCAGCACGCCGAGGCCGATCGACTGCACCATGGCGAGCGCCTGCACGGTCATGAGGAGCTTGCGCTTGTCGGCCCGGTCGGCCACCGCCCCGGCCCAGGCGCCGAGCACGAGCACGGGTCCGAACTGGCACGCGGTGAGCAGGCCGAGGGTGACGCCCGAGTGCGAGAGCTTCAAGACGAGGAGGGTCTGGGTGACCATCGTCAGCCAGGTGCCGGTCTGGGAGATGAGCTGCCCGACGAAGAAGAGGCGGAAGTTGCGGACGTGCAACGAGCGGAAGGTGTCGGTGGCGGCGGTGTGGAGCTTCTCGGTCATCGTTCGGTCTTCGTTGGGGGGAGGGGTGCGGGGGCCGCGACGGGGGAAGTCGTGGGGGGAGCCGCGGGGGGAGCGACGAGGCGCTCGAGGATGGCCACGGCATCGGCCAGGGTGGCGAGCTCGTCGGCGCGGAGGTCGGCGAGGCGGGTGGTGAGCCATGCCGTCTTGCGGGCTCGGACCGTGGCGAGGAGCCGAGCGCCGTCGGGGCTGATGGCCACCCGCTTCACCCGACGATCGTCGCCGTCGGCGATGCGGTCCACGTAGCCCGCCGCGTGCAGCTTCTCCACGGCCTTGGTGGCGGTCGGGGCCGCGACCTGTTCGACCTCGGCGAGGGTGCCGATGGGCATCGGGCCGATGCGGTCGATGGTGGCCAGCGCGGCGAGTTGGGTGGGGCTGAGGCCGACGTCGGACTGCTGGCGCAGGAGCCGGGCGAGGCGGGTCACGCTGAACCGCAGGTGCGACGCGATCCCGTCGACGTCGGTCGGGTCGATGCTCGGTTGCGCTGCGGTCTCCACGGTGTCCATCGTGCTCTACAACTACTTGCTCTTGGAAACTATTTCCAATGGCAAGGGATTTCCCCGATCCGTCGGGGACGTGACCTGGCCCGGGTTGGCGGCACCCACGCCCACCGGGCACGATGGCGGCCCATGGCCAAGACCGCTACCGCTCCGGGCACCCTCTCCAAGGGCACCAAGGTCGTCGCCCGCACCGACCTGCGCGACGTGCCCGCCGGCACCACGGGCAGGGTCTCCATGGTCACCGGGCTCAGTTGGATCCGCTACTGGGTGCGCTTCGACAACGGCGTCTCGCTCGGGACGATCGATCGCAAGCGCCTCGCCACCAAGGACGAGTGGCAGCGGATCCAGGACGGCTACGACGACAGCGCGGTCGAGGCCACCGAGGCCGACGGGGCCGGTGACGGCGGCGTGGCCGAAGAGTCCGACGGCGGCGGCGTCACGACTCCGAACGGCACCCTCGTGCCCCAGAAGTTCATCGACCGGGCCAAGGCCGCCCGGGCCCGCCTCGCCGCCTGACACCCCCACCAGCCCGGATCCCACGCCGGTCCATCGCTGATCCGTGGGCGAGCGCGAACCACTACCCTTGACCGGTCGGTCAAGTCAGTGGGAGACATCCATGCAGATCAGCATGCAGCTCAGCTACAGCGGCGGGTTCAAGGAAGCGGCCGACACGGTCGCCGACCTCGAACAGGCGGGCCTCGACCTCGTCTGGGTGGCCGAGGCCTACGGCTTCGACGGCGCCAGCCTCATGGGCTACCTGGCCGCCAAGACCGAGACCGTGCAGATCGCGTCGGGGATCCTGCCGATCTACACCCGCACGCCCACGCTGCTCGCGATGACCGCGGCCGGCGTCGACGCCCTGTCTGACGGCCGCTGCCACCTCGGCCTCGGGGCGTCGGGACCGCAGGTGATCGAGGGCTGGCACGGCGTTGCCTACGACGCCCCGATCGGCCGCACCCGCGAGATCATCGACATCTGCCGCCAGGTGTGGGCCCGCGAGGACAAGCTCACCCACGAGGGCCGCTACTACAACATGCCGCTGCCCGAGGGGCAGGGCACCGGCCTCGGCAAGCCGCTCAAGATCATCGCCCACCCCGTGCGCAGCCGGATCCCGATCTGGGTGGCGTCGCTCGGCCCCAAGAACGTGGCCATGACCGCCGAGCTGGCCGACGGCTGGATGCCCATCCTGTTCGATCCCGCGAAGGCGCGCGACGTGTGGGGCGCCGACCTCGACACGGGTGCGGCCAAGCGTGCCGCGGACCTCGACCCGCTGATGGTGACCGCCGGCGGGCTCCTCGTCGTGGGCGACGACGTGAAGGGCTACCTCGACTTCGTGCGGCCGATGGTGGCGCTGTACGTGGGCGGCATGGGCGCCAAGGGGCGCAACTTCTACAACGACCTGTTCCGCCGCTACGGCTACGAGCAGGAGGCCGAGCAGATCCAGGACCTCTACCTCGACGGCAAGAAGGACGAAGCGGCCGCGCTCATCCCGACCGACTTCCTCGAGGCCATCTCGCTCGTCGGTCCCGAGGGCCATGTCAAGGAACGCCTCGCCGCCTTCGCCGAGGCCGGCGTGACCCACCTGAACGTGATCCCGGTGCCCACCGAAGGCCAGACCCCGGCGAGCCTCGTGACCTCGCTCAAGGAGTGGACGGCCTGACCTTGAGCCGTCAGCCCCGGGCCGCTCGGGCCGCGTGGAGGATCTCCTTGCAGGTGGGACAGACCGGGTAGCGGCCCGGGTCCCGGGTGGGGACCCAGGTCTTGCCGCACAGCGCGGTCACCGGCGTGCCCGTGATGTAGGCCTCGGTGACCGCCGAGGCCGGCACCACGACGTGGGCGAACTTCTCGTGGTCGCCCTCGTCGGTCGTGCGGATGTCGGTCCGCTCTTCGAGGTCGACGTCGACGTGGGTCATGGCCTGAGTCTCGCGCTCGGGTCCCGGGGCCGACACAAGCTCAGCGCAGGGCGGACACCCGGCCGAGGGTGGCTTCGGCCTCGGCGACGAACGAGGCCACCAGCTCGGCGGCGGGTACGAGCTCCGCGATGGAGCCGGCACCCTGGCCGGCCGGGAAGAACTCGCGGTCGGGATCGATGCCCGTCGTGTGCTCGTCGTTGCCGAGGTGGTTGGCGCCGTCCTGCATCGACTTGATGACCTGGCCGGGAAACGGTTGCGGGGTGGCGCCCTCGTCGTCGAACGCCTGCGTGTAGGCGTTGCGCACCACTCGGCAGGTCTTGCCGGTGTAGGCGCGGGTCACCACCGTGTCGTCCTCGTGGAGGGCGAGCAGCCGATCCTTGTAGCCGGGCACGGCGCGGGCCTCGGGCGTGGCGATGAAGCGGGTCCCGACCCAGATCCCGTCGGCGCCGAGGCTCAAGGCGGCCGCGAGGCCGCGCCCGTCGACGATGCCGCCGGCCGCGACGACGGGCACGCGATCGCCGACCGCGTCGACGATCTGCGGTACGAGCGCGAACGTGGCGATCTGCCCGGTGTGGCCCCCGGCCTCGGTGCCCTGGGCCACCACGATGTCGCAGCCCGCCTCGACCGCGGCGATGGCGTGGCGGACCTTCCCGCACATGTTGACCACGAGCATGTTCCGCTGGTGGCAGAGCTCGACGACGTCGCGGGGCACGCCGAGGCCGGCCACGAAGACGGTGCCGCCGCCATCGGCGATCTGGTTGACCTTGCGGGCGAGGTCTCCCGGCGCCGCGGTCAGGAGGTCGACGCCGAAGGGCTTCTGGGTGAGGGTCCGGACCGCGGCGATCTCCTCGACCATCTGCTCGTTGCCCATCGTGGAGGCGCCCATGCAGCCGAACCCTCCGGCCTCGGACACGGCGGCCACGAGCCGGTGGTAGGAGACGCCACCCATGCCGGCGAGCATGACCGGGTGTTCGACGTCGAGGATCTCGGTGAGGCGGGTGCGCATGCGTCGAGCGTAGACCGCGGACTTGACCGAACGGTCAAGTCCGGTCGACGTACGCGCCCGGACGGTCCAGGAACTGCCGATGCCAACGGCGAGGGGTCACGGCGATGGCCCGCGGCTCGTCCTCGAACAGCCACCGGCCGAAGTTGCGGCGGGTCCACGGCGTCAGGCCGGCCACTCGCACCGCCGCCCGCGCGCCCTTGCGGTGCCGGAGGGCTCGCACGAGCAGGAGCGACATCTTGTGGTCGGGCACGAGCTCCCGGCGGACCACCTCCTCGTAGCGGCGGCGCACGGCGGCGGGATCTCCGGACCCGGCGAGGATGGCGTCGGCGGCCTGGATCCCGGTGAGGAGGGCCTGACCGATGCCCTCACCGGTCATCGGGTCCGTCGCTGCGGCGGCGTCGCCGACCCACAGGACCCGCCCGGCGGCGAGGGTGACGCCGTCGACGCGCGCCGGGATGGGCCAGGCCTGGTGCCGGCTCTCGGGTTCGGCATCGGGGCCGAGCACGGCGCGGATGTGCGGGCGGGCCAGGAGGTCGGGCCACAGCGCCTTCATCTCCTTGGTGGCCACCTTGCCGCCCCGCTGGATCCCGAAGCCCACGTTCGCCCCGCCGTCGGGGAGCGGGAACGACCAGCAGTACCCCGGGAGGAGGTCCGGCTCGAACCAGACCCAGAGCTCGGCCGCCTTCGGGCCGACGTTGCGGAAGTACTGCCGGAATGCGTGCCACTCGCCGAGGTACCCGGGCACGGCGGTGCCCAGGTGCTTGCGGAGCGGCGACCACATGCCGTCGGCACCGATCACGAACGGCGCGGTGATCGTCGACGGCCCGCCGTCGAGCTCGAGCACGACCCGATCACCGTCCTCGCGGGCCGCGGTGACCTCGACACCCTCGACCACGGTGGCCCCGGCGGCGCGGGCTCGTTCGACGATCGCGGCGTCCAAGTCGGTCCGCCGGGTGACCGCGGCGTAGGTGCCGGGGCCGCGCGGGAGGGGGAACGTGACCACGTGACGAGACGGGGACGACACGTGGATGTCCTGCACGGGGGTCCACGAGGCGATGGACCCGGGCGCCACGCCCAGCTCCTCGAGCAGCCGCAGCGCACCGGTGGTGAGCCCGTCGCCGCAGATCTTGTCGCGGGGGAACGTGGCCTTGTCGACCAGCACGACCTTGCGCCCGGCGGCGGCCAACCGGATGGCGGCGGCGGCGCCGGCCGGGCCCGCGCCGGCGATCACCACGTCGGCGGCGGTGGGCATCGACACGCGGCGAAGGGTACGGGCCGGGCGGCCGAGGGAACCAGCCCAGGGCCCAGGACCCGGTCAGACGACCCGGCCCGTCACCGTCATCCGGTGCAGGTGGTGGCCCCCGGGTCGCGGTAGCGAGCCCGGACGGTATCGACGAAGGTTCTGCCGTCGGTGTGGTGGATGGTCCGCTGCGTGGTCACGCTCGTGCAGGTGCCCGAGTGCGACGAGGTCTGGCCGGTCTGCTCGCCGTACTTGTTCTGGGTGGACCACAGGGTGATCGTGACGCTGGTGTCGGTGTAGCTCGTCCAGACGAGGATCCCGAAGGGCGAGTCGTTCTTCCAGGCCATGTCCGGGTGCGGGTAACCCATGGTGGCCTCGCGGCCGTAGGGGTACCGGTCGAAGTGCTCGGAGTGGGCCTGGTACTCCTGGAAGTCGAGACCGGCGAAGAAGGCGGCGTTGAACATCGTCGTGGCGAACTGCGAGACGCCTCCGCCGACCTCGTTGGTGTGCTCGCCGTTGGCGATGGCCCCGGCGACCACGAAGCCCTTGGCGAGGGTCCGTTGGCCGACGACCTTGTTCACCGAGAACGTCTCGCCCGGCTTCACGATCGTCCCGCGCACGAGATCGGCGATGCGGTGGATGTTGGTGACCCGCGGCGCGCCTGGGTCGTAGTAGGTGGTGAAGCTCTTGACCTGGGCCTGGCCCTTCCACTGGGTGGTGGTGCCGACGGGTTCCTTGATGCCGAGCTTCACCGCGGCCTCGGTCGTGAACCCCGGCTTGGCGACCTCGAGGTCGAGCGTGACCTTGCCGGTCCCGCCGTTGACGGCCGCCAGCAGGCGGCTGGCCGTGTCGGCGGCGCAGCACTTCTGCCCCTCGACGCTCGGGGTGATCTGCACGGCCCCGTTCACGAGCGTGATCGACGCATCCTTGGCCTTGGTGACCTGGGGGAGCGCGGCGACGAGGTCGTGGGTGGCCTTCGCGGCGTCGAGCGCCACGACGAGGCGGCCCTGGTCGACCTTGGTGCTGATCCACGAGCGTTCGGTGTCGGCCGGGATGGCGGCGATGCGGTCACCGGCCACCACCGCCAGGCCCTTGGCCGTCGAGGCCGTCAGCCGGTCGGCGAGCGCCTTCGCCGTCGCGTCGGGGATGACGGGCTCGCGGTCGACCTGGGTGGCGTCGACGACGAGCGGCTTCTCGCCACTCGCGGCCCGAGCGAGGAGCTGCTCGCGGACGCCCGACGGGTCGACCTTGCTGCCGGTGCGGCCGCTGACGATGCCGAACCCGTTGCCCGTGTCGACCACCGACGGCTCCCCGGCCTTCGCGTTGCCGGCGAGCCCGGCGAGGCCCTGGTCGAGGACCTCGGGGTCGACGGTGAAGCGAAGCGGCGCCTTGCGCTCGTCCAGGAACGAGCCGAGCCAGACGACGGGGCGCTTCGGCAAGACGGTGCCGTCGTCGAGATCGAGGGCGGCCTTGACGGTGGCCGGCTCGTCGAGGTGCAGCCCGAGCTCGGCCGCGGGGACCTTGTACTGCTTGCCGCCGGCGCGGACCACGACGGGGGTCTTCGCGTAGCTGTCGGCGATGTCGCCCACGGTGGCGGCCAGCTCGTCCTCGGGAAGCTTCGAGATGTCCCGTCCGGCGAGGACGACGTTGCGGGGGACCTTGCCGCTCGCGCTCGACGAGTCGATGGCCCAGGCGGCGAGGAGGATCACCACGGCCAGGATCGGGATGGTCAGGCCGAGGACGAGTCGGAGCTTCGGTCGACGCATCCGTCAACCTTGGCACGTCGGCACCGCGCTCCTTGTGCACACAGGGTGACCGCGCGAGACCTGTTGCGCGTTTGTCATGATGGGCCGTCAGGTCCCGTCGCCCATGCGGCCGGACACGCCGAACCCGCTCCGGCGGGAGCAAAGGGGACGACCGTGGGGATCTGTGACGGACGGGTGTGCATCGTGACCGGGGCGGGCCGCGGGATCGGCCGCGAACACGCGCTCATGCTCGCCGACCAGGGAGCCAAGGTCGTGGTGAACGACATCGGCGGCGAGGTCGACGGCAGCGGTCGCAACACCGGGCCGGCGCAGGACGTGGTCGACGAGATCGTCGCGGCGGGCGGCGAGGGCGTCGTCAACGGCGACGACATCAGCACGTGGGCGGGCAGCGAGCGCCTGATCGCTCAGGCCATCGACGCCTTCGGCCGGCTCGACGTCGTGATCAACAACGCCGGCATCTTGCGCGACCGCATGCTCGCCAACATGACCGAGGCCGAGTGGGACGCCGTCATCCAGGTGCACCTGAAGGGCACGTTCGGCCCGTCTCGCCACGCCGCGGCCTACTGGCGCGAGCAGACGAAGGCCGGCGAGGCGGTCGACGGCCGGATCATCAACACGTCGTCGCCCTCGGGCATCTACGGCAACGTGGGCCAGACCAACTACGGCGCGGCCAAGGCCGGCATCGCCGCCTTCACCGTGATCGCCGCCAAGGAGCTCGCCCGCTACGGGGTCACCGTGAACGCGGTCGCCCCCGCCGCCCTCACGCGCATGACCGAGAACCTCGGCATGGGCCAGGCCGACGACATGACCAAGGCCATGCTGTCGCCGCGCTGGATCGCCCCGATCGTCACGTGGCTCGCGTCCGCCGATTCGGCCGACGTCACCGGTCGCGTGTTCGACGTGACCGGCCAGGCCTTGTCCGTCGCCGAGGGCTGGCACCGGGGCCCGACCAAGGAGCACCCGACCGACGACCCCGCCGCCCTCGGCGACGTCGTCCGTCAGCTCGTGGCCGAGGCGCGACCCAACGCCAACATGTTCGGCTACGACGAGACCTGAGCACGTCGCCAGGGCGTCTGCTACGAAACCTCTGCCCGCCTTCGAACCCAGGAGATCGCCATGCCCATCAACCCGGACGCCGTGGGTTCGAAGGGACAGCCCACGAAGCACTCGTGGGGCTCCAAGGACGCGATCTTGTACGCGCTCGGGGTCGGGGCGGGGGCGGTCGACCCGTTGACCGAGCTGGCGTTCACGACCGAGAACACCTCCGACGTCGACCAGCAGGTCCTGCCCACGATGGCGGTCGTGCTCGCGGTCGGCGGGGCGGGCGCGTTCGGCTCGATCGGGACGTTCAACCCCGCGATGCTCGTCCACGGCGAGCAGGCGATCACGCTGCACGGCCCCATCCCCGTGCAGGGCGAGGTCGAGACGGTGGGGGAGATCACCGCCATCTGGGACAAGGGCAAGGGCGCGGTGATCGAGGTGACCTCGACCTCCACGGACACCGCCACCGGCAACCCGTTGTTCTCGTCGGTCATGTCGGCGTTCATCCGCGGCGAGGGTGACTTCGGCGGCGAGCGCGGGCCGTCGGGCCCCAAGAACGTCGCCCCCGATCGCGAGGCCGACCACATCGTCACCTACCAGACACGACCGGACCAGGCGCTCATCTACCGCCTGTCCGGAGACCGAAACCCGTTGCACTCCGATCCTGCGTTCGCGGCGTTCGGTGGCTTCGACCGGCCGATCCTGCACGGGCTCTGCAGCTACGGCTTCACGGGCCGTGCCCTGCTCCACACGCTGTGCGGGTCGGACCCGGCCCGGTTCGGTGGCATGGAGGCCCGCTTCTCCTCGCCCGTGCTGCCCGGCGAGCCGCTGACCGTGAAGATGTGGGAGACCGGCGACGGCGAAGCGATCTTCCAGACCGCGGGCGGCGACGGCCGGACCGTGATCGACGCCGGCCGCCTCACCTTCACGAGCTGACCTCACCCGTCACGAGCTGACCTCACCCGGCGGGCCTTCCCGCCAGGATCCACCGAATCGGGGATACAGGATTGCCCCGATCCTGCCGATGCCGGCATCTACGCTCCGCGGCGCAACGCGCGGAAGTGCGTTCGCACCCGGGGGAGCTCGCCTCGGCGCGGCGGCGGATCAACCGTCGCGGCAGGACGTCCACGAACCCATCCCTCTCCTCCATTCCGACGGAACCAGGATCCCATGCACCTCAGCTCGCCTGCTCGCCCACGACGGATCCGACGCGGCGCCGCCGGGATCGTGCTGTTCGCGGCAATGGCCACGATGGCGGTGGTCCCGACCACGGCCGGGGCCCGACCGGCGCCCGCGTCCGCGCCATCCGCGCCATCGGTCACGCCGGCCCACCTGCCCGGCTCGGTCACCTACCTGCGGGCCAAGCACACACCTGCTGGCGGCTTCGTGGCGCCCCGCGCCCTCCCCAGCACGCGCGTCAGCTCGGTGCACTCGTCGTTCGTGGTGACCTACGTCGGGTTCCCGACCGCGGCGAAGGCAGCGTTCCAGCGGGCGGTCGACCTCTGGTCGACGATGGTCTCGTCGACCCAGCCGATCCGGGTGAAGGCCACCTGGACGGCCCTGGACCCCGGCATCCTCGGCGGCGCCGGCCCCTCCGACCTCATCCGCGACTTCGCCGGTGCCCCGAAGTCCGCCACCTGGTACCCGGTGGCGTTGGCCAACGCCCTCGCCAAGCAGGACCTGTCGACCCAGCCCGACATCGAGGCCGAGTTCACCAGCGCCACCAGCGAGTGGTACTTCGGCACCGACGGCAACACGCCGGGCAACAAGCTCGACTTCACCACGGTGGTGCTCCACGAGCTCGGCCACGGCCTGGGCCTGGTGGACAGCAGCGAGATCAACGGGTCCCAGGGCCGGTGGGGCCTCGGCACGCCGTACCCGTTCGTCTACGACCGCTTCGTGCAGAACGCGGCGGGCACGCCGGTCACGAGCATCACGAACCCGTCGACCACGCTCGGTTCGATCTACCAGAGCAACGCGGCGCGCTGGGGCGGCGCCCAGGCGATCGCGGGCGCCGGCGGCAGCCGCCCCTACCTCTACTCGCCGAACCCGTACCAAGCGGGCTCGTCGATCTCCCACCTCGACGAGTCGGTGTACCCGACGGCCACCGCCAACGCCCTCATGACGCCGTACCTCGACGACGGCGAAGCGATCCACGATCCCGGCGACATCGGCCTCGGGATGATGCGGGACATGGGCTGGACGACCGTCGGTGGCAAGGGCGTGCCCGCGGCCGCGACGGTGACGGCGGCGCTTGGTGGGAGCGAGAAGGTGTCGCTCTCGTGGAAGCCCTCGATCGACACCGGCCGGCAGTTCCTCACGGCCATGCGCCTCTCGCGCTACGAGGGCGGGTCGTCGTCGGCCAGCGTGGTCACCGACTACCCGGCATCGAGCACCGGCACCATCGTCACCGGGCTGACCAACGGCACGCAGTACCGCTTCGCGGTCGCCGCGGTGAACGCGACGGGAGCCGGCGCCCAGTCGGCGAAGACCGAGACGATCGTCCCGTTGGACCTCACGCCGTTCACCTACACCAGCCACCTGGTGCGCCAGCAGTTCACCGACTTCCTCGGCCGCGCCGCCACCTCGGCCGAGGTGTCCACCTGGGACAGCTACCTCCACGCCGGTGCCCTCACGCCCGGCAGCGTGGTGTTGTCCATTGCGGCGCTGCCGGACTCGGCCACCGCTCGAGCCCGCATGACGCGTCTGTACTCCGCCTACTTCGCCCGCCTGCCCGACTTCTCCGGCTTCACCTACTGGACCGGGAAGCTCGCCGCCGGCACCTCGCTGAAGAAGGCGTCCGACACGTTCGCCGCCTCGTCGGAGTTCAAGACCAAGTACGGCAGCCTCTCGAACAAGGCGTTCGTCCAGCTCGTATACGTGAACGTCCTCCACCGTGACGCCGATCACGCAGGCCTGGACCACTGGCTCGCCAAGCTCGACACCCACGCGCTCAGCCGCGGCTCGGTCATGTTGAGCTTCTCGGAGTCGTCGGAGAACACGCGCCACATGGCCTCCGAGGTCACCTCGGTGCTGCTGCGATCGGGCATGTTGCGGCGGATGCCCACCAAGACCGAGTACGACGCCGACGTGGCCGCCCTCGACGGCGGCGCGACCGCCGCGGACCTCGCCACCGCCACCTTGGCCCTGCCGGCCTACGCGACGCGGATCACCCCGTGACGCCGAACCTCATGCACCGGATCAGCTCCAGTCGAAGATCCAGTGGCGGCCGAACAAGGTGGCGGCGAGGGCTCCGATGGCGGGGACGAGGTTGTCCATGAGGGCCGGGCAGTAGGCGTACTGCTGCACGGCGAGCTCGAAGGCGGCGCGGGCATCCTCGGGGGGCCGTGCCACCAGGAGCTCCATGCGTTCGAGACCGAGCGCGACGAGCTCCGCGTCGTAGGTGTCGTGCCAGAACTGCAGGACGGACAGGTGCTCGGGGCCGCCGATGTGGTCGCGTTCGGCGCCCGACCAGGCGAGCAGGGCCGGGACCTCCCACCCGTGGCCCGCCGGCACCAGTGCGATCTGGATCTCGGCGCCGGCCAGCGCCTGCACCGCGTCCTCGTCGGGGCGGCCCTGCAGGCGCGCCGCGATCATGTCGCTGTCCTCGCTCAGCTTGGCGAGGTGGCGGGGGACGTCGTTCAGGTAGTCGTCGGTGGCCGGGTCGCCCATCCACTCGACGAACAGCTCCGGCGCGGGTGGCACGTCGTCGATGCTCGGGATCCCGGGCGCATCGCGGGCCAACAGGTCGAGGCGCCACGTCAGCTGGTCGGCGACCTGCGGGTCCGAACCGAGCAGCACCGGCCACAGCCCGGTTCGCGGGTGGCGGTCGCGCAACGCCCTCCACGCGGCCAGCGCGGCCGCGCCGCCCGGCACCGCGAGCTGCCATGCCTGCTCGCCCCGGAGCGTGGTGCACCAGGGCTGGAAGCCGGGAGGTGGCTCGCCGCCACCGGGCAAGGTCGTCACGGTCAGAACAGCCGGAGCTCGTCCGACTCGATGCCGCGCAGCTCGTCGTAGTCGACCTCGACCCAGCCGATGCCCCGGTCGGTGGCGAGGACGCGGGCCTGCGGCTTGATCTGCTGGGCGACGAAGACGCCGCGGACCGGTCGCAGCATCGGATCCCGGTTGAGGAACTCGAGGTACCGGGTGAGCTGCTCCACGCCGTCGATCTCGCCCCGGCGCTTGATCTCCACGGCGACGGCCACACCGTCGGCGTCGCGGCAGAGCAGGTCGACGGGGCCGATGTCGGTGGGGTACTCGCGCCGGACCAGGCGCCAGCCGTCGCCGAGGTGCGTGCAGTTGGCGGCCAACAGCTCTTGGAGGTGCGCCTCGACGCCGTCCTTCTGCAACCCGGGATCGATGCCGAGCTCCCAGGCGGAGTCGCTCAGCACCTCCTCGAGCGTGATGCGCAGCGTCTCGCCCTTGGGGTTGGTCACCGTCCACTCGCCGTCGCCCTCGGTCAGGCGGTTGGGGGCGTTCATCCAGTTCAGGGGCTTGTAGGCGCCGCCATCGGCGTGGATCGCCACGCACCCGTCGGCCTTCACCATCAGCAGACGGGTGGCCGACGGGAGGTGCGCGCTGAGCCGACCCTGGTAGTCCACCGAACACCGGGCGATCACGACGCGCATCCGGGCGACACTACTGCCGGCGGGTCCTCCGAAGACCGGGCCGACCCCGCCCACCCATCCGCCGCTGGATCACCTGCCGGCGTTGGCGGACCTCTCGGTGGGTGAGGGAGCCCTCGGCATCGGGGTCGATGCCCACGCTGCTCTTGAGGGCGGACAGGTCGAGGTCCCAGGCCCGGCCGGCCAGCCCCGCTTCAGCGGCGATCCGGGCTCCGTGACGCTCGTTGAAGTACATGGCGATGGTGGCGATCTCGGCGAAGAGGTCGAGGTCGGGGGCAAGGGTGGCGATCGCGCCGTCGAGGAACACGAGGTCCTTGACGAACAACATGAGCGACTTGGGCAGCTTGGCGCCCGATCCGAGCAGCGCCTTCACCACGCGCTGGATCTCGGCGGTCAGTTCGTCGGCGGTGAGGGTGGTGGGGTCGACCGGCGCTTGGTCGAGGCCGAGCTCGACCACGAGCGACGGCAGGTCGGCATCGGGCGGAAGGGCGCCGAGGTCGCGCAAGGCGCCGAGCTGCGTGCGGATGTCGTTCATCGACGCGCCGACGAGCAGGCGCAGGAACGCTTGGCGCTCGTGTTCGGGCAGTCGTCCGGTGATCCCGAAGTCGAGGAGGCCCGTGCGTCCGTCGGGCAGCACGAGGAGGTTGCCGCTGTGCAGGTCGCCGTGGAAGACCCCGTGGAACATGGCGCCCTCGAGGAACCCGATCATCCCGGTGCGCACCACCTCGGTGGTGTCGATCCCCGCGTCTCGCATCGTGGCGGCGTCGTCGAACGCGAAGCCCTGGAGCCGTTCCATCACCAGGACGCGCCGGGTGACGAGGTCGGGGTGTGGGCGCGGGACCACGTAGCCCCGCTGGCCGAGCTCGGCGAACGAGCGGCCGACGGCGATCATGTTGTCGGCCTCCAACCGGAAGTCGAGCTCCTCGGCGATCGTCTCGGCGAACAGCTCGACCAACGCCGGTGGGTTCGCCAGCGCCGCGACCGGGATGCGGCCCACGAGGTACGGGGCGATCCACGACATGACCCGGAGATCGGCCCGCACGCGATCGGCCACCGTCGGCCGCTGGACCTTGACGACGACCTCCTCGCCGGTGACGAGGCGCGCCAGGTGCACCTGGGCGATCGACGCCGCAGCGAGCGGGCGCCGTTCGAAGGTGGCGAAGACCTCGTCGAGGGGCCGCCCGAGGTCTTCCTCCACGACCCGCCGCACCACCGCGAAGGGCTCGGGCTGGACGCGGTCACGCAGGAGCGAGAACTCCTCGACGAGCTCATCGGGGAAGAGGCCCTGCCCGGAGGAGACGATCTGGCCGAGCTTGATGTACGACGGCCCGAGTGCCTCGGCCGCCACGCGGAGGCGGCGAGCGAGGTCCGCGCGTGACGCTGGGCCTCCGGCGCGCCCCTTGCCGAGCCGCCACGATCCGATGGCCCACCCCAGTCGGCGGAGCGTGACCGCGAGCCGTCGGCCCGGTGGGAGGGCGACGCGGCGGGTGAGCTCCGGCAGCGACGCGGCGATGGCCGCCCGATGGGCGGGCACCTCGGCCTCCCATGCGAGCGCGTCGGGGTCGAGCACCCAGGGGCCGTCATCGGTGAAGGCGGCCCACGCCACGTCGTCGCTCATCGGGGGAGTCTCGCAGTCGTCGGGACGATCTCGGCATCGTCAGGCGACGACAGCGGAAGTGGGCAGTACCCTGCTCGTTGACCTGTCCTCTCGCGCCCTGTCCTCCACCATGTGGCCGCGTCCGACCCCCGAGAGCGCATGACCTCCGACCGCAGCCAGGGCGAATGGGATCAGGCGGTGCGCCAGCAGGCGGCCGTCGCCCGGCTCGGCCAGTTCGGGCTGCGATCGACGGACCTCGAGGAGGTCCTACGGGAGGCCATGCTGATCGCCGCCGAGACCCTGGGGCTGCGCGATGTCGGGCTCTTCGAGGTGGTGCCGCCCGATCGACAGCTCCGGGGCCGGGCCGCCCTGCACGACGGGCGGGTGGTGCCGCGGCCGACCATCGACCGGTTGCGGCTCCCGGCCGGACGGGGCTCGCTGCCGGGCTTCGCCGTGGACCAGGAGGGCCCCGTCGTCGCCGACGACATCGAGTCCGACGAACGCTTCGAGGCGGCCGCCGCGCAGTACGACCTCCCCGTGCGGTCGGCCATCGCCGCTCCCATCGGCTGGGGCGACCGCCCGTGGGGGGTCCTCGGCGTGTGGGACCGCGACGTGCGGGCCTGGACCGACGACGAGGTCCACTTCGTGCAGGCCGTGGCCAGCACCATGGGCCTGACGGTGCAGCGGAGCCGCGTGGAGCAGGAGCTCCGCGACAGCTCGCTGCGCCTCGACCTGTCGCTCAGCGCCGGCGGGCTCGGCACCTGGTCCTGGAACCTCGATCACGACCTCGTCACCCTCAGCCCGTCGGCGCTGCGCATGCACGGCTTGGACCCTGGAGGGTTCGGCGGCACGACCGACGAGTTCCTCGCCCTCGTCCACCCCGACGACCGTGCCACGTTGCGCGGCGCGGTGTTCGAGGCCGCCCAGACAGATGGCGAGCAGCACCACCTGTTCCGCATCGTGCGCCGTGACAACGGCGAGCTGCGATGGATCGAATCGTGGGGCCGGATGCTGCGGGAGGAGGAGGACCTCTCCCGCAACATCGTCGGCGTCTCGACCGACGTCACCGACCGCCGCCGGTCCGAGGAGCAGAAGGAGACGATGCTCGCCCGCGAGCACGCGGCCCGGCTCGAGGCCGAAGCGGCCCGCGAGCGGCTGGCGTTCCTCAGCGAGTCGAGCGCGCGCCTGAGCACGAGCCTCGATCCCGAGGTGACGTTGGCCAACCTCACCGATCTGTGCGTGCCGTACCTCGCCGATGTCTGCCTGATCGACATCATCGACGACGACGGCGATCTCGCCGAGCAGGGCGGCCGGGCGATCAACGACGAGGCCCTGGCCGATGTGCGGAGCCTCAGGCGGCGGCGGGCCGAGCTGGGTGGCACAGGTGGCGTCTGGAGCGAGATGCAGGTCGCCGTGCAGGGTCGGAGCGTCCTGCACACCGAGCTCACCGACGACCACTTCGTGCAGGCCGCCGCCGACGAGGACCACCTGGCGCTGTTCCGCCGCTTCGGCGGCCGGTCCTCGGTGGTCGCCCCGCTCATCGCCCGCGGTCGCGTGCTCGGCGTCATCACCCTGCTGCGCCTCCACGGGAGCCGGGCGTACCAGGCCGACGACCTCTCGCTCGTGGAGGAGTTCGCGGCCCGGGCCGCGCTCGCCATCGACAACGGCAAGCTCTTCCACTCCCGGAACCGGGTGGCGCGCTCGCTGCAGGCCGCGCTGCTACCGCCGGCCCTGCCCACGGTCGAGGGCCTGCTGCTGGCCGCCCGGTACCAGGTCGCCGAGGCCGACGTCGCCATCGGTGGGGACTTCTACGACGTGGTGGAGCTCGGCGACCAGCACTGGGGCGTGGTGGTGGGCGACGTGTGCGGTCGCGGGCCCGACGCCGCCGCCCTCACCGGGCTGATGCGCCACTCGGTCCGCACGGTGGTGGTCCGCGAGACGCTCCCGAGCCGGGTGCTCGCCCAGACGAACGCCGCGGTCATCGACCAGATCGACGACTCGAAGTTCTGCACGGCCGCCTACCTGCGCGTGTCGCTCGACGAGCCCGCCGGTCCCGGGTCCGTGCGGATCCTCGCATCGAGCGCGGGCCACCCGCGGCCCGCGATCGTGCGTGCATCGGGGACGGCGGAGCTCCTCGACTGCGCCGGCACGCTGCTCGGCGTCGTGCGCGAGCCCCTGCTGGTCGACGTCGAGGTGCACCTCGGTCCCGGCGACGCGGTCGTCTTGTACACCGACGGGGTCACCGAGGCGCGCGACGGCCGCGAGCTGTTCGGGGAGAAGCGGTTGCTCGAGGCGCTGCGGCCCCTTGCTGGACAACCGGCCGAAGCCATCGCCGCCGGGCTGGAAGCGGCCGTCGACGCGTTCCGCCGCAGCGCCAACGACGACATCGCCATCGTGGTGACCCAGGCGGCACCGGCCGGATGGGTGTCCGCGGGAGGGACCACGAACCATGCCTGAACCCGACGACCACCTGTTCGCGGCTGACCTGGCTGCCGAAGCGGGGGAGCTGCTCCTGGCGCGGCGCGAGCAGCTCGTGGCGCGTGGCGCCTCGGCGGCGGAGCTCAAGGCCGAGGGCGATCGCCAGAGCAACGAGTTGCTGATGCAGCGCCTGGCCGAGGGCCGGCCCGATGATGCGATCTTGTCGGAGGAGGGAACCGGCGGTTCGGCCGGCAACGGTCGGGAGGGCACCGGGCGGCTCGGTGCCGACCGGGTCTGGATCATCGACCCGCTCGACGGCACGCGCGAGTACTCCGAGCCGCCACGCACCGACTGGGCGGTCCACGTGGCCCTCGTGCAAGGCGGCGTGCCCGTGGCCGGGGCGGTGGCCCTCCCGGCGCAGGGCCTCGTGCTGTCGAGCCGGCCGGCCGCGGCGATGCCGCCTCCGCCGCCGGCGCGGCCGCGGGTCATCGTCAGCCGGACCCGTCCACCGGCAGTGGCCGAGCACCTGGCCGAGGCGCTGGGCGGCGAGCTCGTGGCGATGGGGTCAGCCGGGGCCAAGGCGGCGGCCGTCGTGCTGGGGGTCGCCGACGTGTACCCCCACAGCGGCGGTCAGTACGAGTGGGACTCGTGCGCACCGGTCGCCGTGGCCCAGGCCGCCGGCATCCACGCCTCGCGCCTCGATGGTTCGGCGCTCGCCTACAACAACGCCGATCCCTACCTGCCCGATCTCCTCGTGTGCCACCCGGCGATCCTCCAACAGGTCCGGGCCGTGCTCGACGCCTACCTCGCGGCGGTCAGCGACGCCTCATGAGGCCGGGCGGCCTGCCGATACCTGACAGGATTGGTCAGGAATCCCGGGTTGCCGTCTACGCTGGCCGTCCCGCCGACACCGTTGAACAGGCCTGATGTCCACCACGTACGAGCTCTCCCACTTGCGGGTCCTCGAGTCCGAGTCGATCCACATCATCCGTGAGGTCGCCGCCGAGTTCGAGCGGCCCGTGCTGCTGTTCAGCGGCGGCAAGGACTCCATCGTGATGCTGCGGCTGGCCGAGAAGGCGTTCTGGCCGGCCCGCATCCCGTTCCCGGTGATGCACATCGACACCGGCCACAACTTCGCCGAGGTGATGGAGTTCCGCGACCGCCGGGTGGCCGAGCTCGGCGTGAAGCTCGTGGTCGCCTCCGTCCAGGCCTCGATCGATGCCGGTCGGGTGGTCGAGGAGACCGGCCCCCGTGCCAGCCGCAACCGCCTGCAGACCACGGCGCTGCTCGACGGCATCGAGGAGCACCGCTTCGACGCCGCCTTCGGTGGGGCCCGCCGCGACGAGGAGAAGGCCCGGGCCAAGGAGCGGGTGTACAGCTTCCGTGACGACTTCGGCCAGTGGGACCCGAAGAACCAACGGCCCGAGCTGTGGAGCCTCTACAACGGCCGCCACAAGCCCGGCGAGCACATCCGGGTGTTCCCGCTGTCCAACTGGACCGAGCTGGACATCTGGCAGTACATCGCCGCGGAGGACGTGGCGATCCCGTCGATCTACTACGCCCACCGCCGTGAGGTGTTCCGCCGCGACGGCATGCTCCTCGCCGTGACCGAACACCTCACACCTGGTGAAGGCGAGGAGATCGTCGAGATGACCGTCCGCTACCGCACGGTCGGCGACGCCACCATCACCGGGGCGGTCGAGAGCAACGCCGCAACCGTCGAACAGGTCATCGAAGAGGTCGCCGCCACACGACTGACCGAACGGGGCGCGACCAGAGCCGACGACCGGGTCACCGAAGCCGCCATGGAAGATCGAAAGAAGGAGGGCTACTTCTGATGAGTGAGCTCCTGAGATTCGCCACCGCGGGTTCCGTCGACGACGGGAAGTCGACGCTCATCGGCCGGCTGCTCTACGACTCGAAGGCGATCTTCGAGGACCAGATGGAGGCGGTCGAGCGCTCGTCGGAGGCCATGGGCGCCGAGTACGTGAACCTGGCGCTGCTCACCGACGGCTTGCGGGCGGAGCGGGAACAAGGCATCACGATCGATGTCGCCTACCGCTACTTCGCCACGCCCCGCCGGAAGTTCATCATCGCCGACACCCCGGGGCACATCCAGTACACGCGCAACATGGTCACGGGCGCGTCCACCGCGGACCTCGCCCTCGTCCTGGTGGACGCACGCAAGGGGTTGGTCGAGCAGAGCCGCCGGCACGCCTTCCTCGCCTCGTTGTTGCGCATCCCGCACCTCGTGCTGTGCGTCAACAAGATGGACCTCGTCGACTGGTCCGAGGACCGGTTCGAGGAGATCAAGTCGGAGTTCCGGGCGTTCGCCACCAAGCTGGACATCACCGACCTGGCGTTCGTGCCCGTGTCGGCGCTCCACGGCGACAACGTCGTGACCCGGTCGCCGAACTCGCCGTGGTACGAGGGATCGTCGCTGCTGCACCACCTCGAGGAGGTCCACATCGCGTCGGACCGCAACCTCATCGATGCTCGCTTCCCGGTCCAGTACGTCATCCGGCCGCAGAGCAACGAGTGGCACGACTACCGGGGCTATGCCGGCATGGTCGCCGGCGGCGTGATGAAACCTGGCGACGAGGTCATGGTCCTGCCCTCGGGCTTCACCTCCACGGTCGCCGCCATCGAGACCATGGACGGCCCGCTGGACGAGGCCCCGACCGGCCAGTCCGTCACGGTGCGCCTCGCGGATGAGATCGACGTGAGCCGCGGCGACATGATCTGTCGCCCCGCCAACCAGCCCCACGTCGGCCAGGACATCGACGCCATGGTGTGCTGGATGAGCGAGGTGGCGCCGCTGTCGGGGCGCGACAAGTTGGTGATCAAGCACACGACCCGCGTGGCGAAGGCGTTGGTGAAGAACGTGCAGTACCGCCTCGACGTGAACACGCTGCACCGCGACGAGGTGGCCTCGTCGCTGAGCCTCAACGAGATCGGTCGGGTGCAGCTGCGCACCACCGTGCCGTTGTTCTTCGACGAGTACCGCCGGAACCGCACGACGGGATCGTTCATCCTCATCGACGAAGCCTCCAACACCACCGTCGGTGCCGGCATGATCCTCGGGCCTTCCGCGGCCGTCGGCGCCTGAGTCCGCTCCGCCGATGAGCACCAACGTGACGTGGCATGACGGCGAGGTCAGCCGAGGCGATCGGCCCACGCTCGGTGCGACCGTGTGGCTCACGGGCCTGTCGGGATCGGGGAAGTCGACGGTCGCGGTCGCGCTGGAACGGCTCCTCGTGACCGCCGGCAGGCCGGCGTACCGCCTCGACGGCGACAACCTCCGCCACGGGCTCAACGCCGACCTCGGCTTCAGCACCGCCGACCGCGACGAGAACGTGCGGCGGGCCGGCGAGGTGGCCCGGCTGTTCGCCGAAGCCGGCGTCGTCGCCATCGTCCCGTTGATCAGCCCGTACCGCGAGGGCCGGGACCGGGCGCGCGCCGTGCACGAAGCCGCCGGGCTGCCCTTCGTCGAGGTCTTCGTCGACACGCCCATCGAGCTGTGCGAGCAGCGCGACCCGAAGGGTCTGTACGCCAAGGCGCGCGCCGGCGAGATCACCGGCTTCACCGGGATCGACGATCCCTACGAGGCGCCCTCCGCGGCCGAGCTGGTGCTCACCCCGGCCGGCGGAGATCCGTCGGCCCAGGCCGCCGCCGTGCTCGCGCTGCTGCCCTAGTCCTGCCCGACGCCGATGACCTCGCCGGCTCCACCGAGGTCGGCTGTGGCCTGATCGGCCTCGTCCTTGGTCCGGTTGCCGAGCTTGGACGGATCGATCATGCCTCGGGACACCCAGCCGCGCTCCTCGGCCCAGACCATGATCGGCGGCAGGACCACCAGGGCCGAGAGCAGGGCCACCAGGACGTTCATGGCGACGATGGTGCCGAAGTCTCGGAGGAGCGGGAGCGAGGACGTGGCGATCACGCCCACGCCGGCGATGGCGGTCATGCCCGACACGATGAACGCTCGGCCGGTGCGCGCCGCGGTGACGTCGGCCGCCGCCTGCGGTGACAGGCCGCGTTCGCGCTCCTCCAAGAACCGCAGGAGGATCAGTGACGTGAACTCGGTGCAGACCGCGATCACGAGGGGGCCGCCGACCGCGGTCATCGGGCTCAGCTTCAGGCTGAAGGTGAAGGCCACCAGCGACGACAGGCCCACCGCGATGAGGACGGGGACGAGCGAGAGCAACGACCGCACGACGCTCTTGAGCCGGACGGTGAGGAAGGCGAACACGAAGAAGATCGAGAGGTAGGTGAGCTGCACCCGGTTCGACTCGAGGTTCTTCAAGAGGCCGACACCCACGACGGCCAGGCCCGAGGGCGTGGCCTTCACGATCTGCGATGGCGGCTTCTCCCCGCCGGCGCCACCGTGGCCCAGCCGCGCCGACATGTCGTCGGTCATCTTCGCCCGTTCCTCGAGGCTGTTGGGCTTGGTGATGAACAAGATGTTGAACGCGGGGGACTTGTCCGACACCGTGAACTTCTGGACGGCCTCGGGAGCGGCCTCGTAGGACGCCTGGACGAGCGAGCCCGACGGCACGTAGTTCGAGGCGCCCCTCAGGTCGGTGAGATCGGCGAGCGGGGACAGCACGCTCGATCCGACGAGGAGCTTGTCGGGGTAGCGCTTCAGCGAGTCAGAGGTGAACTGTTCCAGCCAGTTCATGGTCTTGTCGGAGAAGAGGTCCTTGCGGTCCTTGGCCGTGACGAAGATGCCGAGCTCCGACGATGCGCCGGTCTCGTGCTCGAGCGTGGCCACGTCCTTGCGGTCCTGGCTGTGCTGGTTGACCCACTGGATCGGGTCGGTCTGCAGGGTGAGCTTGCCCTCGGTGATGATGCCGCCGACGAAGATCACCAAGCTGGCGAGCACCAGGGCCGGGGCGATCTTGGCCGGCATCGACCCGAGCCAGACCACCAGGCGCCCGAGCCTGCCCTCGCGGAAGTCGCGACCGGTGGTGGGCGACTTGAACTCGCGGATGCCCAAGGTGGCGAGCGGCATGATGATCGAGCAGAAGCAGATCACTGCGATGCCGATGCACAGCAGGAGGGCGAAGTCGCGGATCATCGGGACCTTGGCGAAGCGCAGGGCCGCGAAGGCGAAGAGCGCGTCGAACGTGACGACGAGGAGGGCGGGGCACAGGTTGCGCGCCGTCTCCTGGATCGGATGCGTCGCCCGGTCGATCACCACCTCCTCCTCGACGCGCGCGTGCATCTGGATCGCGTAGTCGATGCCGACGCCGAGCATCACCGGGAGGCCCGCGATGGTGACGATGGTCAGCGGGATGTGGAGGTAGCCGGCGAGCCCGAAGGCCCACGTCACCCCGAGGAGGATCACGGCCAACGGGAGCAGCCGCCATCGCACGTCGAACAGCACCAGCAGGATCACCACCATGATCGCCACGGCGATGGCCCCGAGGGTGAGGATGCCGCCCCGCAGGTAGTTGTTGATGTCCTGGAGCAGCACGGGGGCGCCGGTGATCGTGAGCCGGGCGCCGTCGAGCCGGCCGTCGCCCCACGCCGCCCGCACGGCGTCGGCGCCCTTGCCCATCTCGACGATCGAGCCGTTGCCCTTGAGCCGCACGACCATCTGGGCATGGCGGTCGTCGAAGAAGAACGACCGCAGCGGCTTGCGGATCTGGCCGTCGTTGCCGACGAGCAGGAACTGCACCCACGCCGGGTTGTCGAGCGACCGGCTGGCGGGCTTGCTCAGGAACGGCGTGACGCGCCGGGTGGTCTCGGCCAGGTCCGCGGCGCGCACCTTGGCCGCGGCCGAGCCGGGCTTCTCCTTGGCCTCGGCGTCGTTGAGGATCGTGGCGGCGATCGAGCCGGCGACGTCCTGGAGGGTTGCGCGCTGCGGTGCGACGGCGACCGCCGGCGCCGAGTACGGCCGCAGCAGCAGGTTCTGGGTGAGCTCGAGGGCCGTGATCGGGCTGACGACGGCCTTGATCCCCGGATCGCGCTCGAGGGTGGCGGCGACCCGGTCGATCTTCGCCCGGTTCGCCGGTCGGGCCAGGTCGGCGACCGTGTGGCCGCCGTCCATGCTCAGGAGGCCGATCATGATCTCGCCGCCGAACAGGTTCTGGTAGGCCACGTTGTCCTTTGCGACCTGGTCCCCCTTGTTGAGGTAGCTGTCCTGGCCGGTCGCGAACTGGAGCTTGGTGATCCCGAGGCCGAGCACCAGGGTCACGATCAGGCCCACGACCGAGACCAGCCCCGCTCGCTTCCCGAGCTGCACGGCCAGGGCGGACCAGAACTTGCGCACGTCGTGCTCCCAGCGGCGCTCGTCGAGCGGGGACGACCGACCATATCCCGGCGGCCGCGTGGTTCTCCGCTGGTGGAACGGGTGACGATCCGACCCTCGGAGGTGGCGCCGGAGCCGGTTGCAGAACCGTCGCGACGACCCCCGCTCCCGAGCATGGGTCGCCGAGGTGCGGCGGTAGGGTCGCCGGGATGGACGAGGAGCGAGCGGCGCTGACCGACCTGATGGCCAGGGCCGACGAGCTCGAGGACCAGTGGCGGTGGGAGGAGTCGCTCGCCGCCTGGGAGGCGGCGCGCGCCGCGGCCGAGGGCGACGAGCGGGCACTCGGCGACTGCGAGGCCGGCCGTGGTCGGGTCCTGTTCGCCCTCGACCGTCACGATGAGGCCGATGCGGCCGAGGACGTCGCCCGGCGCCACTACCTCGACGCCGGCCACCCCGCGCTCGCCCTCGTGTGCGAGGCGAACCAGGCGTGGCAGCGCGGGATCAGCGGCGAGGTCCAGGTTGGTCTCGATCAGGCGTTGGCCGCGGTCGAGGGCATCAGCGCCCTGACCGACGCCGACGACGACGAGCTGGTCTTGGCCGACGGGCGGGCGCGGCAGGCCGCGGCCCGGCTCCTGTTCGCCGCCGACCGGCCCGACGAGGGCACGGCGGCCTACCTGGCGGCGCGGGACCGCTACGCCGACGCCGGCGATGCCCGCCGGGTGGCGCGCTGCGATGCGTCGCTGGCCGCCGACCTGCTCGCCGTCGGCCGCAACGAGGACGCCGAGGGCCGGGCCGAGGCGGCGCTGGCCGCGTTCTCCCTGCTCGACGCGGCCGCGGATGCCGGCCGGATGGAGCTCGTGCTCGGCCAGATCCGGGTCCAGGACCCCGAGCGGCTGGGCGAGGCCCTCGAATCGTTCGTCGCCGCCAAGGACCGCTTCGCCGACCTGGACCTGCCGGCGTTCACGGCCGAGGCCCTGCACCTCGAGGGGCTCACGCTGACCGCGCTCGGCCGCGACGACGACGCCGTCGACGCGTTCGAGGCGGCGGTCGAGGCGGGCGAGGCCGCCGGCCTCGATGCCGGGGTCGCGGCCACCCGCCTCGAGCTCGGCCCCGCGCTGGCCCGGCTGGGCCACGACGAGGAGGCAACCCGCTGCCTCGACGCGGCCCGCGAGCAGATGACCGCCGCCGGCGACGGCGTGGGTGCGGCGCGCGCCTCGTACGCCCTG
>JAOBWM010000126.1 GCA_025463365.1 Acidimicrobiales bacterium
GTCGTAGGTCTTGGTCAGGCCCTCGGCGAGGAGGGCCGGCGGGAGGTCGTGGTCACTCATCGGTGCTCGCTTCTTCTTCGGTGTCGGCCTCGTCGGAGGTGGCCTCGTCGTCGTCCGGGGCCGCGGACTGGGCCAGGTCCCGCTTGCGCCCGATGGGCTTGGCGCTGCTGCCACCGCGGACGCCGGGGATCTCGGCGACCTGCGGCTTGGCCTTGGTGGGGCGGGGCGGGCGGGGCTTCGCCTTGGCGGTGTCGCCGGCCTCGAGGCCGCCAACCCTCCGGGACTCGGCCAGCGCCTCGCGCTCGCGCTCCTCGGCCGCCTCTCGCTCCTCGGCCTGGCGGGCGAGGGCCTTGGTGGGCGAGGCCTGCTCCATGGCCTCACGGAACCAGACGTGGATGTCGTCGCGGAACCGCACCCAGCCCCCGAGGAGCACGGCGAGGGCGACGAGCGGGACGACCGTCGACGCCGCGGCCTGCAGGGGAGGCGGATCCTCGATCCCGCGCATCGATGCCCGGGCCGCGAGCAGCGGGAGGGTCCCGAGGACGGCCATGAGGGGAGGCCAGACGGTGCGGAACACGGTCCGAGTGCCGGCGATCTCCGGCGTCATCATCGAGAGCGTGTCGACGGCCTCCGGCGCGCCCTGGACGACGCTGACCACCGCCCCGCACCCGGCCATCAACCCGGCCACCGCCCCGACGAGCAGGGCGACCCCGGCCGGGACGGGCGTACCGAACGGGAGGAGCGCGACGACACCGGCCAGCAGCCCCACGGTCACCGTGACCACCGCGACCACCGGCAGGTGCTGCAGGAACAGCACGCCGCGATCGAACGGGAAGGAGTCGGTGCGGCCGGGGTGGTCGATCTCCTGGCCGAGCGGCTCCACGGCATCGAGGGCGGCGACCCACAGGGCGAAGCCGGCCAGCACGACGAGCGGCGTGGTCCCTGACCATGCGCCGCGCAGGGCGAGCCCGGCGACCGCGGCGAGCACGACCACGCGACCCAGGCGGCTGACGGGCCACCGGGCGATGCTGCGCAGCCCGCGGCGGAAGACCGGGAAGGTGGCCCGGCGACGCAGCCCGGGGATCCACGGGCGCGCCCTCGGCCGTTCCTGGGCGAGCTGGCGGCGGAGCACCAGCACCGTGCGCAGGTCCTGGAGCGTGACCGCGAACCGCAGCTGGCCGACGAGCTCCGTGCGGCGCTCGGCTGCTTCGAGGGAGGCGCCGGCAACGAGCCGAAGCCCGGCGCCGACGAGCCCGACCGCCAACACGGTCCCGACGATCCCGATCGCGTCGACGTGCATCGGCCACAGCGCGAGGCGCCCGGCGAACGTCGCCGGCGCGGTGGGCAGCCGGTCGAGCGCATCCCCGATGGACCAGGCGACGAGGAGTCCGCCGATGCCCGTGGCCATCCAGCCCTTCAGCCCGGTGCCCGAGGCGACCAGGGCGGAGCCGAACCCGAGGCCCACCACCGTCACGCCGAACAAGGCGCCGACCAGGAGCCACTCGGCGGCATTGCCGGGCAGGCGGCGCACCGCGAGCTGGCCGGCGGTCGCGCCGACGGCCGCCCCGACGGCGACGAGGAACCGGAGCTGGCGGATCGCCGGGCCCCGCAGGGCGACGCCCCGATCGACCGGCGAGAGCAGGACGTGGCGGACATCGGGCTGCTCGAGCGCCAGTGGGCCCCCGCGGCTCCCCGACCGCAGTCCCAGCAGGATCGCCAGCGCCGCGACCAGGCCGGCGACGGCCGCCCCACGAGCCGACACGTCAGCCCTGGCGACCGGGCCGAGCTTCTCGTCCCCGGTGAGGCCGGACACGGCCACGACGGCGACCACAGCCACGAGACCGGTGATGTACACCTGGTAGAGCGCGTCGACCCAGTGGATCGACGCGACGCGCTGCTTGCGGCGAGCCCGGCGCAGCTCACCGACGACAGCTGCGGACTCAGCAAGGGTCAACGACACGGCGAGCGACGCTACTGCCGCACCCTCCCCGGTTGACAGACGGCGAGGTCCGCAAGCCCCGGACCCGCCGGAATCACCAGAGGCCAGGCCCCGGGATCTACTCCTGGACGAGCTCGATCAGGACGCCGTGGAGGGACTTCGGGTGGATGAAGGCGACCGTGGTGCCGCGGCTGCCGGGCCGCGGCTTCTCGTCGATCACGCGGTGACCCTGGGCCTTGACGGCTTCGAGCGCGGCCGCGCAGTCGGCGACCCGGTAGCCGATGTGGTGCAGGCCCGGGCCCTTCTTCGCGAGGTACTTGGCCACCGGCGAGTCGTCGTTGGTGGGGGCGAGGAGCTGGATGTAGCTCTCGGCCACCTTGAGCAACGCCTCCTCGACCCCGTCGGACTCGACCGTCTCGCGGTGGTCGACGGTGGCGCCGAACGTCTCGCGGTAGTCGTCGATGGCCGCATCGAGGTCGGTCACGGCGATGGCGACGTGGTCGATCTCGGTCAGGATCGGCCCCTCGAGGCCACCGTCGTAGGCCTCGTCGAGCGGCTGGCCGTCGGCGTCCTCGCGGATGTCGTCGTTCTCGAACGGGTTCTTGGCTTGGACACCCATGGTGAGCTCCTCAGACTTCGACGCAATCGATCGTTCTGGCGTAGCTGCCGGTCGACATTCGACCGTGAGCTACGCCGTTTCGGCAGTGTGGGGGGTCAGCTGCTGCGCTGGAAGAGGGTGATCTTGTCCTCGCCGACCTGGTCGCGGAACGCGGGATCGTCGATCCCGAGGCCGGGCTCGGGGGCCAGGCACAGCACGCCGGCCTTGCCCTCGATCTTGTTGTGGTGCACCGCGAGCGCAGCTTCGCCGGTGTCGGCGAGCGAGTACGTCTTCGACAGCAGCGGCTGGATCTTGCCCTCGGCCACCAGCTGGTTGGCCGCCCACGCCTCCTTGTAGTTGGCGAAGTGCGAGCTGACGATGCTCTTCAACTTCATCCACAGGTGGCGGTTGTCGTACTCGATCATGTAGCCGGAGGTGGCGGCGCAAGTGAGGATCTTGCCGCCGCGGGCGGCAGCGAACACCGAGGCGCCGAAGGTGCTGCGGCCGGGGTGCTCGAACACGGTGTCGACGTCGCGCCCGATGAGGCCGCGGATGTCCTTGCCGAGGCGGCGCCACTCCTTCTCGTCCTGGGTGTGCTCGTCCTTCCAGAACTGGTAGTCGGCGGCGCGCCGGTCGATGACGTGCTCGCAACCCATGTCGTTGAGGAGCTTGGCCCGCTTCTCCGACGAGACGACCCCGACGGGGATGCCGCCACCGTTGAGGACGTATTGCACGGCGTAGCCGCCGATGCCACCGGTGGCTCCCCAGATGAGCACCGCCTGGCCCTGCTTGAGGTCGCCGGCGTGGGGGCTGACGATCATCCGGTACGAGGTGGAGTTGCACAGCGCGTTGCTGGCCGCTTCCTCCCACGTGAGGTGCTTGGGCTTGGGCATCAGCTGGTTGGCCTTCACCACGGTGAGGTCGGCCAGGCCGCCGAAGTTCGTCTCGAAGCCCCAGATGCGCTGGTTGGTGGCGAGCATGGAGTCGTCGTGAGCCGACGGATCCTGGTCGTCGAGGTGGTTGCAGTGGATCGTGACCTTGTCGCCCGGCTTCCAGTTGCGCACCGCGGACCCGACACGGACGACGACACCCGAGCCGTCGGAGCCGACCACGTGGTACGGGAGCGCGTGCCGGGCACCCCAGACGCTCTCCTTGCCGAGACGGTCGAGGAACCCGAAGGTGGACAATGGCTCGAAGATCGAGGTCCACACGGTGTTGAAGTTGATGGCCGAGGCCATGACGGCCACGTACACCTCATCGGGTGCCAGTTCGGGCGTGGCGACCTCGCCGATGTGGAGCGACTTGCGCGGGTCCTTGTCCTCGGACGCCACGCCTTCCCACATCGTCTGTTCGTCACGTTTGACGAACGCCGCCCGGTAGGACTCCGGGATGGGGAGGTTCGCCAACTCGTCGCCGGACGCGCCGGCCTGGATCGCTTCGAGGAACGCCTGCATGGTGGGCGATCCTAGGTTCGGGGCGGTGGGGGCGGCGAAGCCAGAGCCCCACGCCTCTCACCGGGGCCGCGGCCGCCGATAGGCTCCGCAGACCGTTCGGAGTGGGGAGTACGCAGCCATGGCCTTGACGCCCGAGGAGATCGCGACCAAGGAGTTCCTGGTCGGCCTGCGTGGCTATGACAAGGACGAGGTGCGCGCCTACCTCCAGACCGTCGCCGCCGAGTTCCGCTCGGCCCCCGCAACCACGCCCGAACCGGCACCAGCCGCCGCCGCGGCACCCGGCCAGACCGGCGAGTGGGCCAACCTCGGCGACGAGATCGCCGCGGTGCTGCGCACGGCCCACGCCCAGGCCGCCACCTTGAAGACCGACGCCGAGGCCGAGGCGAGCCAGCTCCGCAGCGAGGCCGAAGCCGACGCCACCCGCATCCGCTCGGAGGCCGACGCCGACGCGGCCCGGGTCCGCGCCGAGGCCGACACCTATGCCGAGACCACCCGCGCCGCGGCCGAACAGCACCGCGACGATGCCACGCAGCACCTCACCGCCGCCCAGGAACAGGCCCTCAGCCTGGTGGGCGATGCGCAGCAGCGCGTCGACAAGATGCTCGCCACCTCGCGGCAGAAGGCCGAAGCGGACGCCAGCGCGGCAGTCGCCCACCTGACCGCGCAGGTGACCGAGTTGATGACCGTGCGCAACGCCGGTCGCGAGCAGCTGACCGACCTGCGGGGCCGCATCGACAAGGCCATCGCAACCGCTTCCACCGAGCCCCCGGCCACCCCCGCCGACGACTGAGCCGAATGGGCGCCAGGTGGGCGGGCATCGGTACGCTTGCGGCCTGTCCTGAACCATCTCGCAAGGGGAAGTTTCCGCATGGCCGGATCCGTGATCGTCGCTGGTGCTCGCACGCCGGTCGGGAAGCTGTCGGGCGCACTGTCCAGCTTCAGCGCCGCCGACCTCGGTGGGTTCGCCATCAAGGGTGCCCTCGAGCGCGCCGGGCTCAGCCCCGAGCAGGTCGAGTACGTCTTCATGGGGCACGTGCTCCAGGCCGGTGCGGGCCAGATCACCGCCCGCCAGGCGGCCGTCAACGGCGGCATCAGCATGGGCGTGCCCGCGACCACCGTGAACAAGGTCTGCCCGTCGGGCATGCACGCCATCTACCTGGCCGACCTGATGATCAACGCCGGCGAGGCCGACGTGATCGTGGCCGGCGGCATGGAGAGCATGACCAACGCGCCATACCTCCTTCCCGGCGCTCGCGGCGGCTACCGGATCGGCGACCAGAAGGTCGTCGACTCGATGATGTACGACGGCCTGTGGGACCAGTTCGACCACGTGGCCATGGGCGCGAGCACCGAGGCGTACGGCGCCAAGGAGACCCATGAGCTCCCCCGCGAGGCCCAGGACGCCTTCGCGGCCGCTTCTCACCAGCGGGCCGCGGCCGCCTCCAAGAACGGCCTCTTCGACGACGAGATCATCCCGATCGAGGTCCCGCAGCGCAAGGGCGACCCGATCACGGTCACCGAGGACGAAGGCGTGCGCGGCGACACCACCGCCGAGAGCCTCGCCAAGCTGCGCCCGGCGTTCGACAAGGCCGGCAACATCACCGCCGGCAACGCCAGCCAGATCTCCGACGGCGGCGCGGCGGTCATCGTGATGTCGAAGGCCAAGGCCGAGGCCCTCGGGCTGAAGCCCCTCGCCGAGATCGTCGGCTATGGGCAGGTGGCCGGGCCCGATGCCTCGCTGCTGCACCAGCCCTCGAACGCCATCGAGAAGGCCCTCGCCCGCGCCGGGAAGTCGGTGTCCGACGTCGACCTGTTCGAGCTGAACGAAGCCTTCGCCTCGGTCGGCCTCGCCTCGATGAACGACCTCGGCATCACCTCCGAGGTGGCCAACGTCAACGGCGGCGCCATCGCCATCGGCCACCCGCTCGGCGCCTCGGGCACCCGCGTGACCCTCACCCTCGCCCTCGAGCTGGCCCGTCGTGGTGGCGGCCTCGGTGCTGCCGCCCTGTGCGGCGGCGGCGGCCAGGGCGACGCCATCCTCCTCCAGGTCGCCGGCTGAGCCAGCCGCCCACCTGATCCTGCTTGCTCCGAGGGGGCGGTCCACCCGGGCCGCCCCCTCGCCGCGCCCGGACGGGTGATCCTTGGAAGACCTGGGTTTCCCGCTCCACCACGGGGGGTACGTAGCCGCCGTCGCAGCGTGACATCTCCCCCCGTCGAGTCGCGACTTGTCATTGAACCGTCACGACGGTAACGTGATCGACACACCGTCCATCAGGGTTCTCTCCCCCCGACTCCTGATGGCACCTACCGGAGCACCGTCCCGCTTCGGTCGACCATCGCCCGCCCGCCGATGCGTCGATCCGGGACGGTGCTCCGGTGCTTTTTGCCGCCTTCAGGTCAGCTCGCGCCGCCCCTCGAGGGCGCGACCGAGGGTGAGCTCGTCGGCGTACTCGAGGTCCCCGCCGACGGGGAGCCCGCTGGCGATGCGGGTGACCTTGAGCCCGAGCGGGCTGAGCAGCCGGCCCAGGTACATCGCGGTGGCTTCGCCTTCGATGTTGGGGTTGGTGCAGAGGATGACCTCGGCGATGCCTTCGGGCTCGATGCGCGCCAGCAGCTCCTTGACCCGGAGCTGGTCGGGCCCGATCCCTTCGATCGGGCTGATCGCACCCTGGAGCACGTGGTAGCGCCCGCGGTACTCACCGGTCTTCTCCACCGCGACCAGATCCTTCGGCTCCTCCACCACGCAGACCGTGGTGGCGTCGCGGCGATCATCCGAGCAGATGCCGCACAGCTCGCCCTCGGAGAGGTTGAAGCACCGCTGGCACCAAGCCACCTTGTCCTTGGCGTCGCCGATGGCGCGGGCGAGCCGCAGGGCGTCATCCTTCGGGAGCTTCAGGAGGTGGAACGCGATCCGTTGGGCCGACTTGGGCCCGACGCCCGGGAGTCGGCCCAGCTCGTCGATCAGATCTTGGACGGAGGCTGCGTACGCGCCGGCCATGGGCGGGCCGGGGCCCTAGCTCCCGCCGCCGAAGAGCCCGTCGAGGCCGAGGCCCTTCAGGTCGACCGAACCGGCCTGGAGCTCCTCGATCCGCTCGGCGGCATCGTGGAGCGCGGCGAGCACGAGGTCCTGGAGCATCTCGACGTCGTCGGGGTCCACCGCCTC
>JAOBWM010000164.1 GCA_025463365.1 Acidimicrobiales bacterium
AGGTCGGCACCCGAGGTCCGGGGGCCGGGGTCGTACTCGTCGTCGCGCTGGTTGTCCATGGTCCAGGAGTTGTGGTGGCTGAACAGCACCACCAGGCGATCGGTGCCGTCACCGTCGGTCCAGCTACCCGATGCGTCGCGGTACCGGCTGTGGTGCCGGGTCAGCTCGGCCTCCAGCCAGGCGGTCTGGCGCGGCCCGAGCGACCCGTCGGAGCCGTCGGTGTGGTGGCACGTGTCGAGGCCGATGGCCTGGACGCGGTCGCCCTCGGGCCGGCTCCACCAGGAGCTGTGCTCGGCCACGTTCGCCGGGGTGAACCCGTGGTCCCCGTCGGCCACGAGACGTTCGAGGTAGCGATCGAGGGGCAGGGCGCGGCGTGCATCGGGATCGCGGGTCACCGTCTGGGTGCCCAGCGAGACCGGCGCCCGCTCCCAGCCCTCGCGGTCCGAGCCGATGGTCCGCGCGTGCACGATCGCCCGGATCAGCCCGACGTGGCCCAAGGGCTTGCGATCGGTGCCGGCGAGCATCTCGCCGATGCGATCGATGTGGAGCCCCTGGCCACCTGTGGCCCCGAACGTGCCCTGGAACAGCACGTCGTGGTTGCCGAACACGGCGAGCCACGGCACCTCGAGGCCGACCGGCTGGAACGTGCTCACGGCGGCGTCGAGGAAGCCCGGGAGGCGGGGGTACCCGGCGCGCCCGTAGACGTCGCGACGCGGGTCGTCGGGCTGCCAGGCACCCGTCCAACCGGAGCGCTGGACGCCCTCGTAGCGACCCGGCGCGCCCGTGTTGGGGGTGATCTCCCGCCCGGCGAGGATGTCGATCCACCAACCGACCTCGGCCTCGGTGCGGTTGTCGGTGTTGTCGCCGGTCTGGATGCACCAGGCCATGCGGGCGCCGGTCAACGGGCTCACGGCCACCGCGTTGGTGGCCGCCACGAGCTGGTCGAGCACCTGGGTCGTGCACGTCTCCTGGGGCCGGTGGCCGCCGTCGGCTCCCGGGTCGACCCACCCGAAGGACTCGCCCCCTTCGAGGCGGGCCGGCGACTGCGCGTCGCACAGGTGCACGTCGGTGTGGTGGCCGAGGTAGAGCAGCGACCGTCGGGTCGCGGCCCGCCCCGGTGAGGGCACCGCGCCGAGATCCGTCCGCACCAGGTGCGCCTCGCCCGACGACCAGCCGAGCCGCCGGTACCGCCCGTGGCCGATGGGCCGGATCGTGGCGTCGAGCGTGGTCAGCGGGTGATCGGTTGCCGGGATGCCGGGATCGTCACCGAGCTCGGGCCGGTTGCCGATGTGGCGCCGGGCCTCGAGCCCCATCGCGCCCCAGCGCCGCAACCGGTGGGCGACGGCCGCGAGCGAGTTGGCCTGGTGGTTGGGCATGGCCCGCCATCGTGCCACGACCGCATGAACACCCGATGACCTGCCGCCGACGTCCCGGAGTCGGACGCGCTACCGAGAGGTTGCGGTGGCCCCCGCCACGACGTCGTCGGACTCGTAGGCGACGACGCTCTGCCCGGCCGCCACGCGGCGCTGGGGCTGGAGCCAGCGGATGGTCGCCACCGTCGGGTCGGTCGGGTCGACGTCGATGACGGCGGGCTCGGCCGTGCCGTGGGCGCTGGTCTGGACGAGGAGGTCGCCACCGACCGCCCCAGCGGACCAACCGAGACCGATCACCGGCTGCTCGTCGGTGAGGAGATCGCGCGCGCTGCCGACGGTGACGGTGCTGCCGGGCAGGTCGACGTCGACCACGTAGCGGGGCGCTCCCCCGCCGGCGAGTCCCAGGCCCTTGCGCTGGCCGACCGTCACGAGCTCGACCGCCTGCACGCTGCCGATCCGGTTGCCGGCGGTGTCGACCACCTCGCCCGGGCTGAACGGGATGCGGCCGTCGAGGAACGAGCCGCGTCCCTGGACCTTGGTGATGAAGCACACGTCCTGGCTGTCGGGCTTCGAGGCGGTGCGCAGCCCCAGCGCGGCCGCCCGCTCGCGCACCTCGGCCTTGGTGATCGACCCAACCGGGAACAGCGTGCGGGCCAGCTGCTCCTGGTCGAGCATGTGCAGCACGTAGCTCTGGTCCTTGCCGGCATCGGCCCCCCGGGTGACGCGTCGGGTGCCGTCGGGCCGGGCCGTGATCCGGGCGTGGTGGCCGGTGGCGACGGCGTCGAAGCCGAGCATCCGGGCCCGCTCGTCGACGGCGGCGAACTTGATGTGGCGGTTGCACTCGATGCACGGGTTGGGCGTGCGACCGGCGGCGTGGCTGTCGGCATAGGGCCCGACGACGTGATCCGTGAAGGCATCGCCGAAGTTGAACGTGTGGTGGTCGAGCCCGAGGTGGTCGGCCACCCTACGAGCGTCGTCGACGTCGCTCACCGAACAGCACCCCGAGTCGCTCTCGCCGCCCCACAGCTTGAGCGTGACCCCGACGACCTCGTGGCCCTCGTCGCGCAGCAGCGCGGCCGCCACCGACGAGTCGACCCCGCCCGACATCATCACGAGCACCTTCACCGGACCGCCTCCTCGATGGCCGCGTGCATCGCCGCCGCGCCGTCGGACCGAGCCGACCGGAGCTGCTCGACGGCGGCCGGGATGACGGCGAGGGCGCGGTCGACATCGGCGTCGGTGCTGTTCCAGCCGAGCGACAGGCGCAGCGCGCCAGCGGCGAGGTGCGGATCGACACCCATGGCGGCGAGGACGTGCGAGGGCTCCAGCGCGCCCGACGCACAGCTGGAGCCGGCCGACGCCGCCACCCCTGCCTCGTCGAGGAGGAACAGCAGCGCCTCGCGCTCCACCCCCTCGATGCACAGGTGGACGACGTTGGCGACGGTGCCGCTTTCGCGCTCGTGCTCGCCCATGTCGCCCGTGGAGGTCACCCCTCCGATGGCGGCGAGGCCGTCGACCAACCGCTGGCGGAGGGCCAGGGTCCGTGCCAGGCGATCGGTCCGGTCGGCCGCCGTGGCGGCCAACGCCGCGCCCAAGGCCACCGCTCCCGCCAGGTTCTGGGTGCCCCCGCGCCGCTCCCGCTCCTGGCCACCGCCGAGCAGGATCGGTGCGATCTCGGTGCCGCTCCGCACGATGAGCGCACCGATGCCCTTCGGTCCGCCGACCTTGTGTCCGCTGATCGACGCCAGGTCGAAGTGCCCGCGCAGCGGAGCCCAGTCGACCCACGCCGCGGCGGCCACCGCGTCGATGTGCAGCGCGACGCCGGGCATCGATCGCACGTGGTGCGCGAGCTCGGCGAGCGGCTGGATGGTCCCGACCTCGTTGTTGGCGAGCGCTACCGAGACCAGCGTGACGGGCGCACGCTCCGGCTCCAGCACCGCACCCCGGTCGTGATCACCGTCGAGAGGCCGCCGGCCGGTGGGCCGCGTCGGCGTCTCCTGGAGGTCGGCGTCACCGAGGAGGCGTCGCAGCTCGGCGAGGTCGACGATCCCCGTTGGCTCGACGCTGATCAGCGCGCCACCCGCCGCCAGGACCGGGGCGGTCACCGCGTGGTGGTCGGTGGCGAGGCATATCGGGCGCCCGCCGGTGGCGGCCACGACCCCGGTGATCGCCAGGTTGTCGGCCTCCGTGCCACCGCTGGTGAACACGACCTCGCCCGGCTCGCAGCCGACGAACTCGGCCACCTGGTCGCGGGCGTCGTCGAGCGC
>JAOBWM010000021.1 GCA_025463365.1 Acidimicrobiales bacterium
ACCTTCGGCCCGAGGTCGGGGAAGTGGACGGTGACCTCGGTCTTGTCGCCGCTGCCCTGCAGGTCGATCACGACACCTTCGCCCCACTTGCCGTGCATGACGTCGTCGCCGACGCGGAGGCCGCCGACTGCGCCGCCGCCTCCGGACTCGGCCGAACCCGGGCTGCCTCCCGTCCCCGCGGACTGGCCGGCGGCGATGGCCTGATCCACCATCCGCTCGCGGTTCGCCCGCCGCTGTTCGGACGAGATGCCGGCGCGCCGCTGCGGGCGATCCCCCCAGCTCGATGCCGATGACGTGGTGCCCGACTGGTCGGCCCAGGAGCCCGAGCGCGACGACCGGCGCTGGCCGTCGATGGCGGTGACGAGGCGCTGCGGGATCTCGTCGAGGAACCGGCTGGGCGGGTTGTACTGCGTGGCGCCGTAGATCGTGCGGCTCCACGCATGGCTCAGGTACAGCCGCTCCCGGGCGCGGGTGATGCCGACGTACGCGAGCCGCCGCTCCTCCTCGAGCTCGCTGGGCTCGGTGAGCGACCGCAGGTGCGGGAAGATGCCGTCCTCGAGCCCGATGAGGAACACCGCCGGGAACTCGAGGCCCTTGGCCGAGTGCAACGTCATCAGCACGACCGACGAATCGTCGTCGGGGATCTGGTCGGAGTCCGCCACCAGGCTGACCTGCTCGAGGAACGTGTCGAGCGACTCGGCGTCGCGCGCCGAGCCCACCAGTTCGGCGAGGTTCTCCAGCCGGCCCTCGCCCTCGATCGAGTGCTCGGCTTGCAGTTCGTCGAGGTACCCGCTGCGCGAGAGCAGCGACTCGAGCACCGCGGCCGGTCCCTGCTCGACCACCTCGGCCGCCGCCGACAGCACCGACAGGAACTCGGTGATCCCGTTGGCCGCCCGACCGGTGATGCCCGCTTCTTCGGAACGCTCGAGCGCCTGCATGAACGTGTGGCCCCGCATGGCGGCCCACGCCTCCAGCTTGGCGACCGACGAATCGCCCACGCCCCGCTTGGGCACGTTGAGGATCCGCTTGACCGACACCTCGTCGGCCGGGTTCACCACGGCCCGCAGGTAGGAGAGCGCGTCCTTGATCTCGCGCCGGTCGTAGAAGCGGGTGCCGCCGACCACCTTGTAGGGGATGCCGGAGCGGAGCAGGTGCTCCTCCACCACCCGGCTCTGGGCGTTGGTCCGATAGAAGATCGCGACGTCACCCCAGACGTGATCGCCCGAGTCGTGGAGCTTCGAGATCTCGTGCACCACCCACTGGGCCTCGTCCGCCTCGGTGTCGGCGTGGTAGCGGATGATGGCGTGGCCGTCGCCCTCGTCGGTCCACAGCTCCTTTGGCTTGCGGCTGAGGTTGTTGGCGATGACCGCGTTGGCCGCGTCGAGGATCGTCTGGGTGGACCGGTAGTTCTGCTCCAGCACGATCACCGTTGCGTCGGGAAAGGCGTTCTCGAACTCCAAGATGTTCCGGATGTCGGCGCCGCGGAAGCGATAGATGGAGTTGTGGACGACCAGGTCACCGGCGACGTAGGTGTGCGTCGGTGACACCTCGATGTCGTGGACCGGCCCGGAGTAGTCGTCCACCGCCACAGCATCGACCCGGACCGAACGGAGGTTTCGGGATGGCTCCGCCACGAGCATCCGCATGCCCCGCCGCACGTGGCTCAGCGGCATGAAGTCCCAGATCTCGCCGGCGATGTTGGCCCGCCGGCGGATCTGCATCGACCCGGCCAACGCCATGGCCTTGGCCATCTCCAGTGCTTCCACGTAGTCGCGCCGGACGGTCTCGACCCGGTAGCCGCCGCGCTTGCCGGGACGGACCGGAAACCCGGCGTTGCGAAGGCGATCAGCCACGTCCGCCCGGTTCGACGACCACTGGATCCGGTGGTGGCCCACCTCGCCTCCACGTGGATCGCTGAACATCGTGAGGTTCAGGGTCTGCGGGCGGGCGCCGTTGGCCGGTACCAGGTGCGGGAAGTCGACATGGAGATCGAGGTCCTCCAACAGCTCCTTGGCGCGAGATCTCGTGTCGATGGAGGCGAACAGCCGGTCGAGGGCTTCTCGTCCCATGGCGCGGCGGCCTCCGACGTCGCCGAAGCCGGCAGTGGGCAGCCCGTACTGCGCAGCGAACCACGACTCCCACCAGGCCGCGTCCTCGCTCGTGGGGTACACCCCGAGGATCCACAACCGGTCCCCCCGCTCCTGGTCCAACCGCACGCGCGCCCCGAGGTCAGGCTCCCCGGCGGCCTTCGGGCGGACGCTCGTCGTGCGGCCGACGCGGAAGCCCACGCCATCGGATTCCATGAGGTACGCGACGAAGTGCCCGTCGTCCAGCGTGGGCTGGGCCAAGACGATGTGGTGCGGCGTGCCGGTGACCGCTCGCTCCCCGGCGGTGACCCGATAGACGCGACCGTCGTAGCGGCCCGGGTGCACCGCCGTGACGACCGTCGACACGAGCGAAGACCGCGCCGAGGCACCGAGCACCTCGTCGCCCACCTCGAGCGCCTCGATCGGCCGCTCGCCCTCCGGCGTCCGAACCATCGTTCCGGGGATCAGGCACTGATCCGAGTCCCCGACGATGCACACGTTGTGGTGCTCACCGGCGAGCTGGAGGATGAGCTCGTTCTGGACCTTGTTGGTGTCCTGGTACTCGTCGACCAGGACGTGGCGGAAGCGGCGGCGGTAGTGCTCCAAGACCTCGGGCTCGCGGCGGAACAGCTCGACCGCGTTGCGCAACAGATCGTCGAAGTCCATGGCGCCGGCCTTGCGGAGCCGGTCCTGGTACTCGGCGTAGACGTCAGCGATCTTGCGCTCGAAGATCACCTGGGCCCGCTCGGCGTACTGGGCCGGCCCGATGTCGTCGTTCTTGGCCGCGGAGATCGTGGCGTGGACCGAGCGAGGGGGGAACCGCTTCGAGTCGAGCCCGAGGTCGCGGATGACGTACCCGGTGAGGCGCTGGGCATCGGCCTGGTCGTAGATGGTGAACGACGAGGGATAGCCCAGGCGGTGGCCGTCTCGCCGCAGGATGCGCACGCAGGCGGCGTGGAACGTGGACACCCACATCTTCTCGGCCACCGGGCCGACGAGCGCGCCGACGCGGTGCTTCATCTCCTGCGCGGCCTTGTTGGTGAAGGTGATGGCGAGGATCTCGAACGGCGACACGCCCTCGCCGATCAGCCACGCGATGCGCGAGGTGAGCACCCGCGTCTTGCCCGACCCGGCACCCGCGATGACCAGGAGCGGTCCCTCGTCGTGGATGACCGCCTCCCGCTGGACGGGGTTCAGACCCTCCAGGAGGGAAGGATCAGGCGAGGGACCGGGCATCGCGGTCACCCTACCGAAGGGGTGTGACAGCCCTGCCGGGCGGACCGATGTCCTGTTCATGTCGTCGGCGCGGGAAGAATGGGGGCATCACGCCCCTGCCGCCAGCGCCCGAGCGCGCCCTGCCCGGACGACGCCGGTGAACCCCCGCAAGCGGGCGTCGGGTCCCGCCCGCGCCCTGAAGCGGACCGTGCTGGTCGTCCTGCTGCTGCTGATCATCATGTATGGCGTCGTCCCGCAGGTGGGTGACACCCGCCGGGGCATCGATCGCCTCTCCCACGTCAACCCGCTGTACGTGCTGCTGGCCTTCGGCCTCGAGGTGGCGTCCCTGCTCGCCTACACGCTGATGACGCGGTCCACGTTGCCGGCCACGCCCCACGTCCGGCTGTTCACCCTGTTTCGAATCCAGCTGTCGACCAAGGCCGTGAGCAACGTCGTGCCCGGGGGCAGCGCCGCCGGCGGGACCCTCGGCTACCGCCTGCTGACGGCCTCCGGGGTGCCCGGCCCGGCCGCTGGCTTCACCCTCGGCACCGTCGGTCTCGGGTCGGCGGTGGTCCTCAACTTGATGCTGTGGCTGGCGCTGATCGTCTCGATCCCGCTCAACGGCTTCAACCCGGTGTACGTCACCGCGGCCATCGTCGGCGCGATCCTCATGGCCGCCGCCGCCGGCGTCGTGGCCCTGCTGATGCGCGGCGCTGACCGGGCCGACCGGGTGATCCGGACGATCGCCCGCCGGGTGCCCCTCGTCGACGAGGAGACGGCATCGCGGTTCGCCCGCCAGACCGCATCTCGTCTGCACGACCTGGCCGACGAACCGGAGCTGATCCGTCGTGGCGTGCTCTGGGCGGTGGCGAACTGGGGCTTGGACGCCGCGGCCCTCTGGGTCCTCCTGTTCGCGTTCGGGGTGCGGATGAACCCGATCTACCTGCTCGTGGCCTACGGCCTGATCAACGTCCTCGCCGCCATCCCCCTGACCCCGGGAGGGCTCGGCCTGGTGGAGACGACCCTCGCTCCCACCCTCGTCGGGTTCGGTGCACCCACGGGCATCGCCACCATCGCCGTGCTGTCGTGGCGGTTCTTCCAGTACCTGCTCCCGATCCCCGCCGGCGGCATCGCCTACGCGTCGTTGCGGTGGGGGCGCCACGGCCGCGAGCAGCGCGCCATGGAAGCCGGCGAGCGCCTCGACGTGGAACGCCGGGTCTGGGACGAGGAGACCGGGCGGTTCCGTCCGATCCGCCCGTCGGACTCGGTCGCCAAGCCCCCTCCGGGGCGCACCGAGGGCTCCTCGCACAAGCCGGCCGCCGAGGCCTGAGCCGGGCCGCCGCCCGGCGCGGCGCGGCGGCGCGAGTCGCTCAGGCGGGCACCAGCAGGCGGGTGCGGAACAGGTCGAGCACCTGCTGGAGGGCGTCGTGGGTGGGGTGGCCGGGCTCGTCGACGAGGTCCTCGGTCAGCACGGAGTGCGCGACCTTGCGGATGCCCGTGGTGTTCTCGGCCGACGAGTCGATCTCGACGCCGACGAAGGAGTCACCGAGCTCGACGCGCAGCCGCTCGAACCGATCGCCCGGCGACAGGCGGTCACCGGTGAACCGCACGCCGAGTACGCACAGGTCCGGCTCGGCGTCGCAGCGGGCCTTGACCGCGGCGAGGTCGCTCGGCGAGAGGTTGAGGTCGCGCTTGTGGGCCTTCGACAGCGCGAACGGCAGCGACGGCTGGGACAGCACGGGGGCCGCCACCACGGGGTCGACCATCATGGCCAGCGCGAAGTTGCCGGTCAGGCACATGCCGACCACGCCGACGCCCGGACCGCCGCACACCTCGTGTTCGTGGCGAGCCAGTGCCTTGAGCCAGTGGGTCACCGGCGACGTCTTGCGCAGGGCCCAGGTGCTGAACTCCTTGGAGACGCAGGCGTTCCACATCGATTGCGCGATGTATCCCGACGAGGGTTCCTTGCCGGGGGTCCCGAACAGGTGCGGCAGCACGGCCGTGCACCCGAGCTCGGCGACCCGGCGCCCGAAGTCGGCGACGTCAGGCGTGATCCCCGGGATCTCGGCGATCACGATCACCGCGGGCCCCTCGCCGCGGCGGTACACGGCGCGCTCCTTGCCCTCGAAGGTGAACGTGGTCTCCGCGTAGCCGTCGAGTGCGCTCATGGCGGCACGCTAGAGCCCGGCGGCTGCGCCGTCCGCGTGGCGCTCAGTGGGCGGCGCGGCGGGCGAGCCAGGAACGGAGGTCCTCCGCGCTGACCGGCAGGCTCACGGCGCGGCCCTGGACGGCGTGCACGCCGAAGCCGAACAGCACCGAGCGCTGGTGGTCGGTGTCGACGCCGACGCCGACGCTTCGCCAACCGAGGCCGTGGGCCAGCAGGACGAGAGAACGGACGACCTCGACGCCGAGCGGATCGTCCTCCGCGATGCGAGCGACGATCGAGCGGCTGAGCTTGATGCCGCGCACGGCGAGATCCGCCAGGTCGGGAAGGGGCATCCCGCCCAGGCCGGCGTCCTCGACGAGGATCGCGATCCCGGCACGCGAGAGGCGCGCCACCGCACCTCGGGCCGCCTGCTCGGTGAGGTCGCGCTCGGCGACCTCGAGCACCAGCGCGTCGAAGTCGACGCCGGCGCCGCCCGCGTCGGCGAGCACCTGCTCCACGAAGGCATCCGACGCCAGCTCGGCCCCCGAGACGTTCACGTGCAGCGGAGCGGGCGACGTCCTGCCGAGCTCGCCCACCCATGCGGCCCGCTCCGCCAGTCCCGTGCGTCGCACCCACGCGCCGAGGCGCGACGCCAGGGCCAGGTCGACCGCCGAGGCCTCGAGGATCCGCTCGGCGGCCATGGGACCCAAGGTCGGGTGGGTCCACTGCACCAGCGCCTCGACGCCGACCAGTGAACCGTCCCGTCCGACGAGGGGCTGGTGGGCCAGCGTCAGGGCACCCTCGTCGAGGGCATCGGCGAGGTCGCGAGCGAGATCGTCGAGGCTGGGGTCGTCGGAGACCAGGTCGATGTCGACCGTTGCTCGAGGCCGCGGCGCCTCAGCCTGCCGGCGCCGCTCCTTGGCCGCGTACATGGCGAGGTCGGCGGTACGCAGCAGCCGGTCCGGATCGTCGACCGACAGGTCGGCCACGGCGACACCCACGCTCATCGTGACGGGAAGCAGCGTCTCGCCGATGTCGACCGGGACGCTCGCGATCGCCACGCGCACCCGCTCGGCGATGGCCTGGGCCTGCTCACCGTCGTGGAGGTCCTCGCACACCACGACGAACTCGTCGCCGCCCGTGCGACACACCGTGTCGGACGGGCGCACCGCCGTGCTGATGCGGCTCGACACCTCCACGAGGAGTCGGTCGCCGCGGTCGTGGCCGTAGCGATCGTTGACCGACTTGAAGGCGTCGAGGTCGCAGAACAGCACGGCCACCGCCCGATCGGAGCGTCGGGATCGGGCCAGGGCGAGTTCGAGGCGGTCCAGCAACGCGGCGCGGTTGCCGACGCCCGTCAAGGGGTCGTGCGTGGCTTGGTATGCGAGCCGGCGCTCGTCGATCCACCGCTCGACGGCGACCGTGACGAGCGAACGCACCGTGTCTCGCACGGCCGAACGGGCCTGGGGCGCTCCGGGCTCGATCCCGAGCATCGCCACCACCGCCAACGTCCGGCCGTTGCGCGGCGACCGCACGGGCAGGATCGTCGCCGACCGGAACCCGCCCGGCGGCAAGGCTCCCGGGTCGAAGCGCGGATCGCCGGCCACGTCGGCCACCGTCACCGGTTCGCCGGTCACGACGGCTTGGCCGAACGGGTTGGTGAGATCCGGGTCGACGGCGCTGAACCACGTGGCCCAATCCGGCGAGTTGCCGTCGTCCTCGTCCTCGGTGACGAGCGACAGGCGGCTGTCGTCGTCGACCGTCGCGATCAGGACCGTCGCACCGAGGGTGTGGCGCCGCAGCAGGGACCCGGCACCGAGCAGCGCGGTGGCCAGCGGTGCCCCACGGGCGATCAACTCGAACACCTCGGCCTGGCCGTCGGCCAGGAGGGCGACGCTGCGACGCCGGATGGCGCCGAGGAACGCGTCGGCCGCGAACCGGACCAGGCCCAGCACCTCATCGGTCTCGGGCGGTTCGTGCTGGCGCCAGGACAGTCCCAAGACCCCGACGAGCTCGCCGCCGTAGCCGAGCCGCACCCAAAGCCCCCCGCGATCGCCGTTGGTGCCGAGGGCGACGACCGTCGCCTCGGGCGGCAGCGCACCCGGGCCCCGCGCGAACACGTGTCCGGCCCGCTCGAAGCGGGCGGTCAGCCAGCCGAACCCGGCGACGTCCACCACATCACCGCGGCGCCGGCGCTGGAAGGACGGATGGCGAGACCACTGGTGCGAGACGCGCAGCGTCGACCCGTCGGCCGAGAGCTCGTCGATGTAGGCGACGTCGGCCGCGAAGAAGGTCGCGATCTCGCCCAGGCCGAGCTCGATCGCATCGTCAAGCTTGTTCGGCGCGCACCCGATGAGCTGGGTCGAGATCGACGCAGCCAACGCCTCGAACGCGACCTGTTCGGCCAGCGCGACCTCGGCACGGTGGCGCTCGGTGATGTCGCGGACGATGCAGAGCACCTCGTCGGGACCCGACGGCACGTAGCGGGCCTCCATCCGGCGGGCGAGGGGCCCGGGACCGGCCGCATAGATGTCGGTCTGGAGCTCCCCGGTGTCGAGGGCGAGCGCCACCGCGGCGCGCACCCGCTCGACGGTTGCCTCGTCCACCGTCGTGCCCGATGGGCGCGAGCCGGCGCACGGATCGAAGACGCCCAGGACCTTGCTGCCGTCGTCGGAGACGCGCCGCCCGTCACGGTGGAGGCGGACCACCGGATCCGGGATCACCGAGATCATCGCCTGGGCTTGGGACTCCAGTCGCACGAGGGCCCGGATGTCGGCCTCGCGCTCGAGGACGCGCGAGGCGCCGTCGGCCACGAGGTCCACCACCGCGAGCTGCCACGAGGAGAACGGCTGGTGATCCATCCCCGCGGTGAACGCGATCGCACCGGCGACGCGGCCCGTGATCCACAGCGGGCACGCCACGAGCGCACCGGCCCCCAGTTGCTCGCCCTCGTCCGACGCGGCCGGCCCACCGAGCGTCGCCACGGTGACCTGACGGACGAGCACGTCCGCGACCCGGCGGTCGCGGACCGCTTGGCCGGGCTCGAGCCCGTCGCGCTTGGGTCCGGCCGCGACCCGGACGACCAACTCGGACCCGGTGCGCAGCAGGACCATTCCCTGGTCCGCACCGAGGGCCGCGCAACCCGCCTCGAGCAGGAGGCTCAGGCGGTCGTCGGGCTCGCCGGGCGCGAGGCTGGCCACCGCATGGAGTGCGGCGATGTCATCGGCGTGACGGTCGGCGACGTTCTCGTCACCCACCGCCCTCCCCCCAGCGGTCGAGTCAGGTTCCATGCGTGCGCTGAGGCTACCCCGCGCGGGGCGGTGTTTGCCTCACGGAGCGTGCCGAAATCATCGGCTTGTCACTCTGGGTGCCCGTAGTAGTACTTACGTGCCCAGGTCAGAGACTTGCGACCCATCGCAGGCGAGCCGGAAGGGCCCCCACTGTGGACGCCCGTTCGGCGGCCGGGTCAGCCGCTCGAGCCAGCGCGGCCCGGTTCGGCGGATCCGATCAGGGGTGGACCGGGGTGACCGTGAGCTCCGCCGTCTGGAGCTCCTTGAGGGTCGGGTACCCGCAGGTGGCCATCGCTCGGCGCAGGCCGCCGGCGAGGTTGGTCCGACCATCGGCGCGATGCGACGGCCCGACGAGGATCTCCCGAAGCGTCCCGATGGGCGGCGTCGCGACCCGGTCGGCCCGGGGCACCTCGCCATGCCCACCGCTGAGGCCCCAGTGGTAGCCCCGCCCGGGGGCTTCGGCCGAGGAGGCAAGTGGTGCACCGACCATCACCGCGTCGGCTCCGCAGGCCACCGCCTTGGCGATGTCTCCGCCGGTGCGGATGCCGCCGTCGGCGATGAGGTGGACGTAGACGCCCGTCTCGTCCAGGTGGCGCATGCGGGCGGCGCGGGCATCGGCGATCGCGGTGGCCTGGGCCGCGCCCACGCCGAGCACCCGGCGGGTGGTCGACGTGGCCCCGGCGCCGACGCCGACCAGGATGCCGGCGGCACCGGTGCGCATGAGGTGGCGGGCGGCCTGGTAGCTGGCGCAACCGCCGACGATGACCGGGATGTCGAACCGCCGCACGAACGTCTTGAGGTTGAGCGGATCGCCCTCCTTGGTGACGTGCTCCGCCGACACGACCGAGCCCTGGATGACCAGGAGGTCGAGCTCGGCGGCCAGCAGGGTGTCGGCGTGAGCGGGGAGGCGTTGGGGCGTGATCGCCGCGCACGACACGACGCCGGCACCACGGATCTCCTTGATCCGGTCCCGGATGAGCTCGGGCTTGATCGGCTCGGCGTGCAGCTCCTGCAAGCGCGCGGTGGCTGCGCCGGCGGGCATCTCGGCGATCTCGGCGAGGAGCGGTTCGGGGTCGTCGTAGCGCGTCCAGAGCCCTTCGAGGGCCAAGACGCCGACACCGCCGAGCTCGCCGATCGCCACCGCGCTGGCGGGACTGACGACGCTGTCCATGGCCGCAGCCATGATCGGCAACTCGAAGCGGAAGGCATCGATCTCCCACGAGAGGTCGACGTCCTCGGGGTCCCGGGTGCGGCGACTCGGGACGAGGGCCAGATCGTCGAGCCCGTAGGCCCTCCGTCCGACCTTCCCCATGCCGATCTCGATCTCAGCCACCGGCGCTCCTCGACCCGTTCAGCAAAGGGACGAGCCTACGCCACCGGCCCCCGGTGCCCGACCCCTGCGAGAGGGCCGGTCACCGGGCTCCGCGCGGATCTGCGATCCGTTCAGCGGACGACGAAGGGGGTGGCGACGATCCCGTGCGGTCGGTCGGCCGCCTTGGTCGAGGCCGAGGCCGGGGTCGGGACCGAGTACCAGAGCTGGTCGCCCTTGGTGCCGGGGCCGTACCAGATGACATCGGTCCAGCCGTCGTTGTCGTAGTCGCCCGGGAGCGACACCAGCCCCGCCCCGAGGTCATGGTTGGCCGACGCCAGTTGGTAGAAGGCGCCAGTGGACGACGTGCCGTAGAAGTAGCCGTCGAGGTCGTCGGGGACCACGATCGACGCGCCTTGGAGCCCGAGCGACGCCACGTCGGCCCGGACGCTCACCGCGGGGACGTGCACCGCGGAGAAGGTGCTGCCGTTGCTCTTCCAGTAGGCCTCCGCCGCCGAGCCGTCGGCCCACCACAAGATGCCGTCGCGGTCGCTCTGGTGGATCGTGACCGGCTCGAAGGTGCCGTTGACCGTGATGCTCGACGTCGCGAACGACGCGTCGGCCTTGGAGGCCCAGCGGTAGTCCTTGGCGCTGCCGGCCGCGTAGAGCACGAGGTCATCGAGCCGGTCGCCGTTCCAGTCGCCCACGATCATCTTGAACGTGCCCGCGATGGCGATGTTCACGGTCTGGTAGGTGCCCGTGCCGGCCTCGTTGTAGTGCCAGACGTAGTCCTTGGCCGAACCTGGGGCGTACCAGAGGATGTCGTCCTTGCGGTTGATCCCGGTGTAGTCGTGCAGGGCCGTGGGCTGGAACGTGCCGTTGATCGTCATGCTCGTGCTCTGGAACGGCTTGGTGCCTTCCGCGGCGACCCAGAGCGAGTCGGGCGCCGACCCCGGGGCGTACCAGAGGATGTCGTCGTAGTCGTCGCCGGCGAAGTCGCCCACGATCGGCTTGTAGGTGCCGCTGATCGGCACCGACACCTTGGTGAAGGCGGCGACGCCGCGGCCGCCCTCGTGGCCGATCCACAAGGTGTCGGCCGCGCTACCGGGCGCGTACCAGAACACGTCGGTGGCGCCGTCGCCGGCGAACTGGCCCTCCAGGGCGGTGTAGGTACCGCTGACCGAGAGGGCCCGGTGGTCCCATGCGAAGTCGGTGTCGACCTCTGCACCCGCCGGTGTGGCCGTCGTCAGTGCCATCACCATGGCCAGCACGGCTGCCAGGGCAACCGCTGTCGTCGATCGCTTGTTCATCGCTTCTCCCCACTTCGGGGGCCCGCATCCGCCGGCCACCGGTCCCGCCGCTCGTCCGCCGGGATCGGGGCAACCTACCGCACCGCGTCGCCTGGTCCAGATGATCCGGCCGACGCGGTGAGCGATGGTGGCTACCGGTTGCGGTAGTTGGGGGCCTCGGCGGTGATGGTGATGTCGTGGGGGTGGCTCTCGCGGAGGCCGGCACCGGTGATGCGCACGAACGTCGCCCGGTGGAGGGCCTCGATGGTCCCGGCGCCGCAGTACCCCATCGCCTGACGCAGGCCGCCGGTGAGCTGGAACAGGATCCGGCGCACCGGGCCCTTGTAGGCCACGCGGCCCTCGATGCCCTCGGGCACGAGCTTCTCCGCGTCGATCACGTCGCCCTGGAAGTAGCGGTCCTTCGAGTACGAGCGGGTCTTCATGGCGCCCATGGACCCCATGCCGCGGTACTCCTTGAAGCGCTCGCCCTGGTACAGGACGACGTCCCCCGGGCTCTCGTCGACGCCGGCGAGCAGGCTGCCGAGCATCACGGCGTCGGCCCCCGCGGCCAGGGCCTTGGCGATGTCGCCCGAGAACTGGATGCCACCGTCGGCGACGATGCAGGCGTCGTAGCCCTCGGCGGCCCTGGCGGCATCGGCGATGGCGGTGAGCTGGGGCACGCCGACGCCGGCGACGACGCGGGTCGTGCAGATCGAACCGGGTCCGACCCCCACCTTGACCGCCGAGGCGCCGGCATCGAGCAGAGCACGGGTGCCGTCGTGGGTGGCGACGTTGCCGGCGATGATCGGGACCGGGAACTCCTCCACGATCTTGGACACGATCGCGATGACGCCGGCCGAGTGTCCGTGGGCGGTGTCGACCACCAAGATGTCGACCCCGGCATCGACGAGGGCCGCTGCCCGCTCGAAGGCATCGGGACCGGTGCCGACCGCGGCACCGCACCGGAGGCGCCCGGCGGCGTCCTTGGTGGCGTCGGGGTACTGGATCCGCTTCTGGATGTCCTTGACGGTGATCAGCCCGGAGAGACGCCCGGCATCGTCGATCACCGGCAGCTTCTCGATGCGGTGCCGGCCGAGGATCGCTTGCGCCTGTTCGAGCGTGGTGCCGACCGGAGCGGTCACGAGCCCGTCGCTGGTCATCACGGCACCGATGCGCTCGTTGACGTCGTCGTGGAAGCGCAGGTCACGGTTGGTGAGGATGCCGACCAGGCGCCGATCGCCATCGGTGATCGGGACGCCCGAGATCTTGAAGCGGGCCATGAGGTCGAGCGCGTCGGCCACCAGCGCATCGGGTCCGAGGGTGATCGGGTCCAGGATCATCCCGGACTCGGATCGCTTGACCTTGTCGACCTCGCCCACCTGATCGGCGACGGACAGGTTGCGGTGCACGATCCCGAGGCCGCCGGCGCGGGCCATGGCGATGGCGAGGCCCGCTTCGGTGACGGTGTCCATCGCCGCCGAGATGATCGGGATCTGGAGCTCGATGCCCGGGACGAGGAACGACGCGGTCGACACCTCGTTCGGCAGCACGTCGCTCGCCGCCGGGACCAGCAAGACGTCGTCGAAGGTGAGCCCTTCGGTGGCGAAGCGATCGGTCGGGCTCTCGGCCATGGTGGGCTCCCGGGGCGGCGTGTCGATGCCGCATTCTAGGGGAGCCGGGCCCGAGACCCCGATCAGCGGCGCAGCGACTTCAGGATCTGGCGGGCCACCGCGGTGTTCATCTGGTACACCGCGGACTTCGAGGCATCGCGGGCGAGCTTCACGACACTCCCCCCGGTGACCTCCTCGACGCTGTCGAGGCCGTCGACGAGGGCCTGCTTCGTGGCGTCGGTGGCCTTGTACCCGGCGCTGGTCAGGGCCTTGACGATCTCGCTCTGGGCGACGGGCTCAGGGGCGGCCGACGCGATGATCCGCAGTGCTTCCTTCGTGAGCTCAGCGCCCTGCTCGATCGCCGTGGCCGGGGACACATGGCCCTCCTGCTCGCCCTCGAGCGACGCCAACCAGCGTCGGACCTTCACGACCAACTCGCCGTGGGTCTCACCTTCGAACGAGAGCGTGGCCATGGCGGCGACGCTACCGCTCGATCACGGCCCTGGCTCGGCCCCCGCCACCCGCTGACGCCGATGCGCCTCAGTTCTGCGACGGGTCGACGGGGCAGTTGGCGAACCAGGCGACCTCACCGACCTGGCGTCGCAGGACCCGTGCCCACAGACCGGAGGGATCAACGGTGTCGAGGTCGCCGGCTCGGGCGTCGACCGCCCACCACGCACCGTCGGCGATCTCGTCCTCGAGCTGGCCGGGGGCCCATCCGGCCGAGCCGGCGAAGAGGCGCAGGCCGAGGAGGGCCGGGGCGTCGAGCGGGGGCGGACCGTGCAGGTCGACCGTGCCGTACTCCCCGACCACCGGCTCGAAGGATTCCGCGACGGCCGACGGCGAGGCTTCCGGGGCTCGCCGTCCCAAGCCGATGACCGACTCGCCGTTGACCGGGCCGCCGAAGAACACCACACCGGGAGGCGACACGACGTCGGCCCATCCGGGGAGGCACTCCACCACCGACGTCTCACTCGGCCGGTTGACCACGATCCCGAACGCGCCGTCCTCGTCGTGGTGGACGAGCAGCACGACGCTGTGCTCGAAGTTCGGATCCCCGATCAAGGGCGTCGCCACCAGCAGGCGGCCCTCGTGGCTCACCGGGTCTCCCCGGTTCCAGCCTTGGTGCCGTTCCCGCCCCGATCCGTCCGACGGTGGGTCACCGCCACGACGATACCGCCGCCCTCGCCCGGTGACGACGCCCGGTGCCGACGCCCCGACCTTCGGGGCGCGGCGGCCCACGGTCGCCAGCCGACGCCGAAGGGGTGAACGCCTACGCTCCGGTCCACGGGGACGCGCTCGAACGCGCGGGGGGTCGATGAGCGGGCAGGTGGGCGAGGGGAACCGGTCGAGGAACGACCGCTCGCGGTCGGCCGCCGCACCGCCGCGGGGCCGTCGGCCGTCGCCGCGTCCTGCGCCCACACCGGGCCGAGGCGGTCGCCCCCGATTCCTCGCAGGAACCGCCGGGCGGCGGCGATGGTGGCCACGGCCCAACGAGCTGACCCAACCCGACCCGATGTTCGTGCGGATCGCCATCGCGGCATCACTGCCCATCATCGTGGCCGTCGTCGTCGCCCTGGCCCGAGGCTGGACCCCGGTCGGCGACAGCGCGGTCCTCGCGATCCGCGCCCACGACGTCCTCCGAGGCCACCCGCCCCTCGTCGGGATGGAGACCACCGCGAACACCATCAGCAGCGGGCTCGCGGCGGACCACCCGGGGCCCCTCGAGGTGTGGGTCCTCGCCCTGCCCTACTGGCTCCTCGGCCCGGCCGGCCTGCTGGTCACCGCGGCCATCATCAACATCGTGTCCGTGGTCAGCGCGGTCGGCGTGGCGTGGCGCCGCGGGGGACGCGTCCTGGCCACGGCCGTCGCCGGCGCAGCCGTCGTGCTGTGCTGGTCCCTCGGTCCCACCGTCATCCGGGATCCGCTCAACACCCACGTCGGGCTCCTCCCGGTCTTCGCCCTCGTCCTGCTGTGCTGGGACGTGCGCCTCGGGAGGCCTCGCTCGGTGCTCCCGGCGGCGGCGATCGCGTGCTGGATCACCCAAGCCCACGTCGTGTACCTGCCCGTCACCGCGGTGCTCGTGATCGGGACCGCGGTCCTGGTGCTCCTCGATCCCGACACGCGCGACGGTGGATCCAGCCGGTGGCTCGCGTGGGGCGGGCTCGGTGCCCTCCTGGCCTACGCGCCCGTCTTCGCCGACCAGGTCAACGGCTCGGGCAACCTGGGCCACCTCGCTCATCTCGCCCGCAGCCCCGGCCAGGGGTGGGGGGCGGCCGTGCGCGTGCTCGTGCGCTCGCTCGGCTTCGTGCCGGCCTGGGCCCGTCCGCACAACGGCCCGTTCCTGGTGCTCGAACAGCCGCTCACCGGGGACTGGCTCCTCGCCCTCGCCACGCTGGCGGGGCTCGTCTGGCTCCACGTCGATGCCCGGCGCCGACGGGACCGGGCCGCCCGAGGTCTCCTGGACGTGGCGTCGCTCGGCCTGGTGGCGATCGCCGTCGTCGCCCTGCGCATCCCTCGGCGAGGAGCGATCCTCGCGGCCGACGGCATGTTGCTCCTGTGGCCGTTGACCGCGCTGGTGTGGGTGGCGATCGGCTGGGCCGGGTACCGGTCCTGGACCGCAGGCACGCCGGTGCGCTCGCTCTCGCGGACCGCGACCGTGGCCCTCGACGCGCTCGCCCTGGCATGCCTCGCCGGATTGATCGCGGCCAACACCACCGCCCCGCCGCGCTTCGGCGGCTTCGGCGAGGAGTTCATGGATCCGATCGGCCAGATCGAGCAGCCGGTGCGCCTGGCGACGGCCGACGACGACGTCGTGCAGGTGAACGCGTCGGGATGGGCCGCGCGCCTCTACGCCCGTCCCGCAGTGATGGCCGACCTCGAGCGCCGCGGCACCACGACCCGGACGGGCGAACGCGACCGCCCATCTCGCCGAGGTGGACCAGACGCTCCCGAGCCCACGACGACGTTGTGGATCGTCAGCGGTCCGACGGCCGGCCGCCAGCCGGTCCCGGGCTCCCGGCTGGTCGTGCGCATCGAGCTGGTGCCCGGCGGCATCCACTCGGCCGCGGCCGGGCGACGGCGCGAGCTGCGAGCCCAGATCCAGGCCGCCGACCGGATCGTGCTCCACGACGGGCCTCGGGTGTCAGCCGCCACCATCCGCTCGGAGTCCTTCCACTTCGACCGCGAACCGACGGGCGGCGACAGCAGTCTTCCGGCCTCGTGGATCTCGCTCGAGACGTTCATCGACCTGCACGATGCCGGGCTGATCGCCTCGCCAGCGGTCGATGCGGACCTCCTGCGCCAGGTCCGCCGGCACGACCTCGGGCGCTACTTCGCGAGTGGCGACATGGTCCTGTCCGTCTGGCAACGCGACTCGTAGGCCCGTCGGTTCAGGTGTGGCCGAGGTCGCCGCGGCCACAGGTGCCCGTGGCGAACCCGAGCAGCTGGCGCAGCATGGCCGCGGTGGCGCCCCAGACCGTGTCGCCGTGCAGCTCGAAGAACCAGATCGGTCGATCACCGCCGAGGACGTCCCACCGTTCCTCGCGGAAGACCTCGGGGTGGAGCAGCTCGGCCAGCCGGACGTGGAGGACGGCGTCGACCTCTGCGGGGTTCGCAACCACCTTGGGACGACCGGGGAGCACGGCCACGAAGGGAACGATGAACGAGTTGCTCGTGATGGTGCTGAGGTGGTCGAGCTCACCGATGATCCGGACCGTCGAGGGGTCCAGCCCGATCTCCTCGGACGCCTCGCGACGCGCCGTGTCGGCAAGGGCTTCGCCGGGATCCTGGCCGCCGCCCGGGAAGCTGACCTCGCCTCCGTGCACCCGCAGCGCGGCCGACCGCCGGGTCAGGACGACCCAGGCCTCGCCGTCGTGGTGGTAGAGCGCGGCGAGCACGGCGGACGCCTTGGCGACGATGCCCTCCCGGGGCGAGCGAACAGGGGGTCCGAGGCCGGCCAACCGCCGTTCGAGGTCGCGCAGGTCGACGTGGCGTTCGGCCTCGTCGAGCGCCGCCCACGGCGCCGGGTCCCCGAGACGGGCGGTCGCGGGCCGTGGGATGAGCTGCGGCCCACCCCGAGCCGTCGGGTCCGGAGAGACCGGGCCGGCCGGCACCGGGTCAGGCGTCCGCGGCGACCTGGGGCGCAGCCAGGCCCTCGAGCACCTCACGCAAGCCCGCCGTCTTCAGGTCGGCCATCACCCGGCCCGGGGTGATCTCCCCGCGCTCCCAGGCCATCCACGAATCGAGCATCTTGACGGGGTCGGCAGGGGGACGGTCCATGCGCCCATGCTACCGGCCACCTCGGACCGGCTCACCGTCCACCACCCCCAAGGCGAGGCGGAGCAGTAGCCTGGCGGGGATCTCGCGCGTCGTGGGGAACGAGAGGAACCGGTGGCCGAAGCACTTCCGTCGCACTTGCGCAACCGCCCTCGCCAGGCCCGGTCCGCGGCACGCGTCGAGCTGCTCCTCGATGTCGCGGAGGAGGTCTTCGAGGAGGTCGGCTACGACACCGCCACCACCAACCTCGTCGCCTCCCGCGCCGGCGTGCCCGTGGGCACGCTGTACCGCTGGTTCCCCGACAAGTCCGCGTTGGCGGAAGCCCTCACGGACCGTTACCTGGACCGGCTGGTGGAGCTCTACGCCGAACTGCTCGGGGACCTGGAGCCTGCCGAACGGATCGGGCACTTCCTCCACCGCGTCATGGCGCGGTTGGTCGAGCACGCCCGCGACCAGCGGGCCCTGCCGGCACTCCTCGTGTCGGCCATGGTTCCCGGGGGGCGCTCCCATGCCGGCGTCCGGCTGCGCACGGGCCTGGAGGAGCACATCCGGGCCTTGATCGAGCTGCGGGTGCCCGGAGTGCCCCTGCCCCTTCGCGACCGCACCGCCGAGGTGTGCGTCACGCTGGCCCACCTCGTGATCGCGGCGGCGGCCGACGACGACGACCCGCACCGTGAGGCCATGACCGCCGAATACGTCGACGTCATGCTCGCCTACCTCGAGGCAAAGTTCCCGGCCGCGAACCATCCGGCCTGGACCGACCCCGACGTGGCCGTCCATCCGATCTTCGCGGCCCCCGACCGGGCCAGCCGCCTCGCCGCCCTCTCCAGGGATTAGGTCAGGACGCGGAACGGCCCGGGCACGAGGCCCGGGCCGTCCTGCGTTCGTCGGGGTCGACGAGCGGGGTGACTACATCATCCCGCCCATGCCGCCCATGCCGCCGGGCATGCCGCCACCCCTGCCGCCGCCAGCGCCCTCTTCTTCGGGCTTGTCGGCGATGATCGCCTCGGTGGTGAGCAGCAGTGCGGCGATCGACGCCGCGTTCTGCAGCGCAGCCCGGGTGACCTTGGCCGGGTCGATGACGCCGGCCTTGAGCAGGTCCTCGAACTCGCCGGTGGCGGCGTTGAGGCCGATGTTGCCGGTCTCGCGTTCGATCTGCTGGACGATGACCGCACCCTCGAGCCCAGCGTTCTGGGCGATCAGGCGGGCCGGGGCGTCGAGCGCCTTGAACACGGTGCGGGCGCCGGTGGCCTCGTCACCTTCGAGACCCTCGAGAGCCTTGGCGACTGCAGCGCGAGCTCGCACGAGGGTGGTGCCACCGCCGGGGACGATGCCCTCTTCGATGGCCGCACGCGTGGCGGACAGCGCATCTTCGATGCGGTGCTTCTTCTCCTTGAGCTCCACCTCGGTGGCCGCACCGACCTGGACGACGGCGACGCCGCCGGCCAGCTTGGCCAGGCGCTCCTGGAGCTTCTCGCGGTCCCAGTCCGAATCCGTGTCGTCGATCTCACGACGGATCTGGCTGATGCGACCCTGCACCTCGTCGGCATCGCCACCACCGTCGACGATGGTGGTGTTGTCCTTGGTGACCACGACCTTGCGGGCCGAGCCGAGCAGGTCGAGCGTGGTGCTGTCCAGCTTGAGGCCGACCGTCTCGGAGATGACCTGACCACCGGTGAGGGTGGCCATGTCGCCGAGCATGGCCTTGCGGCGCTCGCCGAAGCCCGGGGCCTTGACGGCCACCGAGTTGAAGGTGCCACGGATCTTGTTGACCACGAGCGTGGCGAGGGCTTCGCCCTCGATGTCCTCGGCCACGATCAGCAGCGGCTTGCCGGTCTGCATGACCTTCTCGAGGACCGGGACGAGGTCCTGGACCGAGGAGATCTTGCTCTCGGTGAACAGGATGAGCGCGTCTTCGAGGACGGCTTCCTGGCGCTCCGGGTCGGAGACGAAGTACGGGGACAGGTAGCCCTTGTCGAACTGCATGCCCTCGGTGAACTCGAGCTCGATGCCGAAGGTGTTGGACTCCTCGACGGTGACCACGCCGTCCTTGCCGACCTTGTCGATGGCGTCGGCGAGGACCTCGCCGATGGCCTTGTCGTTGTTGGCAGAGATGGTGGCGACCTGAGCGATCTCGCTGCGGTCGTCGATCTCCTTCGCCTGCTCGGCGATGGAGGCGACGGCGGCGGCGACGGCCTTCTCGATGCCGCGCTTGAGCGCCATCGGGTTGGCGCCGGCGGCCACGTTGCGGAGGCCTTCCTTGACCAGGGCCTGGGCGAGCACGGTGGCGGTGGTGGTGCCATCGCCGGCCACGTCGTTGGTCTTGGTGGCGACCTCCTTGACCAGCTGGGCCCCCATGTTCTCGTAGGGGTCCTCCAGCTCGATCTCCC
>JAOBWM010000046.1 GCA_025463365.1 Acidimicrobiales bacterium
CGTGGTCGATCTCGATCACCGGGCGCCCGGTCGAGGCCGTCACCGGATCGGACTCGGGTGCTGCGGTGGTGGTCAAGGGCGTCCTCGCTCCAGCGATGTCGTGACGTCGATCACGTCGTTGGGTGACCAGCGCACGTTCGCGCGGATCGGACGGCTCGACAAGAGAAACCATTGTTTCGGCACTCTTTCACGACGGAATCACGCGTGCAGCGGCGAAGCCCGACCGGTTCCCGGATCGACCCCGGGTCGTCACGGCGGTCACGGGCGGTCACATGCGGTCACGGGCGGTCCTGGTACCGGAACCACTGGCCGACGAGGGGCAGGTACGCCCGGCGGAACCGGTGCAGCGGGATGGGCCGGTGGCGCAGCGCGGCGAACGAGGGCGCCGCGGCCTCGTCCAGCACGACCAGCGCGAGCCGGTGGCCGAGCCACGTGTTCAGCGCGACGCCGGACCCGTTGCAGCCGGTGGCGTACCAGGCGCCGCGCAGGCGGCCGACGTGGGGCAGCCGATCGAGGGTGATCGCCACCTGGCCACCCCACCGATGGGTGACGGCCGCGTCGGCGAGCTGCGGGTGGATCTGGCGCATGGACGCTTCGAGGTACGCGGCGGCGTCGGCCACGGTGGCGTGCGACAGGCTCCGCCGCCCGCCGAACAGCACCCGGCCGTCCGGCGTCGTCCGCCAGTAGAAGAGCAGGTTCTTGGTGTCGACGAACATCCGTCGGCGCGGGCTGATCTCGTCGACCAGATCCGGCGGCAGCGGCTCGGTCGCCACGATGAACGACCCGATCGGGAGCACTCGACGGGCCAGCTCGGGCAGGAGCGCGTCGGCGTAGGCGTTGGTCGCGACGATCACGTGGTCGGCCTGCACCGTCCCGTGGTCGGTGTGCACGCGGTGCCCGCCACCGATCGCCTCCAAGCTGCGGGCCGGCGTCCGCTCGCGCACGTCGGCCCCGGCCGCGAGCGCGAGGCGCGCCAGGCCGGCGTGGAGGCGCGCAGGGTGCAGCGAGCCGGTGCGGTCGTACACGACGCCGCCATGGAACGAGGAGGAGCCGATCTCGGCGCCCAGGTCGTCGCGCTCGACGAACCGCACCGGCTCGCCGATCTCGGTGTGCTCCCGGACGAGGTCGCGCAGGTGGGGCACAAGCCGGGGGGTGTGGGCCAGGTAGAGCTGGCCGGTGCGCTGGTAGTCGCACGCGATCGCTTCGTCGGCGATCAGCGATTCGAGGTGGTCGAATGCTTCGTTGACCTCGGCGTGCATCCGCGTCCCGAGCTCGCCGTACGTGGTGCGCAGCGAGGCGGGGCCGGCCTTCAGCTCCGGGATCGCCATGCCGCCGTTGCGGGCGTGGGCGCCCCAGCCGAGCGCCTCCTTCTCGAGGACGAGGACCTCGTGCCCGGCCCGCGCCAGCGTGCGGGCCGCAGCCATCCCGGCGTAGCCACCGCCGACCACGACGGTGTGCACGTGCTCGGGGAGCGGGCCCGGCTCGGCGGGGTGCGGGACGTCGACCTGCTCCTGCCAGAGGACGGCGTCGGCTGGTGCTGGCGGCATGGGCTACGAGGCGTTGTAGTAGCCGCCGCTCGCGGCGAGGAACGCGATCAGGTCCTGCTCGCCGGTCGGGCCGGCGAGCGTGTCGACCCACTGGTCGGCCTCGGCGGTGGTCGGGTACCGCAGCACGAAGCGGAGGAACTGGTCCTTGACGATGGCGCGGCGGGCCTCGGTCGACACGAGGAACGAGTTGGCCACCGCCCCTCGCCCGGTCCCGGTGTTGATCTTGTTCACCCAGTAGGCCTGGCCCGATGGGTCGGGCAGCCGGCCGAGCACGTCGAAGTACGCGTTCTTCACGAACTGGGTGACGTCGCTGTAGGAGTTGGCGAAGTACTCGTTGCTCCCGAAGAGCTGGGCGCGGAACTTGCGGAGCGTGCGGCCGTTGCGCAGCGCGTCGATCCAGTAGGTGCGGCCGCCCGAGTCCGAGGTCCGGTGCAGGAACTGCACGAACACCCGATCCACGTCCAGGCCCCGGTACTCGTCGGTCTGCATCAGCGCGGCGATCACCTGGGGGCGGGTCTTGACGCCGCTGGTGAGCGAAGCGGCGACCGCCTCGCGGTCGGGTTGCGAGAGGAAGCGGAACATGAGGTCGCGGGTGACCCGGTGGGCGAAGCCCTGGTTCTTGTTCGCCCAGGGCCCGTGGACCGAGACGCTGCCCACGCCCTGGGCCGAGACGTTGCCGAGGCTCGCGTCGTCGGGGTTGACCGTGAACGACGTGGCGGGGGTGCCGCTCGAAACCCAGGTGCCCGTGGACACCGTGACGTCGACGAGGTCGTCGTGGGCGGTGTCGCCGTTGACGAGCACCGCCGTGTGGCCCGGGGTCACGACGTCCGCCAGGCCTCGGTTCGAGGTCGAGTCGCCGGCGCCCATCAGCTGCTCGACCTGGTTGAACGAGCTGTCGACGTCGACGATGCCCGGCCGGCAGAGGGCCGAGACGATCCGCGTGCCGCCTGCGGTGCCCGGTCGCACCCGGGTCTGGGCATCGCAGTTGCTGAGGTAGTCGTAGTAGCTGGCCAGCCCGTTGCCGTCGATCGTGCGCCCGCCCGACCTGCCGTTGTACTGGTCGAAGACCTCGTCGCCCCCGCCCCCGGCCTTGTGGATCACATCGGTCTCGCTCGACGTGTGGAACTGGTCCTGGCCGGCACCGCCGTGGAACACGTTCGTCCCGTCACCGCCGAGCATGACCATGCCGGTCGCGCCGGCGGTGAACGTGTCGTTGCCGTCGGCCCCGGACGCAAGGACGGTGACGACGGTGCTCGAGGCCGTCACCGCGGTCGAGGCGAACGTGTCCGCTCTCGTGCGGCCGATCATCTGGAGTCCCTCGACCGAGGTCGCGGTGGAGGTGGACGACCCTGATGTGGTGGTCGTGACCACCTTGGCACTGGCGTTGGTCGAGGTGGCCACCATCGCGTTGGCCTCCTCCGTGCCGACCACGGCCATCGTGTCCGTCCCGGTGCCCAGGGCGACGGAGGTGTTGGTGACCCCGCCGGCGTGGAGGTTCACGACGTCGTTGCCCGGACCCACGTCGATGGAATCGGCACGGTCGGTCTCCGACGTGGTGTCGGCGCCACCGCCGAGCACGGCCACCAGGTTCGGGTGAGCCGAGAAGTCCGGGGCGTCGAGGGAGCTGCCGAAGATGTACTGGTTGCCGGCGTCGCCGTTGACGTGCACGGAGGTGACCGCGCCGCACGTGATCACCGGGGTCGTCACCGTCCCCGACACGACGAACTTGCCGGCGCTGTTGCAGCCGAACCCGATGTTCTCGGTGCCGGTCAGCGTGACCGTGACGACGGTCCCCGCGACCGTCGCCGCGACGGTGGCACCGGCTGGTGCGGCGGTGATGGCGACGAACGAGCCGGCCAGCAGCGTCGTTCCCGCGGCGATCCGGAGGAATCGAGTCATCGGGCAGCTCCCGCGGTGCCTATCCGATGCCCGGGCCGGGCTCCGGGTGCCACCGACCCGTCGGTCGCACGGAGGGGAACGTAGCCCGACCTGCCTGGTTCCGTCGGGTTGCTCGGATGCTCGGATGCTCTCTGCGGTCCGACCGTGTACAAGTGGGTTCGTCGCCATCGACGAACCACCCCCGCGAACGGAGCCTCCATGCGCACCATCGGCCACTTCATCGACGGCAGCCGCACCGCTGGTTCGAGTGGGGTCACCGGCGAGGTGTTCGCGCCCGACACGGGCGAGGTGCAGGCCGAGGTCGCGCTGGCCGACGCGGCCGAGACGGCGGCCGCCGTGCAGGGCGCGCACCGCGCCCAAGCGGCGTGGGCGGCCTGGAACCCCCAGCGCCGCAGCCGCGTGCTCACCCGCTTCATCGACCTGGTGGAGGCCGAGGCCGACGACCTCGCCCGCCTCCTGTCGTCCGAGCACGGCAAGACCGTGGCCGACGCGCACGGCGACATCCAGCGAGGCCTCGAGGTGGCCGAGTTCTGCACCGGCATCCCGCACCTGCTCAAGGGCGAGTTCACCGAAGGCGCGGGCACGGGCATCGACGTCCACTCGGTCCGCCAGCCGATCGGGGTGGTGGCCGGGATCACGCCGTTCAACTTCCCGGCGATGATCCCGCTCTGGCAGGCGGCGCCGGCGATCGCCAGCGGCAACGCCTTCGTCCTCAAGCCGTCCGAGCGAGATCCCTCGGTGCCGATCCGCCTGGCCGAGCTGTTCGTCGAGGCCGGCCTGCCGCCGGGCGTGTTCAACGTGGTGAACGGTGACGCCGTCGCCGCCAACGCCCTCATCACCGACCCACGGGTCGCGGCGGTGACCTTCGTCGGCTCGTCCGATCTCGCGCACCACGTGTACAAGACGGCCGCCGAGCACGGGAAGCGGGCCCAGTGCTTCGGTGGCGCCAAGAACCACCTCGTGGTCCTGCCCGACGCCGATCTCGACCTGGTGGTCGACGGCCTCGTCGGGGCCGCCTACGGCTCGGCCGGCGAGCGGTGCATGGCCGTGTCGGTCGCGGTTCCGGTCGGCGATGCGATCGCCGAGGAGCTGGTCGGCCGGCTGGCCGAGCGGGTGGCCGGGCTCAGGGTCGGGCCGTCCTCGGACCCGGCATCGGACTTCGGCCCGCTCGTCTCGGCCGCCGCCCAGAAGCGGGTGCTCGACTACATCGACCTGGGCGTGGCCGAGGGCGCCGAGCTGGTGGTCGACGGCCGCGACCTCAAGGTGGCCGACCACGAGAACGGCTTCTTCGTGGGCGGCTGCCTGTTCGACCACGTCACCCCCGACATGCGGATCTACCGCGAGGAGATCTTCGGCCCCGTGCTGTCGGTGGTGCGCGCCGCCGACTACGAGGCCGCGCTGCGGCTCCCCACCGAGCACGAGTACGGCAACGGCGTGGCGATCTTCACCCGCGATGGCCAGGCCGCCCGCGACTTCGCGGCCCGGGTCCAGGTCGGGATGGTCGGCATCAACGTCCCCATCCCGGTTCCGGTCGGGTACCACTCGTTCGGCGGGTGGAAGCGCTCCGGGTTCGGCGACCTCAACCAGTACGGCTCCGACGCCATCCGCTTCAACACCCGCCCGAAGCTGATCACCACCCGGTGGTCCGGCGCCCCCGGCGGCGCCAGCGACTTCGTGATCCCCACGATGAGCTGACCAGCGCGGGTCGGTCGGCGGGCTTCGCCTGCGCTGATCGTCGGAGCCGGTGAAGAGAATCGAACTCTTGACATCTGACTTACAAGGTCAGCGCTCTGCCATCTGAGCTACACCGGCGGCGCGCCGAGATTAGGCGTCGCCATCGTCGGATCCGGCCTGAGTAGCGGGAGGTGGTCCCGCGATCGGCGCGCTGAGCGGGGGCGATGACAGTTCCACGACAGGAGATGTTCACCCGCTCACGCTCCCCGCAGCCATGTCGGCGCCGAAGGAGCGTGGTCATGGATGCATCGCGCGCTCGGCGCCTCGTCGGGCCCGAGGAGGGCCACCGCCTGCTCGACCGGCTGGTCGCGCCAGGCGGGATGCGGGCCGTCTTCCAGCCGATCGTGCGGGTGGGCGACGGCGAGGTCGTCGGCTACGAGGCGCTGTGCCGCTCGTCTGACCCCGAGGCGTCGACGCCGTCGGAGTGGTTCGAGGCCGCGTCCCGCCTCGATCGCCGGGTCGAGCTGGAGCGGGCGTGCGTCCGGGTGGTGGCCGAGCACGGCGCACCGCCGAACGATGCGCTGCTGTTCGTCAACGTGAGCCCGGCGCTGCTGGCCCACCCCGATTCGGTGGCGCTGCGCGACCTGCTTCCGGGCCGGCTCGTGCTCGAGCTGACCGAGCGCGAGGAGGTCGACGACGTCGACGCCCTGCGCCTCACCCTGGACCCGTGGCTCCGAACGGGCGCCCGCCTGGCGATCGACGACGCCGGGGCCGGCTACTCGAGCTTGAAGCAGGTGGTGGCGCTCCTGCCCGAGTTCGTGAAGATCGATCGGTCGCTGATCATCGACATCCACTTGGATCGCCACCGGCAGGCCCTGGTCGCGGCGTTGGCCGCCTTCTCGGCCGAGATCGGTGCCAACCTCATCGCCGAGGGCGTCGAGTCCCGGGCCGAGCTGGCCTGGCTCCGCGACGCCGACGTCGGCCTGGCCCAGGGCTTCCTCCTCGGCCGTCCTGGCGAGCCGTGGCCCGAGGCCCGCCACGTCGGCCGCCGCATCACGCGCCAGCCGAGGCTCGAACGCCTCGCGGTGCGGGTCGACGCGGCGCGAAGCCAGCGCGAGGCCTGCGAGGCCGTTGCCGTCCACCTGTTCCGCCAGGGCGGGCTCATGCCGTCGGTCTACCTCGAGATGGGGGGCCGACTGCGCTGCCAGGCCCAGCGCGGCCTGTGGCAGGTCCTCGATGGGATGGTGCCCAGCGCCGGCATCACCGGCCGCACGTACCGCACCGGCGAGGAGCACTACCTCGACGACATCACCACCGCGGTGGACTACCTCGAAGCGATCCCCGGCGTCGTGGCCGAGTTCTGCGTGCCGTTGCGCACGGACGGCGTCACGGTTGGCGCGCTCAACGTGGAATCGCTGGTCCCGCTGAGCGAGGCGGTGCGCGAGGAGGTACGGGCGTGCGCGGCGCTGCTCGGCCATCGCCTCGGCGACCTGCAACCCGAACAGTCGCGGGTCCCGCTCCGGCGGCTGGCGCGGACGGCGGCCTCGCTCGTCGCGGTCGAGGACACGAGCCGCACGATCGATGCCGTCCTCGTGGCCGCCCGCGAGCTGAGCGGCATGGACTCGGCCATGCTCGTCCTGCACGCCGGCCACACCGGCGAGGACGAACGCAACGCGGTCGGGCCGCTGCGCGAGGCGCTGCACGACATGGCAGCGGGCGAGGTCGAGCACCTTCGCAACGTCCTCGAGCCGTTGACGTCCTGCTACACCGCGGGCGAGGCGACGGGCCGCAGCGTCACGGCGAGCGAGACCCTCCGCAACGCGGGTGCTCGCTCGCTCGTGGTGCTGCCGATCGCCGCCCTCGGCCGTCGCACCGGCCTGCTCGTGCTCACCAACCGAGATCCGGTCGCCCTCGGCCCCGAGCAGATCGAGCCGCTCGAGCTCCTGGCGGTGCTCGCCGGCAGCTGCCTCGAGATGGCCTCGACCGTGGAGGCGCTCCGCCACCAGGCCCGGCGGGACCCGCTCACGGGGCTTGGCAACCACTCGACGTTCCACGAGCTGCTCCGCGACGCCGACGAGGACGAGGCGGCCGTGCTGGTGCTCGACATCGACGACTTCAAGCGGGTCAACGACACGGGCGGCCACCTGTTGGGCGACGAGGTCCTGCGGGCGACGAGCAGCGCCCTGCGCGAGGTGCTCGACACCCCCGAGACGGCGTTCCGCATCGGCGGCGACGAGTTCGCCGTGCTCCTGCGGGGGCCCGCGGCACGAGCCGCGCCGCAGATCGAGGCCGACATCCTCGCGACCGTCGGCACCATGTTGCGGTCCCATGGGGCGGGCCTCTCGATCGGAACGGCGCATCGCCGCGACGGCGAGCCCCTGATCGACACCCTCCAGCGCGCCGACGCCCGGCTGTACCGGGCCAAGGACTGGAAGATCGACCACCGCCTCCCCTCCGACGTGCCGAGCACCCCCAGGCGCGACCACCGTCCTGCCCGCTTGGCCCGCTGACCCGGTCGCGAGTTCACGATTCCTTCACGACGGTTCGCCCAAGGTGTGCCTCAAGCCCGAAGCAGCCTGGGCGACGCGACCGGGAGGGTGTTCCATGAGGTTCGAGACGTTGACGGCCCGCCAGGTCGAGCGCGAGGCGCGCGCCGCGACGATCGATCCGGAGCAGGTCGTCCCGCTCTCGGAGGCCGTGATCGTCGCCGACCACTCGTTCACGGTGCAGGCAGCCAACCGGGCCGCGTCGGATCTGCTCGGGTGGACCGAGCCCCGGCACCTGGTGCGCGACCTCAACCAGGTGAGCTGGTCGATCCTCGGTGCCGCCAAGCTCCGCGAGATCCAGGTGGCCCTCGTCATGCGAGGCCGTTGGTCGGGCAGCGCCGTGCTGGAACGGCGCGACGGCTCGATGTTCGAGGCCTTCGTGACCGCGTGCAGCCTGCACGCCGCTCGCGACATCCCGTCAGGGGTCGTGGTCACGATCCGCTCGCGGGTCGTCGGCAACGGGTCCAGCGGACTCCCCGCCGATGCCGAGTCCTTCGGGGTCACGGGCCTCCCCGGCAGCTTCTGCCTGCACTACCAACCCGAGGTCGACCTGCGGGACGGCTCGGTGACGGGGTGCGAAGCCCTGCTGCGCTGGTGGCACCCGGGCCTCGGCATGGTCTCGCCCGGCCCGGCGCTGGCCCACCCCAAGTGGGCTGCCCGCCTCGCCGGCCTCGAGACTTGGTCGGTGTTCGCGGCCTGCCGCCAGGCCGCGGCCTGGGCCGAGAAGGGTCGCCCGGCGCGCATCGCCCTCAACGTGTCCGAGCAGCACATGAACGATCCCGAGCTGTTGCACCGGGTGCGCCAGGCCGTCGTCATCACGGGCGTCGACCCGTCCTGGCTGGCGATCGACCTGCCGGTGGCGGCCCTCGTCGGCACACCCGCCCTGGCCCGCCGGGTGGCTGCCGGCCTTGCCGAGCTGGGCGTCGTGGTGGTGGTCGACAGCGTCTACGGCGCCGTCCCGCCCGAGACGTTCGACGGGATCCCGGCCTCGGTCCTCAAGATCATCCCGGGCAACGTCGGTCGCTCCAGCGCCGGGTCGGTCGACCGTCCCGCGGAGGCTGCCATCGAGCTGGCCCGCTCGATCGGCGCCACCTCGGTGGCCAAGTCGGTGGAGACGGCGGCCGACCTGCGGGCCGTGCGGGGCATCGGCTTCGACCGCGCCTTCGGACACGTGTTCAGCCCGGCCGTCGGCCCCGCCGAGCTCTTCCGGACGCTCGTCGGGCCGGCGGCCCCCGATGGCGTCGCGTCGATGTGACCCCGGTCGACGGGCCCAAGGCACCGTCGACCGCCTTCCCCACCACCTGTTGGACCGCTCGCCTGGCGGCCGCGAGCAAGGCCACAACCCGTTGAGAACCGATGATCTGGGCAGGCCAGGGCGCTCGCGCCTAGAACTTCTGGCCGTGACGCTTCGGCGACCAGGGCTGTCCTTCTCTGGGATTCTGTCCGACATGGACTCGGTTGAGGTCCGTGCCATCGGATCGGTCGTTCGCCGGGCCCACGCGTTCGACGGATTGGCCGAAGCGGCGGCCGTGCTCGACGCCTCCGGGATCATCGTCGAGACCAACGAGGCCTGGCGCCTCTTCTCGCAGCTGAACGACGGCGTGCCGGGGACCACGGGTGTCGGCGTCGACTACGTCGCGGTCTGCGAGCGGGCCGCCGAGGCCGGTGCGGCCCCTGAGGCGAGACGGATCGCGGAGGGCCTGCAGGCCATCTTGGCGGGCGAGCGGCGCCACCTCGACCTCGAGTACCGCGCCGATTCCGCGAGCGAGGATCGGTGGTACCTGATCCAGGCATCGGCCCTGCCCGGCACCGATGGGGCCGGCGCCGTCGTCGTCCACCAGAACATCACGGCGCGCAAGCTCCTCGAGCTGGGCGTGGTCAGCCAGTCCGACGTGGATCCTGTCTCCGGTCTTCCGGACTGGCCGGCGGCGGTGGAGTTCCTCAGCGAACGACTGGTCGCGGCGACCACGACGGGCGGTCGGGTCACGGCGATGCTCGTCGACGTCGACCGGTTCGCCACGATCAACGACCGTCTCGGGTGGGCGGCCGGCAATGCCGTCCTCGTCCAGCTGGGCGCGCGGGCGCGCCGGGTGGTGCGCCCGGGCGACCTGTTGTGCCGGGTCGGGGGCGATCGCTTCCTCATCGCGTTCCGGGACCTGCGGGTGGTGGACGTGGATCCGATCCGCGCCCGGCTGCGCGACACCCTCAGCCAACCCTTCCAGGTGGGTACCACCGAGATCGACCTCGTCGCGTCGCTCGGGGTCGTGGCGAGCAGCGAGAACGACACCGTGGACTCCCTGCTCGCCCGGGTCACCAGCGAGGTCCGTCGCCAGAAGGCCGCCGATCGGCCGGAGCCGGTGTGCACCGACAGCACCTACCTGTTGGATCGAGCCGAGACCGCCGCGGAGCAGGTCATCGAGGACCGCCTGGCCGCCGGGCGGGCCGCCGCGCCGCCCACGGCCGACGACGAACGGACGCCCGAGCGCGTCGACGAGCAGTCGCTCGCCTCTCAAGCCCTGCACGTGGCGCTCAGCGTGCTGCCCGACCGCCGCATCCTCGTGGACGGGATGGACGAGGTGATGCGGGGGCTGACCGCCGAAGACCCGCCGTCGTCCGTCCTGCTCGTCGACATCGGCAGCATCGACCGGGTGAAGGAGGCGTTCGGCCACGAGGTCGGCGACCGCCTGATCCTGCGCTGCGCCCATTCGCTCCAGCTCGCCGCCCACGGGGACGATCTGCTCGCCCGCTTCTCCGATCGGACCTTCGGGATCTTCTGCACCCACCTGGGCACCGACGAGCTCGCCATGGAGTACGCCGCTCGCCTGCGCGAGATGGTGTCTCGGCCCGTCACCATCGACGGCCGGGACCTGGAGGTGACCGCATCGATCGGCATGGCCGCCACCGACTCGGGCGCCACCGGCGCGCTCGACCTCCTCCAGCAGGCCGACACCGCGCTGGCATCGGTCCGAGGGGTCAGCGGCGGGGCGTCGCGCGTGTACGACCAGGCGCTGCGTCGACAGGTCCTGCGCCAGCTCGACGTCGAGGCCGTCGTCCGCCAGACCCTCGACGCGGGCACGGTCGAGCTCGCGTACCAGCCGATCATCCGCCTCGAGGACGATGCGATCCGGGGCGCCGAAGCCCTGCTGCGGCTGCACGACGCGTCCGGCGCCGCCATCGATGCCCTCGAGGTCATCGCGGCCGCCGAGCGCACGGGGACCATCGGCCAGCTCAGCGACCTGATCTTGCGGGTCGCATGCCGCGACGCCGTGTCCTGGGGCGGCATCGCCCCGGGTCGCACCGTCGTGCTCTCGATCAACCTTCCCGGCTCGGCGCTGGCCCGCCCCGAGTTCCCGGCCGAGGCCAGCGCGATCGCGGCCCACACCGGCATCGACCCCGTCCACGTCTGCTTCGAGCTGAACGAGAGCGTCCTGATGGAGGACGCGGTGCGGGCGTCGCGCCAGCTCGTGGACCTCAAGGTGCGCGGCTTCCGACTGGCCGCTGACGACTTCGGCACCGGCTACAGCTCGCTCGCCCATCTCAAGCGGTTCCCCCTCGACGACATCAAGATCGACGGGAGCCTGGTGCACGGCCTGGCCCACAGCCTCGAGGACACGGCGATCGTGCGGGCGATCATGGGGGTGTGCGACGCCCTTGGCCTGGCCGTGGTGGCCGAGGGCGTGGAGGACGTCGACCAGCTCCGGGAGCTGCGGCGCCTCGGCGTGAGCTACGGCCAGGGCTACCTGTGGAGCCGCGCCGTGCCGGTCTCGGACTTCGCGGAGCTCCTGGTCGCGGATCGTGAGCGGCTCGACGTCGGCATCGACCTGCCGGCTCGGCCGCCGCACACGCCTCACCTGCCCGCGGCCGGTCCGGCACCGGGGGCCCAGGAGGGCCTCGATACCGTCCTGAGCGTGCTGGCGCACGAGCTGCGCACGCCCCTCAGCGTCGTCACCGGCTATGCCTCGCTGCTCGAGTCCTCGCTCGAGCCGGAGCAGGCGGAGGCGGCCGCGACCATCGGCCGTGCCGGGCTGCGGATCAATCGGATCCTCACCGACATCGTCGACGCCGGCACCGTGAACGACGGGTCCCTTCGCCTCCAGGTCCGCGAGCTCGACCTGGCCGACCTGGTCGGTCGGCTCGTGGCCGACCTGGCATCGCCCTTCGCCCAGGTGGTCACCTACACGCCGCCCATCGCCCGGTACCCCAGGGTCCTCGCCGACCAGTCGCGCATCGAGCAGACCTTGAACAACCTCGTCACCAACGCGGTCAAGTTCTCGCCGTCGGGGTCCCCCGTCGACGTGTCCGTGCAGGTGGAGGCCGACTGGATCGACGTCTCGGTGACGGACGAAGGCCCCGGCGTCCCGCCTGAGCAGATCGGGCTGATCTTCCGCAAGTACGGCCGGGCCAACTCGCGGGTGGCCGGGACCGGGTTGGGTCTCTACCTCGCCCGCAGCATCGCCCGGGCCCACGGCGGCGAGGTGCTGTACCGGCGCCGGACCGATCGCATCGGATCGGTGTTCGTCCTACGGCTGCCCCGCGTCGCCACCGACTGATTCCCTCGAGCGGGTCGGGCCGCCGGGCCCGCGGCCTCCCGGCACCTCAAGTTCCGACCCCCCGGGTCCGATTGAGGGGTGCCGCCCTCGTCTGCTCGAGGGGCGCGTCTCCGCCTGTGACCTCTGAACCCACGCTCCGCATCCTCGTCGTCGAGGACGATCCACCGCTCTTGGCACTGGCCAAGGCCATCTTGAAGCGCGCCGGGTACGAGGTGATCGCAGCCTCCAGCGCCGAACAGGCCCGCACCCAGGTTCCCGACCTCGCGACGATCGATGCGCTGTTCTCCGACGTGGTGCTCCCGCAAGCTTCGGGCATGGACCTGGCCGAGCAACTGACCCGTGAACGGCCCGACCTTCCCGTCCTGCTGACCACCGGGCAGACCGACCCGAGCCGGCACCAGGAGATCCGGGCGACCGGCCATCAGCTCCTGCTGAAGCCCTACTCGCCGGAGCACCTGTGCGACGCGCTGCGCGCCGTGCTCCCGGGCGGCTCGGGCATCGTCGGCCGGGCAGGTGATCGACCGTGAGGATCCTCGTGGTGGAGGACGACCGCGACACCCTCGAGCTCGTGCGCATCGTGCTGCAGCGCGACGGCCACATCGTGGAGACGGCGTCGTCGGGCTCCGACGGCCTCTGGATGGCCACCGAGTTCGACTTCGACGTCGTCGTGCTCGACCGAGGGCTGCCCGCGCCCGACGGGCTCACCGTGTGCGAGGACCTGCGCGAGCGCGGTCGCTGGATGCCGATCCTCATGTTGACCGGCCTGGCCGAGACGGCGATGCGCGTCGAGGGGCTCCGGGCGGGCGCCGACGACTACCTCGTGAAACCCTTCGCGCCCGACGAGCTCGTGGCCCGGGTCCAGGCGCTCGCCCGGCGGGCTCCCGTCGAGCGGCCCAGCGTGCTGACCGCCGGCGACATCAGCCTCGACCCGGCGAGCCACGACGTCCGCCGCGGCGCCACCCAGATCGCCCTGCGGCCCAAGGAGTTCTCCCTCCTGGAGCTGTTCATGCGCCGCCAGGGCGAGGTGCTGCCCCGAGCAGAGATCCTCGATCGCGTCTGGGACATGAACTTCGACGGCATGTCGAACGTGGTCGACGTCCACGTGAAGTCGCTGCGCGCCAAGATCGACAAGCCGTTCGACCGCCAGTCGATCGAGACGATCTGGCGCGTCGGCTACCGCTTCTGCAACACCTGACGCCGGTAGCATCCGCTCCGTGACCTCCCTCTCCGACTTCTCCGCCACGACGATCGGCGGCCAGGAGACCGATCTGTCGCAGTACGCCGGCAAGGCGGTCCTCGTGGTCAACACCGCCTCGAAGTGCGGGTTCACGCCGCAGTACAAGGGCCTCGAGGAGCTGTACGGCCAGTACAAGGATCAGGGTCTCGTGATCCTCGGGTTCCCGTGCGACCAGTTCGGCCACCAAGAGCCCGGCACCGAGGACGAGATCCAGGAGTTCTGCGAGCTGAACTACGGCGTCAGCTTCCCGATGTTCGCCAAGGTCGACGTCAACGGCGACGAGGCGCACCCGCTGTACAAGTGGTTGCGCTCGGAGAAGGGCGGGATCCTCGGCGACCGGATCAAGTGGAACTTCACCAAGTTCCTCCTGGGCAAGGACGGCAGGGTCATCGATCGCTACGCCTCCATCACGAAGCCCGAGAAGCTCGCCGCCGACGTCGAGAAGGCCCTCGCCGACTGACGAGTGAACCGTCAGTCGTCGGGGCGGTGGTGGCCGACGATCAACAGGGGGCACTCGACGTGGTGGAGCAGCCGGTCCTCCAGCGCGCCGTGCAGGAACCGGTCGAACCAGTTCGGCTGGTTGGAGCCGAGCACCAACAGGTCGGGCTGCTCGTCGTGGACCAGGTCGCGCAGGGCCCGGTCGACCGACGTGTCGGAGGGAACGAGCTGGGTCTCGGTGGCGACCGCCAGCGCTTCGGCGGTGCGGGCCAGGGCGGCTCGGCCCTCGGCGACGGACTGCGTCCACTCCTTGTCGGCCTCGTCGTCGGTCATGACCGGCCCTTCGATGCCGCCGGCATCCTCCATCGGATCGTGGCGGGCCTCGATCACCGTCACGAGCTCGATCCTCGCATCGGGGTGGAGCAGGCCCACGGCTCGGGTGGCCGCCTCGATGGCGGCGTCGGATCCGTCGGTGGCGATCATGACCTTGGGCGCATGCACGGCTCTCGCCCTACCCACGGGCAGCGCGCACCATCCGCGCCATCCGCACCATCCGCGCCATCCGCGCGGTCAGCGTGCGGCGTGGGCCAGGTCGAGGTAGTGGTAGAGGAAGTTCGAGGTCTCGGCGAGGATCTGGTCGCGATGGGCCACGTACGGGACGTGGCCCGTGCCGTCCCATGCGGTGAGCTCGGTGATGGCCCCGACTCGTTTCGCCTTGGTGATCGTCGACGTCGCCCATGCGTAGGGAACCGTGTGATCACCGGTGCTGTGCATGAAGAGCGCCGGGGCCTCGCCCTTGTTCGGGTCGGTGAGGATGGCGGCACCCGAGAGCGACACCGCGGCCTGCACCTTCGAGGATTCGCCCGGGGTGCCGCTCTTGCCGACGTCGCTGCTGGCGTACCCGACGTTGACGGCGGTGATGGCGCCGGCTGACGAACCGGCGATGGCGATGCGGTTCACGTCGATGCCGTAGGTGTTGTCCTTCAGCCGCATGAACCGGATCGCCCCCTGCGCGTCGTGCCAGGCGGCGCGGATCGCGGACAGGCACTCGTCGCTGTAGGAGGTGCAGCCATCCGGCGCGAGGCGGTAGTCGATCGACACGGCGACGTAGCCCTGCTTCACGAGCGTGTTGGCCTCGTCGACGAGCTCGGGCGAGGTCTTGTCGAGGCTCGAGAACGACCCGCCGTGGACGAACACGACCAGCGGCCGCTTCTTGACGGTGTCACCGGCCGGGCGGTACAGGTCCAGCTTCAAGGCCTCGGTCTGGCCATCGAACCCCGGCGCGCTGCCGTAGGTGATGTCCGCGGTCTTGGTGACCTCGGTGAAGATCGCATCCCGATAGCGGAGCGGGGCCTTGCCCGTCGGAACGACGTCCTTGAAGTCGCACGCCGACGCCACGAGGCAGAGGAGCGCGGCGAGCGCGGCGGCGACGATGAGGCGGTGGCGCATGTGGTTCCCCCGTGGAGCTGGCGGCCACGGACGGCGGCGCCGGGGCGCAACCTAGTGCTGGGCTCGGGATTCAGAGGGTCGCCCCGTAGGAGTTGCTGTCGAGGAAGAAGGCGGCGACACCATCGGGGCCGTCGGCATCGAAGGCCGCGACGGCATCGCTGAAGTCGGGCTTGGTGGGCATCGTCTCGAGCATCCCGAGGCCGATCAGGGTCGCGTCCACCGGCGGAGCGAGGACGCGCTTGCCCTCGCTCGATTCGGAGAACTGCACCATCAGCTGGCCCCGGCTCATGCCGCCGGCGAGCTTCGCCGTCCAGTGGGCGAGGCCCGGGCCATCGGGCTTGCGCTGGAGGACGTTGCCGTACACCAGCTTCACGAAGTCCGAGTTGGCGGGGCTGCCGTACTTCGTCTTGAACTCCGAGGACTTGGCGAACTCGGTGGCGATGGGGCCGAGGTTCGTGCCGGTGGCGTGCTTCTTGACCCAGTGGTTCAGGCCGGCGAGGTCGGCCTCTCGCAGGAAGAACGCGGTGTACAGCCGAGCCACCGGCTCACGATCCTTGGCCCACGCCGGATCGTGGGCGAGCGTCGCGATGACGTGGACGGTCGTCGCCCGACCTCCGTTGATGGCCGAGATCCGGCCGGCGACCGCGCTCGGAGGCTGGCCGAAGCGGCTGACGAGGGTCGAGGCGAAGTCCTGCAGCGACGGATGCGGGCCGATCGACTCGGGCAGCCGGACGAACACGTCGTCGTGGCCGTTGGTGTCGGTGGGGACGAGGTTCGTGCCCTCCGAGCCGAACGCGATCACCGAGCCGTCCCCACTGATCGTGAGCGCGTTCGCGCTTCCGTTCGACAAGGTGCCCGACGTCGAGCGGTCCACCGCCGCCAGCGAACCACCGATCACCTTGCGGGCGAACACGTTGGTCTGGGCGCCGTTGGCGCCGGCGACGAGGTTCGTGGCGTCCGACAGGAACGCGATCCACGTGCCGTCGTTGCTGATCACCGGCGCGAAGGAATCGTCATCGGGCTTCGTGGAGCCGGCGCCCAGGCTCATCCGCACCGTGGTGACGGTCTGGAGATCCTCCACGAACACGTCCTCATGGTTGTTCGCGTCGCTCGGCGCCAGGTTCGTCGCCGCGCTCGTGAAGGCGACGTGGCGACCATCCGCGCTGGGGCGGCCCTCGTTGCTGACGCTGTTGGGCTGGACCCCTCCGGTACCGGTGATGCGGACCGTCGTCCCGAGGGTGAGGTTCCGTTCGAAGACGTCGTCGATGTTGTTGGTGTCCTGGGCGACGAGGTTGCCGCCCTGCGACGTGAACACGACGTGCTTGCCGTCGGCGCTGATGTGCGAAGCATGGCTGTCGCCGTTGGCGCCCACCTCGGCGCTCGAGACGTCGACGCGTTGCGTCGCCGCGGGGGCGAGCGTGCGGGCCCAGATCCGGCCGCTCTGGCCGGTCCACGCCACGACCTTTCCGTCCGCGCTCATGCTCGCCTCGTGGCCGAAGACGTTGTCCAGCGTGGTGCCGGTCAGGACGTTCACGCGGGTGGTGGTGTCGGCGACCTGGTCGCGCACGTACAGCTCGGGCCCGGTGTGAGGGGCCGGTGCCAGGTTGGTCGCGATCGTCACGAACGCGACCCGGTTCCCGTCGTCGCTGACGCCCACCGGCACGGCCTGGTTGTTCGCGAACTCGCCTTGGGGCGTCCACGATGCCGGCGTGCTCTTGCCGGTGAGCAGGTCCTGGACGAACACGTTGGCCGAGTTGGCGACGTTCTCGAAGGCGACGTAGCGGCCGTTGGCCGAGAGCACGGGAGCGAGCGCGCCATTGGTCAGTTGGCCGCCGTTCCCGTCCTGGGCGACGCGGACGGTGAACGTGCGGGTGTTGCCGACGCCTCCGGCCCATGCCGGTGCCGTGGCGACGGGCGCGATGGCCGCGACGGCCGCGACGGTCGCGGCGACGGCGAGGGCGAGGCTGGTGGAGGCGGTGCGACGAAGGGGCGTGGTGGCCATGGTTCGAGCATGTGACCTTCCGGCCCGAGGGTCTTGAGCACCACCTGCTCAATTCCCGGTCGGGCGGTCCACGGGCCGCCTGAGCAACGGCGCGCGGCCGGCAAGCACATCGGCCGGCCGCGGTCGGGGCGGGATACCGACGCGGCCGGCCGATGGCGACACCCGTTCTATCCAGTTGCCCCGAACCTTCCCAAACCGCCCATCCGAAGGGCCTGACCAGGCGCCGATCAGGGGATCGAGCCGGTCTGCTGGGGAGCCGGGACGGGGAGGGAACCGCCATGACCGATTCCCCCACCCTGACGGCCGTCGCCCTCAACTGCACCCTCAAGCGCAGTCCGGCCCCGTCGAGCACCGACCGCCTCGTCGGCCTGCTGGTCGAGGCCCTCGGCGAGCACGAGATCCCGACCGAGGTGATCCGAGTCGTGGATCACGACGTCCGTGAGGGGGTCTCCTCCGACGAGGGGGACGGCGACGAATGGCCCGCCATCCGCCGGAAGATCCTCGATGCCCGGATCTTCCTGCTCGCCGGCCCGATCTGGCTCGGCAACCCCTCGAGCGTCACGCGCAAGGTGCTCGAACGCCTCGATGCGTTCCTCTCCGAGGAGGACGACGACGGCCGACCCATCGCGTCAGGTCGGGTCGCCATCAACGCGGTGGTGGGGAACGAGGACGGCGCGCACAACGTCGGCGCCCAGGTGTTCCAGGCCCTGGCCGACGTGGGCTTCACCATCCCGGCCGGCGGCCAGGCCTACTGGGTCGGCGAGGCCATGGGATCGGTGGACTTCAAGGATCTCGACGAGGTTCCCGACGCGGTGGCCGAGACGGTGAAGACCGCGGCCGCCAACGCCGCCCACCTCGCTCGCCTGCTCCACACCAGCAACTACCCGGCGGCTTGAGGGGCCCGTCCTAAGGTCGCGTCGATGGGAGGGCGAGCGACGTGACGACGGCGGGCGAGCTGGCGCGGCGGTTGGTCGAGGCCACGGTGGGGGCCCTCGAGGCCGCCGAGGCCTCCCACCTCGGGGGCTGGCGGATCCCACGGACCTTCGCCGGGCACGCGGTGCTCGCCGACGTCCGCGCCGACGTGTGCTTCACGTTGCACCACCTGGCCGAGGCGGGCGTGGCCGAGGTGGCGGGCCGGCCGGTGGACGACGTGCTGCGCACCGTGCTCGCCGAGGTCGACGGGCGTTCGACGCACACCTTCTTCTCGTACCGGATCGCCGAGACGCTCGGACGGTTCGGCGCCCTCGCCGGCAACCCGCTCACCGACGGCTTCACCGACGAGCAGGTGCGACAGCTCGTCCTCGCCGTCGACAGCTCGGACTGGCTGGAGCTCCTCGATGCCGCGGTGCTCCCGCGCAACTACGCCGCGGTGCTGGCGCGCTGCGAGCTGGGCCGGGTCTCGCTCGGGTTGGCCGACGACGAGTCCCGACTCGACGACCTCGTCGGCCGCATCGCCGCCGTCCTCGGCGGCAACCCCCGCTTCGCCCTCGACGACTCGAACGACCGCATCGGCCGCTACGACATCTACTCGGCCGACGTCTGGCTGTTCTGCGAGCCCCTGGCGTCGCGCATCGGCCCGCTGTGGGGCGCCGGCCTCGACGCCGCCCTCGAGCTGGTGGCCTCGGTCGGTGCCCGCGACGGCACGGCGGTGGCATGGGGCCGATCCACGGGGGATCTCGGCGCAGCTGTGACGTTGGAGCTGGCGGCCTTGGCACTGTCGACGGGCCGGACCGGCTCGCTCCCGCCGGCGGCCTGGTTGCGCCGAGCCGCCGATGCGACCGAGACGCTGGTCCGGGGCTTCGACGCCGACGGCGTGGCCAACGCCCATCGCCACCGCGCCCAGGACGCGTACCGCGGCCCGGAACGCCGGCTGCAGTTGACCTTCGACCTGCTCGGGAAGATGGCGTGGGCGGCGGGGGCCTTGCAGCACACCGATCCCGAGCTGGTCGCGAGCGGTGTCGCCGAGGCGTACCCGGCGGGCGACCGGTGGGTGTCGTTCGAGGACGAGCGGCCCGGCGGCGCGTGGGCGCACCGGTCGGCCGGCGCCGACTTCGTCGTCCCCTTCGTCGGCACCACGCGGAGCCACTACCTGCCGGCGCTCCACCAGCCCGGCACGTGGGAGGTGCCGGTCGACCGCGACCTCCCGACGTGGACGCCGCTCGTCATCGCCGGGCTCGGCCGCTACACCGCGGGTGGCCTGCCCGTCTCGCTCGACCATGAGGCCGGCTCGGTGACCGCTCGGTGGGACGGCTTTCCTGTCTCGGGCCGGGGGCTCGACGGCGACGACCCCGGGCCACCCCTCGCCGGCTCCCGCACCGCCCGGCTGTCGGTCGACCGGCGCACGATCGTGCTCGACGATCACCTGACGTTCGAGCGCAGCCCTCATGCCGTGAGCCTCGCCATCGGCGAGGTGGCCGACCGGCCGCTCCACGTCGAGTGGGTGTGCGGCAGCGGCCACGCCGCCACGACCGTCACCGTCGACGGCCTCGCCGAGTGGCGCACGCCGTGGTCCGAGCTCGCCCGGGCCCACCAGCTCGATCTCGACCCGGCCATCGAGCTTCGCTACCAGGCCAGGGTCACGCCGTTGCTGCGGGCCGCGTCCACCGCCTTCGGCCACCACTACCACGAGTCGCTCTACGGTCCGATGGCCGATCGCGTCGTCGGCCGCCCCACCCCCGTCGGCTGGGATGCCGTACCCGACCCGGGGTATCGCCACCTCGACCTGCTCCACCTCCACTGGCCGGAATGGGTGGCGTTCGACGACCTCGACGCCCACCGCCGGATCATCGGCGACCTCGCCGACCATGCGATCCCGGTGGTCTGGACGGCCCACAACCTCACGCCGCACGACAAGCGCGCCGAGGTGTACGAGCCGATCTACGCGGCATGGGCCGCATCGGTCGACGCCGTGATCCACCACTCCGCATGGGGGGAGCGGGTGCTACGGGAGCGCTACGACTTCGGTCCGCGCTGCCGCCACGAGGTCATCCCCCACGGCCACTTCGGCGACCTCTGGACCCGGGCCGGCCTCCCCGATCGAAGCGGGGCCGAGGCCGGGCTCGGCCTCGAACCGGCGCCGCTGCGGATCGGCATCGTCGGGGCACCGCGCACCGAGAAGCTGGTCCAGGTGGTCCTCGACGCCGTCGCGGCCAGCAGCCGCACCGACGTCCAACTCGTCTGCTGGTCCCTCGGCCCGCACGACGTGGTGCCCGACGACCCGCGCATCGCCATCGCCGAGCGGTACCGCATGGTCGACCGCGCGGCCTACGCCGTGCGGCTCGCGGCGTGCGACGTCCTCGCGCTCGTCTTCGACCCGGACGGCGAGATGCTCGCCACCGGTGCTGCCGCCGATGCGATCGGCCTGGCCCAGCCGGTGCTGCGATCCGACTGGGGCTACCTCGTCGAGACCCTCGGCGATGCCGGGATCGCGGCCGGCCACAGCGTGGCATCGGTGGCCGCGGCGATCGACGCCCTCACCCCGGAACGCCTCGCGGCGGCGCGGGCCGCAGCCGAGCGCCGCCGCCGGGAGCTGGCCTGGGAGACCCTGGCGACGCGGACCGCCGATCTCTTCGAACGAGTGGTGCTCGGTGAGCCCTGAGCGCCCCGAGTCTCCCCGAGCCTTGTGTGGCCTTGCGCGGTAGCCTGCGCGGCCATGACGGGAGTCGGGATCGTCGGCGGGTTCGTGGCCGGGTTCTTCTTGTGGGGGTTCGCCGAGTACCTGCTCCACCGCTTCGCCATGCACCACCTCCGGGGCAAGGGGATGATGAGCCGGGAACACCTGGAGCACCACGTTCGAGCGTCGTGGACGTGGTCCTCGGTGTTCCTGTTGAGCTGGTCGGGGATGTTGCTGGTGGGGTTCGCCCTGTGGGCGCCGCTCGGCTGGGCGCTGGTCGACACCTGGTTCGGGCTGTCGGTCGCGATCGGCTGGACCGCGGGTTACTTCTTCTACGAGTACCAGCACGCCATGGCGCACCTCCAGGCTCCCAAGGGCCGGTACGGCACCTGGCTGCGCCACCACCACTTCCACCACCACTTCGGCCACCCGATGGCGAACCACGGCGTGAGCTGGCCGCTGTGGGACCACGTGTTCGGCACGTTCGAGGATCCGGGCCTGGTGCGGGTGCCGCGCCGCCTCGCGATGACGTGGCTGGTCGACGACGACGGCGAGATCCTGCCCGAGTACGCCGATCGCTACGCGCTGGTCGGCCGAGCCGCGACCGACGAGCGGCTGGCCGCGCTGGACCGGGCACGGGCGTTCGCGTCGGTCGCCCCGACCGAGTAGCGCGCCCAGCCGGTCGAGGTCACCTCAGGTGACGGGCAGGCGCACGACCGAGATGTAGAAGCTGTCGATCTGGCGGATCACGTCGAGGAAGCGGTCGAAGTCGACCGGCTTGGAGATGAAGGCGTTGGCGTGGAGGTCGTAGCTGCGGAGGATGTCCTCCTCGGCCTGGGAGGTGGTGAGCACCACGATCGGGATGCGGCGGAGGTCCGGGTCCGACTTGACCGCGGCAAGGACCTCCCGCCCGTCGAGGCGCGGGAGGTTCAGGTCGAGCAGCACCAGGCCGGGCCGCGGCGCCTCGGTGAACTCCCCCTCCTGGCGGAAGAAGCGCAGCGCCGCCTCCCCGTCGGAGACCACGTGCAGCTCGTTGAGGACCTTGCTCTCGGCCAAGGCCTCGCGGGTCATGAGGACGTCGCCGGGATCGTCTTCCACCAGGAGGACCTCGATGGGCTTGGTGGTCGTGGTCATGGGATGGTCCCTGCGCTCTCGGTGGGGGTGCCGGTGGGGGTGCCGGTGGGTGTAGCGGTGGGGGTTTCGGTGGGGGTTTCGGTGGGTGTAGCGGGGAGGGTTTCGGTGGGCGTGGCGGGGAGGGTCCAGCGGATCGTGGTGCCCGGTCGATCGGGGTCGAGGTCGACGTGGATGTGGCCGCCGTGGAACTCCACGATCTTGCGGCACATGGCCAAGCCGATGCCGGTCCCCTCGTAGGTCTCGCGCGTGTGGAGGCGCTGGAAGATCACGAAGACCCGTTCGGCGTAGTCGGGTTCGATTCCTATCCCGTTGTCGGAGCAGGTGAACTGCCACAGATCCCCGTCCGGCTCGGCGCGGATCGCGACCACCGTCGGATCGTCCCCGCGGAACTTGATGGCGTTGCCGATGAGGTTCTGGATCAACACCTCGAGGAGCGTCGGGTCGCCCGGAACGGTGGGCAGCGGGCCGATGTCGACCCGCGCGCCCGATTCCTCGATCTGCTCGCGCATGGTGTGCACGGCGATGGCGGCGATGGCCGCGAGGTCGACGGGAAGGAACGACGCCGTGGTGCGGCCGACCCGCGAGAAGGCCAGCAGGTCGTTGATCAGCCGCTGCATCCGCTTGGCGCCGTCGACTGCGAACCCGATGTACTCGTCGGCCCGGTCGTCCAGTTGGCCCTTGTACCGCCGCTCGAGGAGCTGACAGAACCCGGAGATCTTTCGCAGCGGCTCCTGGAGGTCGTGCGATGCCACGTAGGCGAACTGCTCGAGCTCCTGGTTGGACCGCTCCAGGTCGGCTGCCTGCTCCATGAGCCGAACGCGGGCCGTGTCCACCACCGCGACCTCGGCGAGGATCCGTTGGCGCATCGACTCCATGTCGCGCCCGAGCGCAGCGATCTCCGGCGCGCCCAGGACCGAGACCTCGTGGTCCAGGTCGCCGTCGGCCACGATCCGGGCGTCGGCACCGAGCCGGGCGAGCGGCAAGAGCACCCAGCGGTTCAGCATCACCCAGGTCCCCGCCACGCCGAATCCGAGCAGCGCCACCGCGCTCGACGAGAAGATGGCGAGGTCGCGCGAGCGGGCCGCGAGGCGGTCGCGCGTGGCCCGCCGGGCGGCGTCGAGACGAGACGCGAGCCGGAGGTACGCGGCCCGCACGCCGTCGAACGCGACCTTGCTCTCCCGCAGCCGCTTGTCGGACACCTGGGTGGCGCCGTTGGTGCTCGTCTGGCCGATGAGGGGCCGGGCCTGGTCGAGCTGCCAGTGCGTGGCCCGGGCGTCGAAGGTGTCGACCAGCTTCCGCAACGCCGGTTCCCCCACCAGCAGCCGGCGGACCTCACGCTCCTCCTTGGCCGCGGTGATCTCCCCGCTCCGGTACGGGCCGAGGAACGACGGCTCGGCGGACAGCACGTAGCCCCGTACGCCGCTCTCCTGGTTCAGGTAGGCGCCGAGCCATCGCTGGGCGGCAAGGGCCGCCGGGTCGATGTGGTCGGCCAGGGCGCGGCGCTGCTCGAGCAGGCGCTCGAACGTGCTGGCGGAGAGGAGCACCCCCAAGATGCCGATCACCGCGACTGTGCCGTAGACGACCCGGGCCCGGGTCTTGAGGCTCGAGCGGTCGAGCCTCACGTGGTCGCGACGAGCAGACCCAGCACCGCCAGGTCGTCGGTGTGCCCGGCATCGAGATGCGGTTGCTGGACGAGGTCGAGGAGGCGGTGCAGGTCGGTGCCGTCGGCCGGGAACGGTTCGCGGGCGGTGATCTCGAGGAGGCCTTCGAGATCGAGGCGGCCGCCCGTGGGGACGGTCGGTTCGTACACCCCGTCGGTGAACACGAGGAGTCCCCAGGCTTCGGGCAGCTCCGTGGTGGCGATGGCCCAACCGCGGTCCGACCGCACCCCGATGGGCACACCGCGATGGGAGTAGTCGAGGTAGCGCGGCGGGGCGCCCAGCAGGATCGGCGGCGGGTGCCCGGCCAGGCGCCAGGTGAGGCTGCGGCGATCGGCGGCGATCACCACGTCGCAGACCGTGCAGAACTGCCCGTCTTGGCGCTCCGCGGTCAACATGTCGTCGAGGGCCGGGAAGATCTCCTCGTGCGGGACGCCGCGCAGGATCAGCGTCCGCCAGGCGATCCGCATGCACACACCGAGGGCGGCCTCGTCCGGGCCGTGGCCCGACACGTCGCCGACCACGAGGTGGATCGAGCCGTCCGGGCACTCGATCATGTCGAAGAAGTCGCCACCGAGGACGCTCGTGCCGGCGCCGGGGCGGTAGCGCAGGGCCCACGTCATGTCGGGCGACGTGAGGATCGGGCGGGGAAGGAGGCCCCGTTCGAGGCGCATGTTCTCGGCCCGGGCCAGCTCGGTCTCGCGGAGCCGGGCCCGGGTGGACTCGGCGTGGCTGCGCTCGACGGCGTAGCCGATGGCCCGGGCCAAGCCGTCGCCGTCGTGGTCGCCCTTCACGAGGTAGTCGGCCGCGCCCTGGGCCACCGCTCGCATGCCGATGGTCCGGTCGTCGAGTCCGGTGAGCACGATCACCGGCACGTCGCCGGTGACCGTCAGCATCTCGTCCAAGGTGTCGAGCCCGGCCGAACCCGGCAGGCCGAGGTCGACGAGGATGCAGTCGGGTTGGTCACGGACCAGGTCAAGGGCGGTCGGGATCGACATGTGCCACGAGAGCGTGATGCCCGGGAGCTGCTCCTCGAGGGCGGCCTGCACCAGCACGGCGTCGCCACGGTCGTCCTCGACCAGCACCACCCGGTACGGGCGGTTGGTGCCCGGCGGGGGTTCCTGGGCGGCGGTCGACAACGGAATCGGGGGGGTGGTGGTGATGACGACCCTCCTGGTCCTGGCCGGCGGGGGTGAGCGGGTGGGGCGTGGGGCGTGGGGCGTGGGGCCGAAGGTGCGGTGGCGGGACCACCCGCCTGGGCGACCGCTGCCCACAATGCCACCTTCTGGGCGCGCGGGTTTCGATCTCCTGGCCGATATCACCCGATTGGCCCGGACCGCCCGTTCACGGCCTCGGTTCGCCGTGGCGAGGTTTCGTGGTCAGGTTCTCGTCCCGCGCTCGCCGGCGTGGGTCAGCTGGCGCTGAGGCCGTCGACGATCGTCATCCGGGGCGGCCCGGCCATGCGGATGGTGGTGGCGGCGCCCACGCCGGCGAAGCGGCCGGGCGTGCAGGTCAACACGATGATCTGGCACTCGCGACCGGCGAGGGCGATGGCCGCACCCATCTGCGGAAGGCGGCCCGGGTCGGTCCAGCCGAGCGCGTCGTCGAACACGACCGGCGCGCCCCCGTCCGACGAGACGATCGACGCACACGCCAGGCGGGCGAGGAGGCCGAGCTGCTCGCGGGCGCCAGTGCTCAACTGGTCGAACTCGACGGTGATGCCGTCGACCGTGCGCCGTTCGATGCGGAGATCGGCGTCGAGCTCGATCTCGAGCGATTGGCCGAAGACGATCCGACCGAAGCGTTCGATGCGTTCCCGGAACGGCGCCAGGTAGCGGTTGCGGGTCTCGCTGCGGCGGGCATCGAAGGTCTCGTACAGCAGGCGGGCGGCGGCGGCACGGGCCTCGATGGCGGCGAGTGCTCGCTGGAGGTGGTCGCGGGCCGTCAGGGCGTCGTCGAGCTCGCGGGCGAGGCCCTTCTCGCCGTCGTGCTCGAGGCCGAGCTGGACCCGCTGGATGGCGAGGCGGTTGCGGGCGATGGCGTCCGCGCCTCGCTGGCGCGCCTCGGCGGCGTTGGTGACCTGCGCGTCGAGGCTCTCGGGATCCTCGGCGGCGAGCGCCGACTCGGCTGACGCGAGGGCCCGGGTGGCCTCGCCCCGGGCCGCCTCGGCCCCCGTGAGCGCGGTGGCGAGGGCGTCGTCGGACAGTTGGGCCTGGTCGCGCTCGAGGGCGGCGAGGTCGCCGGCGAGGGTGGCGGCCTCGTGCTCGACCGTGGTGGCGAGGCCCTTGTCGTCGATCTCGGCGGCGTTGCGTTCGGTGGCGCGGGCCGTGATGGCGGCCGCGGCTTCGGCCAGGCGGGCGCGGCAGGCACCGAGCGCGGCTTCTGCCTCGCGAGCGGCGGCTTGGGCCAGGTCGTGATCGGCCGGGATCGAGGGCTCGGGTGCTCGCTCGGATGCGTAGCCCGCGACCTTGGTGGCCAGCCGCTCGGCCTTCTGGGCGAGGGCCTCGATGGTGAGATCCCGCAGGTTGTCGCGGATCCGGGCGGCCGCTTCTTGGGTGGTCCGCTCGGCCTCGGCCCGGGCTGCGGCGACGTGGCGCGCCTGGGCGAGGTCCGCGACCCCGGCGGTGGCGCACAGGTGGGCCAGCTCGGCGCGCGCCGCCAGCACGCGCTCGGCCCGGGCGCGGTCCTCGGCGCCGGCCTGGATCGAGAGCGACACCACGCCGGGCACGACCAGGTCGGTCGAGGACGTGAGGCGCACCTCGTGGGCGTCGCCCTCGGCGAGCGCCACGGCGACGCCATCGATCTCGACCTTGGTGGGGGCCAGCGCGCTGATCGACACGCTGGCGGCGCCAGCTTCGGCGGCGGCCTCGGCCCGCACGACCTCGAGCTCGGCCTGCTCGATGCGGGCCAGGAGTGGGCCATCGACATGGGCGCCATCGAGGACCGCGGCCGCGACCCGGAGGGCCTCTTCGTCGGTGACGACCCGCTCGTGGCGCTCCCGGAGCTGCGCGACCTCGATCTCCTGGCGGCGGTGCTCGCTGTCGCGGCTGGCCCGCAGGTGCACGGCTTCGGCCTCGACGACGGCCGCCAGGTCCGCGTCATGCGCGGCGATGGCGTCTCGGTGGTGCGCCTCAGCCGCGGCGCGGGCGGGGGCGGCCTGGGACACGGCGCGCTCGGCGGCGGCGAGCCGGTCGCGGCTCCGGGTGAGCCGCCCGGCCAGTTCGAGGCGGCGCTCGGCCACGCTGCACCACTTCTCGTGCTCGGATGCCGCCACCTGGTGGCGGGAGGCGAGCTGCTCGCGCTCGGCTCGCAGGGTGGCGACGACCTGCGCCCGCGACCGGAGGTCGGCGGCGGCGCGCTCGAGGCCCTCCTGGCGGGCGGCCAGTTCGGTGGTCTCGGTCGCGAGGCGGGCGGCCTCGACCACCTGCTGATCCAGCACGGCGATCGCCGCGGTGGCTGCCGCGGCCCGTTCCTCGGCTGCGACGAGGCGCTCGGCCAGGTCCACGCGCAGGCCGCGCGGCCGCCAGGTGGCCGTGAAGTACTGGTCCCGTTCCGCGCTGATCCGGTCCCACAGGGCATCTTCCCGGTCGCCGGTGAGGTCCCCGCCGGCGGCCAGGTCGAGGGCTCGTCCGAGGGACGGGAGGGCGAAGCTCGCCTGGTTGAGGCCACCGCCCTGCTCGAGGCGCAGGGCCTGCCAGAGGCCGCGGTCCAGCGTCTCGTCCAAGATGGCGTCGACCCGGTCGTGAGCATCGCGCCCGGTCAGCTGCACACGCTCGGGCTCGAGGATCGTGAGCTCGGTGCTCGGCCGCTTGAGCCACCGCTTGGCGTACACGAGGCGGTACGGGCCGGTGCTGAACTCGAGGCTGACCTCGGGCCCGACGTCTCGACCCACGGGCTGGAGGGCGCGGATCCGGGCCTTCTTGCTCGAGTCCGTCTCCTCGAGGATGAGGCGGACCGCGTCCGCGACCGAGGACTTCCCGACCTCGTTGTCGCCCTCGATGATCGTGACGCCCGTGGGATCGAGGGCGATGTCAGCCTGCTGCACGCCGCGGAAGTTGCGGATCGCGATGCGGTGGATCCTCATGCCGCACCTCCGACAAGGCGGTACAGGAGCGCGAGGGCGTCCTGGGCGACGCGGCCGGCGGCGCCGTGGGCCTGGGCTTCCAGATCGGCGAGACCATCGCGGGCGAAGCCGGCGAGCTGCAACGCACCGAAGTCCCCGTCGGCGGGGAGGACCACGAGCTCGGAGCCACGCTCCCATCGCTCGAGCGACGCGAAGAGCTGGGTGTGGTGGTCGAGCACCTCGTCGAGGGTGACCATGTCGACCAGGCCGAGCTGGCCGACGAGGCACAGGCGCACGATGGTGCGGGCCTTGTCGGCGAACCCGTCGAGGAACGTGTGGAGCGCCCCGACGTCGGCCGAGCCCGCCAGCTGGGCCTCGTGGGCGACGAAGTGCCAGGTGCCGACGGCGCGGGGCTCGGTGGTGACGGTCTCGTCCGCCAGGTCGACCAGCACCGCGTTGCCCGGATCGATCTCGCGGAAGTCGGTGGGCTCGGGAGCGCCGGCGTACCAGATGCGCCCGGTCGACCCGACCGACGTGGTGGAGTGCCGATCGCCGAGCGCCACGTAGGCGATCCGCCCGTCGGCCAGTGCGGCTTCGAGCGGTGCGGCGGCGATGGCGGCAGGGTTGGCGCGGTCCGCCGACAGCCAATCGATCGCGCCGTGGGCGACGACGATGCGAGCCGTGCCGTCGGCGGTGAGGCCGGCCATGGCATCGGCGACGAGGTCGCTGAGGGGGTGCTTGTGGTGCCAGGGGACGGCGAGCAGCTCGACCCCCGGGGCGACAGGCACGGGGCCGGGCGCGTCGAGCACCACGACGTTGGCCGGACGGTGGCGCAGGAACGTCGGTGACCGGAACACCGAGGCGGCATCGAGCGGGTCGTGGTTGCCGGGCAGGAGGTAGAAGGTCACCGCCGGTGTGGCCGCCATGGCATCGAGCGCCCGTTCCACGACCTGGCGCTCGACGTGGTTCGTCTCGAACACATCTCCCGCCACGACCACGAAGCCGCAGCCCTCGGCGGCGGCCAGGGCCCCGATCGTGCGGATGACCTCCACGCGGGCCGCGGCGAACCGCGGCTGCGACTCGGACCCGAGGAAGTGCCGGGTCATGCCGAGTTGCCAGTCGGCGGTGTGGAGGAACCGAACCATGGTTGGACAGTACCGAGGGGGGGTGACAGCGAAGCTGGACCCCCGGTCAGGTCGGGCCGGTCAGGTGGGGGCGGTCAGCTCGACCACAGGCGCGGGCCCAGCCCCGACGCCCGGGCGACCGGTCGACCGACGGCGGTGCGCAGCGCCCCTTCGTCGGCCACCACGGTCAGGTGGGTCCGGGCCCGGGTCGCGGCGGTGTACAGGAGCTCGCGGGTGAGGATGGGTGACTCCCGGTGGGGCAGGGCCACGACCACGTGGGGGAACTCCGACCCCTGGCTCTTGTGGATGGTCATCGCCCACCACGTCTCGACCTCCCGGAGCCGCGCCGGCGCCAGGTACCGGACGCCGCCCGGATCCGGGAGGGCGACGACCATCGGAGCGCCGTCGGCACCGGCGACGGTGAGCCCGATGTCGCCGTTCGCCACCTTGTTGATCCGGTCGTTCATCGTGACCAGGACGGGTCGCCCGACGTGCCAGGCGCGGCCTCGGTTGCCGTCGTAGAGCGGGACGCGGTCGGCGAGCGACCGCTCGATCCGCGTGGTCCAGTCGATCAGGCCGTTGGCACCCAGCCGGGTGGCCGCCAGCACCTTCACGCGGGTGGCGGCGTCCAGGCCGCGTTCGGCGTCCCCGGCGCGTGCCGCCTCGACCACCTCCGCCGCCGTCCCCACGACGACGTCCTCCAGCGCGGCCATGGCCGACGCGTCGTCGGGCGCGACCCAGGTGAGGTCCGCCGCCGAGCCGCGCAGCAGCTCGATGGCCTCGTCGACGTGGCCGTCGCGGATCGCGTCGGCCAGCGCCTCGATGCCGGATCCGGCACCGAACCGATGGACACGACGCAGCACCGTGACCCGTCCGGCGAGGGGCCCGTCGACCACGGGCGCCAGGGGGAGCTGGCCGACCGGGGTCGGCGCGCCCGCCGGACCCACGACATCGCCCAGGACGGTGCCGGCCTCCACGCTCGCCAGCTGGTTCGGGTCCCCGACGAGCACCACCCGGGCCTGGGGGCGCACCGCATCGAGCAGGCGGGCCATGAGCGGGAGCGACACCATGGACGTCTCGTCGACGACCACGAGGTCGTGCACGAGCGGGTCGCGGTGGTCGTGGCGGAACCGGCCACCGGGCCGCCAGCCGAGGAGGCGATGGATCGTGGTGGCTTCGGCGCTCCGGAGGACCTCGGCCAGCCAGGGCTCGACCGCCCCCTCGGCCTCGGCATCGACGACGGCTTGGTGCACCGCCTCGGTCATGCGCGCCGCGGCCTTCCCGGTGGGGGCGGCCAGGGCGACGCTGAAGGATCGGCCCTCGGCCCTCGCCAGCTGGTGGGACGCGGCGACGAGGCGTGCGATCGTGCGGGTCTTGCCGGTTCCCGGCCCGCCGGCGATGACGGCGAGCGGGTGGCCCAGGGCCGATTCGGCGGCGCGCCGCTGGAGGTCCGGCCCGCCGGGCCCGTCGCGGGGAGGGAACAGCAAGTCGAGCACCGCACCGGTCCCCTCGCCGGGTGGCGCGGCGGCGGCCTCGGCTCGGGCCCGCAGCTGGTCGGCGACGGCCAGCTCGTACGCGAAGTACCGCTGCAGGTAGATGCGCGTGCCATCCCACACGAGCGGACGCACGGGACGGTGGTCCCAGGTGTCGGGCGCGGCCACGGCCGGGCTGGCGGCCAGGGTCCGGGCCCAGGCCTTCGGCTCGGGCCAGGGGAGGGTGGGAAGGTCCTCTTGGTGGCGGTCGAGCATGCGGAGCGCGACCTCCGCGAGCTCGATGCCGACGTGGCCGAGCCGCGGGGCGCGCGCCGCCACCGCCAGCGCGAGCAGCACGTCGGGATGCAGGCCCGGTTCGAGCCGGGCCACGGTTGCCGCGACCTGGATCTCGGTCGGCCCGAACACGCCCGCGCTGACGAAGGGGTCCAGCCCGGCGGTGGCCGCGGGGACCAGCGGCGCGAACGCCGTCATGCCGGTGCCTCTGCGAGCAGCTGACCGTCGAGGAGGGCGCTGAGGGCATCGACGGCTCCGGCCGGGATCGGCCAGGAGCACACGCCGTGCGGCACGTCGCCGGCGACGGCGACCTTCGGCCCGGCCATGCCCCGCAGGAAGAGGTAGGCGGCGCCGCCGAGGTGCACCTCGGGGCGATAGTCGGGAAGGCGCCATCGCAGGTAGCGGTGGAGGGCGACCGAGTACAGCAGGGCCTGGAGCGGGTAGTGGTGGTGGGCCATGGCCTCGGCGATGCGGGCCGGCGAGTAGTCGTCGGGGCCGGGGACGCGGCCGCGCTCGTGCAGCCGGTTGGTCTTGTAGTCGACGATCACGAAGCGCGGCTCGCCCGACGGCGTCTGCACCCGCAGGACCACGTCGATCGACCCGGTGAGGTGGCCGGCCAGGTCGACGCCGAACGCGCCGGCGGCCAGCTCGGTCGCCCAGGGCCGGAACGGATCCGTGGGATCGAGGTGGTCGAGCAGGACCCGCCCGATGTCGCGGTCGGTGGCGACGTGACCGGCCTGGCCGAGGTGCAGCTCGAAGGAGAGCTCGTCGAGCCGGTCGCGGCGGCCGAGGTCACGGAGGCGCCGACCCTCGAACAGGGGACCGAGGGGAGATTCGACGGCCGTGCGCAGGCCGTCGACCAGCAGGGCGCGACCGGATTCGCGGGGCTCATCGGGGGCGGATCCCTCCCGGATCGGCGTCAGGTCGAACGCGCGCCACGACAGCTGACGCCCGATCTCGTCGGAGATGGTGGTTGCGAGGTCCGCCACGGTGAAGTCGACGTGCTCGAGCACGGCGTGGACCATCGTGCCGAAGTCGGCTCCGGCCGGGAGCCAGACGAGCGGAGAGACCGCTCCGGTCGCCCCGCTGACCTCGGCCGCGGCGCGGTCGAGGTCGATCTCGACGCCTTCGTCGTCGTCGGGTTGGTCGACGGGTGCCTGCTCGTCCGCGCCTCCCGGGACGTCTTCGTCAGCCGGCTCGTCGACGTCGTGGCGGTGCGACTGGTCGGCCTGCGCCGTGATGGCGGTGAACGACCAGCGGCGGTGGCTGCGATCGAACTCCCGCGTGAGCTCGGCGGCGACGAGCGCCGCGTCCTCGGGTGCCTTGCGGGGATCCAGCCAGGGCGCCGGCTTCGGTCCCGGGCGGCCGATGGTGGCCACCGCGAGCCGGCCGTCGCCCGCGTCGGCGACCAGCGGGGCCAGCGCCGCGGCGGCGTCGGCATCGCTCGGCAGCCCGATCGCGGCGGCCGTGAACCGATCGGGGTCGATGGTCCCGTCGCCTCCACGAGCGAACAGGACCTTGGCCAGTGCGCTCTTCTCGCTGCCCGTGCAGCGGCTCCACCACACGATGGTCTGGTGCTTGGCCCGGGTGAGGGCCACGTAGAGGACCCGGAGGTCCTCGCCCGCCCGCTCGCGGTGGGCCAGTGCCTTGCGGGCCTTGGCCTGTGCCGGATCGGGCCACCGGTCACCCGCGGCCAGGTCGTAGGCCCGCTCCTGGAGATCGGGGTGTTGGTACACGACCGGTGTGTCGGCCTTTGGTTGGCGCCACAGCGTGGGACAGCACGTGATCGGGAACTCGAGGCCCTTCGCCACCCACACGGTCATCAGCTGGACCGCCTCGGCCTCGGACTCGACGCGGCGCGACGCGACGTTGCCGTCGAACTCGGTCTCCGGGTCGGCATCGGGGTCGACGTCGAGCACGGCCTGCAACGCCGCGATGCCCACCCGCGGGCTGGCGACCTCGGTCTGGAACAGCTCGGCGATGTGCTCGATGTCGGTGAGGCACCGGTCGCCGTCGGGCCGGGCGAGGACGGTTGCCACCACGTCGGTGTCGGCCCACACCCGCCGCAGCAGGTCGCCGACGGTGCCGCGGGCGAGCTCGTCGGCCCAGCTGTGCAGCCGGTCCTGGAGGTCGGCGAGGTCGGTGTCGGCGGCGGCGGCCACCCACGCCGCGGACCGACCGCCGAACCACGAGAGCGCGAAGGTCCGCGCCCGTGCCGGATCCGACGGGAGGGCGACGGCTTCGAGCAGCCAGCGCCACTGGGTGGCGGCGGGCGACGCCAGGACGCTCGAACCGCGGCGGAGCACGGCGGGCACGCCCTGCTCGAGGAGCCGGGCGTGGATGGCGTCGGCCTCGTTGGCGTTCTTGACCAGGACGGCGATGTCCGATGGGCGCACGGCCCGATCGGTGGCCCCGTCGGCATCGGGGTCGGTGGGGATCCGTCCGGCATCCAGGAGGCCCCGGACCTCGCGCACGAGGTCCGCGTAGATCGCTGCCTCAGCCGCGGCCACGACGATCTGGCCGGACTTGATGCGGTTGAGGTCCGGGTCCAGCGCGAGTCGCAACGACAGCGCCGGCAGGGGGCCGTCGGCCCCGACCAGCCGGCGATCCGCCTGCGCGCTCCCGGCCTCGACCGGCGTGAACGCGATCGACCCGTCTCCGAACGTGGCCCCCCGCAAGAACGTGTCGAGCGCCCGGAGGGCCGCGCCGTCCGATCGGTAGTTGGTGCCCAACGAGCGGATGTCGGCATCGCCGGACACGGCCTCGAGGTAGGTGTGGATGTTGGCGCCTCGGAAGGCGTAGATGGCCTGCTTGGGGTCGCCGACGAGCACCAGCGATGGCGACGGGGCGAGGGCGGTCCCCGGTTCGGCGAACAGGGTGCGGAAGATCGCCCACTGCACCGGGTCGGTGTCCTGGAACTCGTCGATCAGCGCCACGCGGAACCGGTCGCGGAGGCCCGCCACCGCCCCGCCGCTCCCGGGTCCCTGCAAGGCGTCGCGCAGGTGCGTCAGGAGGTCGGCGAACGAGCGGGTCCCGCTGCGGCGGCGTTGCAGGTGGATCTGGCGGACGGATCGCTCGACGAGCTCGCGCAAGATGCCGTCGGCCTCGGACTGCCCGGGTTCGGCGGGGCCCGGCACCAGGACGAGGTCAGGCATGCCGAGCACCGCGTTGGTGGCAGCCACGAGGTCCTTGAGCTTCGGGAGCACCTCCGGGGCGGTTCCGGCCACCGCCTCGGCTGCGAGGGCGTCGGCGCAGATCTCCCGGGCGAGGTCCCAGTCGTCGTTGGCCAACGTGAGGTCGGGGTCGGCCCCGGCGGCCGCGCCCAGGGTGCCGAGCACCTGGCCGGCGAACCCGTGGATGGTCGCGATCGTGGCGGCATCGAACTCGGTGACCGCCCGCTCCAGGCGGAGACGGCGCTCCGACACCACGGCCGGCGACGCCGCGGCCAGGTGGACGAGGAGGGGATCGGAGGTGGCGGGCGGTGCCGTCGAGGCCAGGTGGGCGGCGGCTTCGACGAACCGGTCGCGGACCCGGGCCCGCAGCTCGGTGGTGGCGGCCCGGGTGAAGGTGACGACGAGCAGCTGGCTCGGGCTGATGCCGGCCTCGGCGACGTAGCGCGTGGCGAGCGCGGCGAGCGTGAAGGTCTTGCCCGTCCCGGCGGATGCCTCGATGGCCATGCGGCCTCGAGGGAGGGGATCGAGCAGCCGGAACGGGGTTGGGGCGGTGCTCATGTGGAGGCTCGATCCCGGTCGGCGTCGATCGACGCGAGGTCCAGCGACGTCTCGTTGACGGTGCCCCAGAGGTGGTGCGCGTAGCGCTCGGCCCGGCCACCCGGTCCAGGTGGATCGTGCGGTTCGGCGGGGATCGCCAGCACGTCGTCGTAGTCGAGGTCGCCGTAGGCCACGGCGACGTGGCGGTCCTCGCGGTCCGCGGGGAACTTGAAGCCGACCCAGCAGCTGGGTGCGGCCTTGCCGAGGAACAGCGCCTCGGTGAGCGTGGGGAAGATCGGCAGGGCTTCCGTCCGGCTGCGGCGGAGCAGGTCGGCGGCCAGCGTCAAGCCGTCGGCTGCCGCGGCGGCGCGCTCCGCGGCGCTCGTCCCTGCGACGACCAGGTCCCGCGTCACCGGACCGCGGGTGTCGTGGTTCACCACCACGGATCGCCACGAGCCCGTCGGGTCCTGGGCCGTCAGCGCCAGAAGGTCGAGCCACGCGGCGAGGTGGTACTTGGCCTTGATGCGTCCGAAGCCGATGCGCGCCGGTCCGTGGTCCGGGCCGCCGAGGCGACCGGAGACGGTGCCGACGACCCGGGTGCCGTCGGGGAGGATGACGTCGATGGGGTGGAGGTCGGGCCGGCCGCGCCGCACCCCGAGCGAATCCGCCGCGGCCAGGAGGCCCGCCACCCGCTCGTCGAGCTCGCGGGCCTTCGCGGTGCCGAGCGTCCCCGGTGGCAGGGCGCCCAGGGCGGCCTCCATGGCGAGCTGGTCGTGGAGATCGGCTCCGTCCTGCGTGGCGTGGAGCAGCCGATCACCGATCTTCCACTGCTCGAGCTCGACGACCTCGACCGGCAGGCGGGTGGCCGGCGCCTCCTCGGTGAACGGCAACCTGATCTGCAGGCGCGCGTCGAGGAATGCCTTGATCGGGTGGGCGATGGTGGCGTGGAGGTCGCTGAGGTCGATGACCTCCTCCCGGGTGCCGGCCAGCGGCGCGGCCAGGAACGGTTCGCGGTGCCGGGTCCGCGACCGGCGGGCCGCGGCACCGGCTCGGGCCCGTGGATCGAAGCTCCACGGCCCGCTCCCGACCAAGGCGGCCGGGACGAAGCAGCGGTCGTCGAACGCTTGGCGCGGGTGGGCGACCTCGATCGGTTGGTCCCCCTCGGCGAACGTGCCTGGGAGGACGGTGGCGGCGACCGCGTCTTGGAGCTCGGCGACGACCACGGCCGGCGGGATCACCTGGTTGGTGCGGAGGTCGTGGCCCTCTCGCACCACCACCAGGTGCGAGCCCGCCGCCAGCACGGCTTCGAGCACGGCCTGGCGTCCCTCGCCCCGAGGGTCGCGGTCGCCGATCTGGGGCGACGCGGCCGCGAGGTCGTCCCCGTCGACCGAGCCCGTGGCGAAGGCCGCCTGGTCCATGCCCAGGAGGCAGACGACCCGGTGCGGAACCCATCGCAGGGATTCGAGCGAGGTGAAGGTGATGCCGCCCCGGAAGAAGTCGGGTCGTCCTGGCGCGCTCACCAGGCGCGGGGCCAGGAGCCGCCGCAGGTCGGCGAAGGTGAGCGGTACCTCCGAGGGCTTCCCCTCGGCTCCGGCCTCGGCCACGACATCGACGAGGACCTTGGCCAGCACCTCGGCATGCCACGCGTCGGCAGGTGCCGGCGCGAGGACGGCGGTGGCCAGCTCGGCGAGCAGCGCGATCCACTCGGCGACCGGTCGCGCTTGGGCGGTGGCATCGGCCAGACCGCCGAGGCGCGCCATGACGTCGGCGAGCCGTCCCACCAGGTCGGCCTCGTCTCCCTCGACGCCGAGCGGGACGACCCCGCCGACGCTGAAGGCGAGCTCGTCGTCGGCGACGGCGATCCCGATCAGGAGCCGATCCAGCCCCGCCTGCCAGGTGTTGGTGGCGAGGGACGCCGGCACGCCGAACGGCTCTCGGCCCGCGGCATCGAGCCCCCAGCGGATGTTCAGCGCCGATGTCCAGGTGCCGATCCGGGCGAGGTCGTCGTCATCGAACCGGTACCGACGGCGCAGCGCGGGCAGGGCCAGCAGATCCAACGTGGTCGGCGCGTCGAACCGCCCCGTCACCGCGTCCAGGATCGTGGCCAGACCGGCGATCACGGTGTTCGCCCCACGGATCGAGCGGTCGGCCACCCGGTAGCGAAGGGGCGGCGCTCCCCCCGCCGGTGGCCCGGGCCGGCCCGCACTGGGGCCGAAGGCGGATTCGATGAGCGTGGTGAACCGCTCGACCCGCGGGCAGGCGACGAGGATGTCCTCCTCGCGCAGCGATGGGTCGGCCTCCAGCAGGTGCAGCACCGCGTCGCGGAGCACCTCGACCTGCCGGGCCGGGCCGTGGGTGGCGTGGAACTGGATGGTCCGGTCGCCCGGCTGGAGGGCGTGCCCGCCGCTCGGCGCCCGCCCGGCCCGCAGGTCGGATTGCAGGCGCTCGAGGAGCGTGGGTGCGGCCGGTTCCTCCGGTGATGGGCACCACGAGGCCGGCGGGATCCCGGCTCCGGCCAGCAGCACGGCCGTCTCGCGGGGGAGCCGGCCCCACGAGCGCAGGAGGGGATGGGTCACGACCTCCGCCGGCGGGTCCTCGATGGCGCCCACCCGCGTCCGCTCGCGGACCCGGCGGCTCGTCGCCGGCGAGGGATCGAGCAGGCACAGGTGCACGTCTCGCGACACCGCGACCGCCTGCACGAGGTCCAAGAAGGACTGCCCGCCCGGCAGGACCGGGAAGCCGAACAGCGAGAGGCGCGACGGAAGGTCGGGGATTGCGAGGGTCCCTGCGGCGAGGCCGGCCAAGATGCCGGGAAGTGCCTCGGGCGGGCTCGCGACCCCGATGTGGCGCCGCGCCGTTCGCCACAGCTCGGGCTGCCATCGGTGGTGCGCCGCGAGCGGCGCGCCGATGCCATCGACGTCACGGCCCGCGGCCCAGGCCCGCACCATGTCGGGCCGGTGCACGTGGTAGCGGTCGAACAGGTCGGCGATCCGGCGGGCCCTCGCGAACGCCGGGACGTCTGGCGACGGGTGGCCGGCCCCGGCCGCGGGCTGGGAGGCCAGGACCTCGAGGATGGGCCACGCCAGCCGCTCGACCGACCAGGGATCGCCGTCGACCTCGGGGCGGCCAGCGGCCAGCACCGACGTGCGCAGGGTTCCCGGGAACGCGTAGGTCAGGTTGGCCGCGACGCCGTCGCCTGATCCCGGTCCCGCCGCTCCGAGGCGGCGGGCGAGCTCCAGCGACAGCCACCGGCCCATCCCGAGCGTGGGGACGGCGATCCATTCGGGCTCGAGCGGATCGGCCGGGACCTCGGCCAGGACCGCGGCCAGGCGCTCAGCGAGGGGCAGGGCCCGATCGGCGGCGTGGAGGTGCAACACGCTGCGCAAGCTACCGGTGGGGGGTGACAGCGAAGCCGGAAGCCCAGCTGGCCGAGTTGCCGCGTCCTAGGTGTGATGGACCTGTGGTCCGCTGATCCGCCGGACCGTCATGCGGTTGCTCGTCAGGAAGAACCCGAGCGAGGCGGCCACGAGGACGGCGCACACCGTGAGGATCCGCCCGGTGGCGTTGACGATCAGCTGATCGCTCTTGCAGGTGAGCTCGATGCTGTTCGTGGTGTCGGGGTTGGCGTCCGACGGGACCGCACCGCGGTTGTCGAGGTGCTGGCCCGGGTCGCAGATCGGCTCGTTCAGGAACTGCACGCCGCGTGGCGCGAAGAAGCCGCAGACGAGGATGTACGGGACGGCGAGCAGCAGGAGCCGGCCGATCCACTTGGTGCTGGTCGCGCCGTACTTGCGCATCGGCCCACGATACGGCGCCGTTGTGGGCCTTCCGCGGGATCCCCTGTCCGGAAAAGCCGACTTGTCGGGTCCGGTGTAGCGTCGGCCGACGAGCGGTCGGGCGCGCGGATGGGGCGCGCCGAACAGGAGGGATGGGCCATGTCGAACACCATCGAGGTCCGGCGTGGTCCGCGTCGGCGGAAGGTTGCGGCGGCCGCCGCGGTCCTCGCGGCGATCGGCCTGTTGCCCCTCGCCACCGGAGCCCAGGCGAAGCCGACCGCATCGTCGAGCCCGTCGAGCAGCGCGGGCGATGCACCGCTGACCGCCTCGGCCCAGCGCCAGATCGCCGCCATCGTGGCCGACAAGGACGCGCGGACCCCGACGGAGCAGAAGGTGGATTCCAACCTGCTCTACGCCACTCGTGAGGCGAAGGGCGAGCGGGCGGTGCCCGGCGGACCGGACCTCGACACCGGCCTCGAGCCCGACAAGGCCGGCCAGGTCGTCGTCGACATCGACGCGACCGTGACCAAATCCGTGCTCCGCCACATCGAGGCCTCCGGAGGCACGGTGGTGAACGCCGTCCCCGGCTTCGATTCCGTGCGGGCCCGCCTGCCGCTCGACGCCGTCCTCGCGGTGGCCGCAGACCCCGATGTGCGCAACGTCCGCCCGGGTGACGAGTTCCAGACCTCGCAGGCCGATGCCCCTGCCGTTCCCGCGGCTCCCGCCGGTGGTGGCAGCGATGCCGCCGCGTCGAGCATCGGTGCCGGCGAGAACGAGGCCGACACGACCCAGAACGCGGTCGCGGCGCGCGCGACCTACGGCGTCGACGGAACCGGCGTCAAGGCGTGCGCCATCTCGAACGGCATCGCCACGCTGGCCGCTCGCCAGGCCTCCGGCGACCTCCCCGCAGTCGACGTCCTGGCCGGCCAGGCCGGGACCGGTGACGAGGGCACAGCGATGCTCGAGCTCATCCACGACATCGCCCCCGGGGCCGCGCTCGGGTACGCCACCGCCAACCCGACGAGCGCCCAGTTCGCCCAGAACATCCTCGACCTGCAGGCCAGCGGGTGCGACGTGATCGTCGACGACATCAACTACTTCTCCGAGCGCACGTTCCAGGACGGCAACATCGCCCAGGCCATCAGCACGGTGAAGGCGTTGGGCACCATCTACTTCACCGCCGCGACCAACAGCGGCAACCTCCCTGACGGGACGTCAGGCACGTGGCAGGGCGACTTCGCCGATGGCGGCACCCCCGCCTCCCCGCTCCCCACCGTCGGCTACAAGCTCCACCAGTGGGCGGCCGGGGTCACCCAGGACACGATCACCTCGGGCAGCGGCTCGCAGATCAACCTCGAGTGGGCCGATCCCACCGGTGCTTCGTCGAACGACTACGACCTCTACGTCTTGAACTCCGCCGGGACGAGCGTGGTCGCGTCGTCCACCAACATCCAGAACGGCAACGACAACCCGCAGGAGTCGACGGGCACGCAGAACACCACCGGCAACCGCGTCGTGGTCCTGAAGGCCACCGCGGCCGCCCCGCGCTACCTCGCCCTCTACACGAACCGGGCAAGGCTGACCGTCGCCACCGGAGGATCGTCGCGCGGCCACAACGGCAGCGCCGACGCCGTCTCGGTCTCGGCCACCCCCGCTCGGACGAAGTGGTCGGGCGCCAGCCCCGCCGGCCCCTACGTGAGCCCGGGCGTCGGTCAACACTCCGGCTCGAACCTCTCGGAGCTCTTCACCAGCGACGGCCCGATCCGCAAGTTCTTCTTGAGCAACGGCACCGCCATCACCCCCGGCAACTTCACCCACACCGGCGGGACCCCCCTCAACGGCCCCGATGTGACGGGCGCCGACGGTGTGGGCTCGACGACACCCGGATTCATCCCGTTCTTCGGGACGTCAGCGGCATCGCCCAACGTCGCAGCCATCGCCGCGCTGGCCCTGCAGGCGAAGCCGACGCTGACCCCGGCGCAGCTCGAGTCGGCCATGAAGAGCTCCGCCATCGACATCGAGGCGGCCGGC
>JAOBWM010000050.1 GCA_025463365.1 Acidimicrobiales bacterium
ACCCGCCGGCGGGCTGGGTCCCGCCGGAGGTGGTGGCGCCCGGGGCGGGGCCGCCGTTGCCGGCGGTCCCTGGCCCCCCGGTGGCGCCGGCGACCCCGCCCGGAAGCTGGGCGTAGGGGTCAGGCGGGCTCACGGCGCCGGCCCCGAGGCTCCCGTGGAAGCGCGGGTTGGAGCAGTTGCCCGAGTTGAGCTGGACCGAGACGGGCGAGCCGTCGAGCCGGGCGATGGAGTTGATCACCTCTTGGGAGAGGTTCCGCGGCAGGGGCGAGTAGCCGATGCGCGCCATCTGGATCTGGCCATCGCACGCGATGTAGCGGAGCCACGGTGCCAGCGTGGAGATCACGCCCTTGTCCGGATAGGCGCCCTTGCACGTGGCCCGATCCGAGGCCGGAGCGCACTGGGCGACGATGTAGGAGTACGCCGAGATCGGATACGCGAGCGGGTTCGGGTTGGCATAGACGCCCGAGAGCTCCTGGCTCAGGTCCTGGCGCAACTTCGCCCCTTCGAGCGCGGCAGAGATGTTGGTGGCGTAGGGCAGGACCCACTTGCCGGCCCGGTTCTGGATCCATGCCGAGTTGGCGCCATAGGTCTTGGCGAAGCCGAACTCGTCGTAGCTGATCGACCACCGGCCGGCGTCGCTCGCCAGGTACTGGGCGATCTGGTCGGACGTGGCCAGGCCTTGGGTCTTGGGGGCGAAGTTCGGTGGCATCTCCAAGATGCGCACGTCGGTGGGCGCCTGGTACTTCGCGGCCCAACGAGCGAACAGTTGCGGCTCGGCATGGGCCACGAAGTCGTAGAAGAACCCCGTCGTGCCCGACTGGCCCGAGCGGAACACGACGTTGATCGCTTCGTTCGGGAACTTGAACCCGTTGTTCTCGGCGCTGATCGCGGGGTCGGACCACCGGGAGATGTCGCCGAGGAAGATCCGAGCGACGGTCCGCTGGCTCAGGTGCAGGTAGTCCACCTTGCGGCCCGCCGCGTCGCGGAGGTTGTACATGACCGACACGGCCCCGGCGACGGTGGGCACGTACTGGTAGCCGCGGGGAACCGAGGTGGTGCCGAACGAGCTGAACTCGGCTTCGGTGGCGGCGAAGTTCACCTGGGTGCCGACGTAGCGCTGGACCCCGTCGGGCGATCCGGTGGGCGTGTAGTTGATGCGCAGGCCCTGGGCTCCGCCGTCGGTCACCCACTGCTGCATGGCGAGGGCCACGTAGCTCGACCCGGCGCCGTTGACGAGCGCACCGCCGGCCATGGCCTCGGGGGCCTGGACGACCGACGACGCGGCCACGAGCCCGAGCGCGGCGACCGCGCCGAAGAGCCGCTTCATCCGAAGCGCCCGGACACGTAGTCGAGCGTCCGGCTGTCGGCCGGCGAGTGGAACATCTGGTCGGTCGGGCCCTGCTCCACGATGCGCCCGGGCTCGTTCTCCGCGGCGAGGAAGAATGCGCAGTGGTCCGACACCCGTTGCGCCTGCTGCATGTTGTGGGTGACGATGACCACCGTGACCTCGTGGCCGATCTCGGCGATGGTCTCCTCGATGCGGCGGGTGGAGGTGGGATCGAGCGCCGAGCACGGCTCATCCATCAACAAGACGTTCGGCCCGACGGCGAGCGAGCGGGCGATGCAGAGGCGCTGCTGCTGGCCACCCGAGAGCGCACCGCCGGCGTCGTCCAAGCGATCCTTGACCTCGCGCCACAGGCCGGCTCGGGTGAGGCTGAGCTCCACCAGCGCGTCGGGGTCGGAGGTGCGCAGGCGTGCCAGCTTCACGCCGGCGAGCACGTTGTCGCGGATGGTGAGCGCCGGGAACGGGTTCGGCTTCTGGAAGACCATGCCGATGCGCTTGCGGACCTCCTGCGCGCGCGTGCCCGGCGCGTAGATCTCGGCCTCGTCGAGGTGGACCTCGCCGGCGAGGGTCGCGCCCGGGACGAGCTCGTGCATCCGGTTCAAGAGCCGCAGGAAGGTGGACTTGCCACAGCCCGACGGCCCGATGAGGGCGGTCACCTGGGCGGCGGCCATCTCGAGGTTGACCCGGTCGAGGACGAGGTGGTCGCCGAACCAGGCGCACACGTCGGTGGCCGCGAGGGTGCCAGCCCCGGGCGGCGGGCCCCCGCGCAGCAGGCTGCTGGTGCTCGGGCGCGCCTCGACGGCGGGATCGCGGGCTGGATCGCGGGTGGGATCGAGGACGGTCATGACGGCTCCGGGGTGGCGGTGCGGGGCGCGGGTCGACGCCGCCGTCGACGGGAACGAGTGCGGTCCCGGCCGACGACGCGGGCCAGCGCGAACAGGGTGAGGACGAGGACCATCAGCACGAAGGCACCGGTGAACGCCCGGTCGATCGATGCCTGGGATGGCTTCTGGATGTTGCGGAAGATGAAGATCGGGAGGCTCTCCTGCGGCTGGGAGAACGGGTTGGCGTTCATGAGGTCCAGGCCGAAGGCGGTGAACAGCAGCGGCGCCGTCTCGCCCACCGCGCGGGCGATGCCGAGGACGACCGAGGTGGTCACGCCGCTGCGGGCCGTGGGGAGCACGACCGACCAGACCATGCGCGCCCGGGAGCAGCCGAGGGCCAGCGCCGACTCGCGCAGGCCGTCGGGCACCAGGCGCAGCACGACCTCGACCGTCCGGGTGATGGTGGGCAGCATCGTGATCGAGAGGGCCAGGCACGCGAGGAACCCGTTGAAGTTGAAGAGCGTGCTCGTCTTGGCGAACGGGATGACGAAGAAGGCGTAGATGAAGAGGCCAGCGATGATCGACGGCAGGCCGCTCATGGCGTCCACCAGGATCCGAACCGGTCGGCGCCATGAGCTTCGGGTCTCGTTGAGGAACGCTGCGGTCAGCAGGCTGAGCGGCAAGGTGAACACGAGGGCCAGCCCCACCTGCTCGAGCGTGCCGACGATGGCGTGGGCCCCACCGCCGGCGGTGGCCGGCATGGTCGGCGTGATCCCGCCCTGGTCGTGCATGAAGAAGCCGAGCCGTAGGTTGCCCGCCCCCTTGGACACGATGAACGCGATCAGCAGCAGGAAGGGCACCACGAGCAGGACCGCGCCCGTGGCGATCACGACCTCCCCGACGCGGTCGGCCGCGGCTTGGGCGCCGTCCTGCTCGCGCGTGGCGACGTAGAGGAGCACGACGAACAGCAGGAAGGTGCTGATGAGGAAGCCGAGCCATCCGGTGCCGTCGGTGAGCCAGCCGTAGACGACCCACATCACGAGCAGGCTGTTGGCCGCGCAGGCGCCGATGAGCAGCCGGTCGCTGAGCGAGCGGTCGTCCACCCGACGACGAGCCGGGCGACCCGACGAGGCAAGGCCCGTCGTGGTGGTCACAGGTCGACGCCGGCGCCCGAGCGGCTGCGGCCGATGACCACCGCAGCGACGAGGTTCGTGCCGAGCGTGATCACGAAGAGCACCAGCCCGGCAGCCATGAGCCCGCTCACCGTGACCGGATCGCTGCCGGCGCGCTGGACGAGGAAGCCGGAGATGGTGCCGCCGCCGTTCTCGAAGATGCGAAGGCTGAGCTTGGGCACCTGGGGCAGCAGCAGGGAGACCGCGATGGTCTCGCCGAGGGCCCGGCCGAGCCCGAGCATGGAGGCGCCGACGACGCCGCCGCGCCCGTACGGGATCACCACCGCACGCAGCATCCCCCACTTGCTGCCGCCGAGAGCGAGGGCCGCCTCCTTCTCCCCCACCGGCGCCTGGGCGAACACCTCACGGGTGATCGAGGTGATGATCGGCACGACCATCAGCGAGACGACGACGCCCGCGCCGAAGAAGGAGCCGACCAGCTTCGCGTCGGCCTCGGTGCGGAACGGCGGGAACCACCCGCCATGCCGGCTGAGCCAGCGGGCGAGGGGAACGATCTCGTTGCCGAGGTACCGGAACCCCCAGATGCCGTAGATGAGCGCCGGCACCGCGGCCAGCAGGTCGACGAAGTTCGTCAGCAGGCGACGGGACCGAGGCTTGGCGTACCCGATGATGTAGAGCGATGCCGTCACCCCCACCGGGATGGCGATGGCCACCGCGATGAGGGCGACGATGAGCGTGCCGACGAGCAAGCCGAGCACGCCGAGGCGCGCCGGGTGGGCGTCTGATCGCCACTCCACGCGGGTCAGGAACGACACACCCAGGGTGTGGAACGTGCGGCTCGCCCGCAGCAGCAAGAAGCCGCCGATGACGAGCAGGAGGGCGAACACCGTGAACCCCGCCCCGGACGTGGCGAGG
>JAOBWM010000059.1 GCA_025463365.1 Acidimicrobiales bacterium
CGCTTCTGGCCGACGTACTTGGTGGCGAGGAACTTCTCGAACGCCTCCGCCGCGTTGAGGCGGCCGAGGATGTGGCGCTGCTCCTCGGGCTCGATGCGGTCGTCGACGCCCTCGACGTGGCGCTGGATCCACTCCTTCTGCTCCGGCTCGGAGATGTGCATGTACTCGATGCCGATGGTGCGGCAGTAGGCGTTGCGCAGCACGTGCAGCAGGTCGCCGAGCTTCATGCGGTCGCTGCCCGCGACGTTGCCCGCAAGGAACTCCCGCTCGAGGTCCCAGATGGTGAGGCCGTAGGTGGCGGGATCGAGCTCGCTGTGCATGTGCGGCTCCTTCCACGCCAACGGATCGAGGTCCGCGATGAGGTGGCCGCGCATGCGGTGCTGATCGATCAGCGTCTGCACCGAGACCTGCTTCTCGAGGCGGGCCTGCTCGCGGTCGCGCGGGTTCTCGTCGGGCAGCCACTTCACCGCTTCGTAGGGCACGCCCAGCGAGCGGAAGATCTTGCCGTAGAAGTCGTCGGATCCCATGAGGAGCTCTTGGATCCGCTTCAGGAAAAGCCCGGACTCGGCGCCCTGGATGATGCGGTGGTCGTAGGTGGACGTGACCGTCATGACCTTCGACAGGCCGAACTCGGCAAGGGCCTCGGGATCGGAGCCGGCGAAGGCCGCGGGGTAGTCGAGGCGGCCGACGCCGATGATGGCGCCCTGGCCCTGCATGAGGCGGGGCACGGACTGGACGGTGCCGATGGTGCCCGGGTTGGTGAGGGTGATCGTGGCGCCGGCGAAGTCGTCGGGCGTGAGCTTGTTGGAGCGGACCTTGCGGATGAGGTCCTCGTAGGCACCCCAGAAGCCGCGGAAGTCGAGGGTGTCGGCGTCTCGGATCACCGGGACGAACAGGGTGCGCGAGCCGTCCTTCTTCTCGACGTCGACCGCCAGGCCGAGGCCGACGTTGGGGTGGCGCACGACGCGGGGCTTGCCGTCGGGCCCTTCGAGGTACGAGTTGTTCATGACCGGCACGGAGTCGGCGACGGCACGCACGATGGCGTAACCGATGAGGTGCGTGAAGCTGACCTTCCCGCCGCGGGTGCGGGTGAGGTAGCCGTTGATCACCCGGCGGTTGACCTCCAGCAGCTTGGCCGGGACCTCGCGGAACGACGTCGCGGTCGGGACGCCGAGGCTTGCCTCCATGTTGGCCACGATGCGTGCCGCTGCTCCCCGCAACGGTTCGCCCGGGATCTCCGCGGTGCCGTCGGCGGAGATGCCGGTGGACTTGGCCTCGGCCGGTCCCGCCTTGGCGGCCGGCACGGACGCCGGCGTGGGCGCGGTCGCGGGCGCGGTCGGCGGCGACCCGGGCTTCACCGCGGGGAGCTGTCCGGTCTCGCCGGTGCGGCCGGTGGCCGGCAGCGACTTGTCGGTGACGCTCGCGGTGACATCACTGTCGCGCTGGTAGTCGGCGAAGAAGTCCTGCCAGCTCTCGCTGACGGAGTTGGGATCGGCGAGGAACTGCTCGTACTTCTCGTCGACGAGCCAGGCGTTGGGCCCGAGCGCATCTGTGGGGGTATGGGAATCGGCCATCGATGCCACCCTACCGACCCACCCGGACGCTCAGAAGGTGCCTGGTGGCCGCGCCCCCAGCGGGGTACGGGAACCGCCGGGCCGACCGGCTCGACGGTCCCGAACCCGATCAGCTCTTGTTGAACTGCCGCACGGCGAGGGGCACGAAGATCGCGAGGATCGCGGCGATCCAGGCGACGCTCTGGAGGACGTAGCTCGTGGTGGACGTGGTGAACGTGCCCACCGCCCGCAGCTGGGCCGACGCCTCCGGACCGAGCATCAGCCCGCGGGCAGCGTTGACGACCACGGTGACGGGTTGGTGGGCGGCGAAGCCCTGGAGCCAGCCGGGCATGGTGTCGACCCGCACGAAGACCGACGAGGCGAACGTGAGCGGGAACATCAGCGGGAACGCGACCGCCTGCGCCGCCTCACCGTTGGCCACCTTGAGCCCGACCAGCGCCATGACCCAGGAGAGGGCGAAGGCGAAGGCGAGCACGAGCGCCGCGCCCAGGACGATCCGGGGCACACCACCGTGCGGGCGGAACCCCACGGCGAAGCCGACGATGAACATCACGATGACCACGCCCGTGTTGCGCACGACATCGGCACCGGTGCGGCCGGCCAGGACCGACATGCGCACCATCGGCAGGGACCGGAACCGCTCGATGATCCCGCCACCGAGGTCTTCGGCCAGGCCGATCGCCGTCGAGGTGGCGCCGAACACGACGGTCTGGCCGAAGATGCCGGGCATGAGGTAGTTGACGTACCCGCCGGGCACGGCGATCGACCCGCCGAACACGTAGCGGAACAGCAGCACGAACATGATCGGCTGGATGAAGGTGAAGACCAGGAGCTGTGGGACCCGCGTGTAGTGGAGGAGGTTCCGCTTGGCCAGGGCGAGCGTGTCCTTGACGGCCCAGCTCAGCTTGGATCCGGTGGCCTCGATCGAGGGAGACGCGGCCGCCGTCCGGGGCACGGTCACGGCGATGGATGCTTCGGGAGCGGTCATTGGGCACCTCCTGGCGCTGCGGCCGGCGCTACGTCGGAATCGTCGGGCCGGGGGTCGATCTCTTCGGCGCGGTGGCCGGTGAGGGTGAGGAACACGTCGTCGAGGCTGGGCTCGCGCACCGTGAGCCCGCCGACGTCGAGGCCGGCGGCGTCGATCGCCCGCAGCACCTCCATGGCGGTCTTGGCGCCGTCGTAGACCGGGGCCCGGACGACTGCGCCGTCCGTCTCGGCGCCGGGCACGACACTCGCGATCGTGGCGAGGGCCGCGTCGGCGCCACGAGCATCGACGAACGAGATCTCGAGCACGGTCGCGCCCATCTGCGCCTTGAGCTCGGCGGCGGTGCCGTCGGCGATCACCGTCCCGCGATCGATCACGGCGATGCGGTCGGCGAGCACGTCGGCCTCCTCGAGGTACTGGGTGGTGAGCAGGAGCGTGGTGCCGTCGGCCACCAGCTCGCGGATCATGTCCCAGAGGTCGTTGCGGCTCTTGGGGTCGAGCCCGGTCGTGGGCTCGTCGAGGAACAGGACCGGCGGACGGTGCACGAGCGACGCCGCCAGGTCGAGTCGGCGGCGCATGCCCCCGGAGTAGGTCTTGAGCGAGCGATCGGCGGCGTGGCTGAGCCCGAACCGCTCGAGGAGCTCGTCGGCCCGCTTGGTCACGACGGAGCGTGACTGGTGGGTGAGCTGACCCACGAGCTCGAGGTTCTCCCGACCCGTGAGCACCTCGTCGACCGCGGCGTACTGACCGGCCAGGCCGATGCTCTGGCGGACCCGCTGCGGGTCCTTGGTGACGTCGATCCCGAGGACGCGGGCGATGCCCGCATCGGGCCGGATGATGGTGGTGAGGACTCGCACGGTCGTGGTCTTGCCGGCGCCGTTGGGGCCGAGCAGCCCGTAGACCGTGCCGGGTTCGACCGCGAGGTCCACGCCGCTGAGCGCTTGGACCTCGCCGAACCGCTTGGTGAGGCCCGAGACCTCGATGGCTGGTGGTTGCGACATGCCGTCCACTGTCGCGAGATCATTGAGGAATGTCAAGTATTGATTGAACACAACCATTGCGTGATCGCAAAGGACGCGTACACTGCGGGCATGGGCCTCCCCACCGACTTCCCATCGGCCAACCTGCCGCCGGATGCGGACGAGCCGACTCGGCTGGCCGCCGAGGCTTGGGTGCAGATCGCGCGGCTGTTCGTGTCGCAACAGTCCCGCCGCGAGGAGGTCGCCGCCCAGCTCGGCCTCCACATCAGCGACATGATCTCGCTGTTCCACATGCAGCCGGGCGAGGGCGTGAGCCAGCGATCGCTCGCCGAGCACTGGGCCTGTGACCCGTCCTGGGTCACGAACCGGATCGACCGCCTCGAACAGGTCGGCCTCGTCGAACGGCGCCTCTCGGCCCACGACCGTCGCGTGAAGGAGGTCTGGCTCACCGACGCCGGCGCCGCGATCCGAACCCGCGGCATGGAGGGCTTCGCTCGCGCCCCGGAGGTCCTCGGCTCCCTCGACGTCGCCGACCTGCGCGCCCTCGCCAAGGTCCTCGCCAAGCTCGACCTCCCCGACCCCACCCGGGTGGCCATGAACGCTCCGGTGGCCGGGCCGGTCGCCTCGTGATCGCCTACCTCCTCCTCGGCGCGTTCTTGTCGCTCCCCGTCTGGTGCGTGGCCGCGATCGTCAGCGCCGCTCGGATCCCGGCACGGTCCTGGGACGCGTCGAACAGGACGAGGGGCGCCACGATCGCACTCGTGATCCTGAGCGGTGGCGTCGGAGGCATCTACTACCTGCTCGCGGTGCGCCCGGAGCTGCGCCGGCTCGCCGGGACCGCCCCCGAGACGGCGCGAATCGGTCGACGGGACCGGTGGGCCACCGACCCCTGGGCGGACGACTGAGGCTCGTCGCGGCCTGAAGGACCTGCGGGTGGGACCGCTACCGTGGCCCGCTGCGCCGATCCTCGGAGGTTCCCGCTCGTGAGCGCCCAGTACATCTACACGATGCACAAGCTGACCCGGTTCTACCCGCCGGACCGCGAGGTGCTGAAGGACGTGAGCCTGTCCTTCTATCCCGGCGCCAAGATCGGCGTGCTGGGCGCCAACGGGGCCGGCAAGTCGTCGCTCCTCAAGGTGATGGCCGGGCGCGACGACGGCTTCACCGGCGAGGCCCGCCTCACCCATGGCTTCAGCGTCGGCATGCTCGAGCAGGAACCGCACCTCGACGAGAGCAAGAACGTCAAGGACAACGTGCTCGACGGCGTGGCCGAGGTCGCTGGGCTGCTCACCAAGTACGACGCATGCCTGGCCAAGTACGCCGACCCCGATGCCGACTACGAGAAGATCGGCGAGGAGCAGGCCCGGCTCGAAGCCGAGATCGCCGCCAAGGGCGCCAACGACCTCGATCGCAAGCTCGAGATCGCCATGGACGCCCTGCGCCTCCCGCCCGGCGATGCCGAGGTGGCCAACCTCTCCGGCGGCGAGCGGCGGCGCGTCGCCCTGTGCCGCCTCCTGCTGTCCGCCCCCGACCTGCTGCTCCTCGACGAGCCGACCAACCACCTCGATGCCGAGTCCGTGGCGTGGCTCGAACGGTTCCTGCGCGACTACGCCGGGACCATCGTCGCCATCACCCACGACCGCTACTTCCTCGACAACGTCGCCGGCTGGATCCTCGAGCTCGACCGCGGCCGCGGCATCCCCTTCGAGGGCAACTACTCCAGCTGGCTCGAGCAGAAGACCGCCCGCCTCGCCCTCGAGGAGAAGCAAGCCTCGAACCGCCAGCGAGCGCTCAGCCAAGAGCTCGACTGGGTGCGCATGTCGCCCAAGGCCCGCCAATCCAAGGGCAAGGCTCGGTTGGCCGCCTACGACAAGCTGCTCGAGGAGTCCAAGCAGGCCGAAGGACGAGACCAGAAGCTGCAGATCTTCATCCCCTCGGGCGACCGCCTCGGCGACCAGGTGATCGAGGTCGACGGCTTGGCCAAGGGCTTCGGCGACAAGCTGCTCATCGAGGACTTGTCGTTCTCGCTGCCCAAGGCCGGCATCGTCGGGATCATCGGCCCCAACGGCGCCGGCAAGACCACGCTCTTCAAGATGCTCACCGGCCAGGAGCAGCCCGACACCGGTTCGATCACGGTCGGGTCCACCGTCCAGATGGCCTACGTCGACCAGAGCCGCGACAGCCTCGACGACACGAAGACCGTCTACGAGGAGATCACCGGCGGCAAGGACGACCTCGTGGTCGGCGGCCGCGAGATCCACGGCCGCGCCTACGTCGCCTCGTTCAACTTCACCGGCTCGGACCAGCAGAAGGCGGTGGGCGTGCTGTCGGGCGGTGAGCGCAACCGAGTCCACCTCGCCAAGCTCCTGAAGGAGGGCGGCAACGTCCTCCTGCTCGACGAGCCCACCAACGACCTCGATGTCGACACGCTCCGCGCCCTCGAAGAGGGTCTCGAGGCGTACGCCGGATGCGCGGTCGTCATCTCCCACGACCGCTGGTTCCTCGACCGCATCGCCACCCACATGCTCGCCTTCGAGGGCGACAGCCAGGTGCGCTGGTTCGAGGGCAACTTCTCCGAGTACGAGGCCTTCCGCAAGAAGGAGCTCGGTGCCGAAGCCGACCAGCCCCACCGCATCAAGTACAAGCCGCTCGCTCGCTGAAGCCTCGGCCCGCGCCTCGGACCGACCGACCGACGTCTTGTCCGCTCTCGGCCTCCTTCGTCGGCCGGTCGCACGGGCCCCATCGCGTTCGGCGAACGCTGACGCTCGCGTCGACTCGTCCCTTGCCTTCCGCGACCTCGACGCGCCGCCCTCACTCATCGACGTTCCCCCGGCAGCATGGTCGACTGCCGCGACCGTCAGATCGGGCAGAGCGGCGCCACTACGGTCGGAGCGGTGGTTGACCGTCCGTTCGATGTCGTGTTCCTCGATGCGGGGGGCGTGCTGGTGTCGCCGCACCCGGACAAGGTGGTCGAGCGCTTCGCCGGTTCGGGCTTCGTCGTCGACCCGGAGCTGTTGTTCGAGGCCCACTACCGCGGGGTCCACGCCATCGATCGCGCCCGCGCCGCGCCCGAGGAGTTCGGCGACTACGGGGCGGCCTACGTCCGGCACCTGGGCCTGGCCCGATCCGACGGCCCCGATGCGATCGATCCGGAGTCGGTCCTCGTCGGGTTGTGGGCGCAGTCCGGGCTCTGGACCCAACCGCTCCCCTGGGCCGCCGAAGGGCTGGCTGCGGTGGCGGCGACCGGTGTGCCCATCGTGATCGTGTCGAACGCCGACGGGACCGTGGCCGAGCTCCTCCCCGCGACGGGGCTGCTGCAGGTCGGGCCGGGACCGGGGGTCGAGGTCGCGGCGATCGTCGACTCGGGTGCGGTCGGCGTCGCCAAGCCCGACCCCGCGATCTTCCACCTGGCCCTCGACCTCGTCGGCGTGCCGCCCGGGCGCGCCGTGCACGTGGGCGACGCCTACCAGTACGACGTCCTCGGAGCCCGCGCCGCCGGCGTCCACCCGATCCTCGTCGACCCGCTCGGGATCCGAAGCGACGCCGACTGCGATCGCATCGCGTCCCTGCTCGACCTGCCCGCCCTCCTGCTCGCGACCGCCTGACCGAGGCGCCCGCGTGCCGTCACTCCAGCCGGATCGCCACCTCGTTGGCCAGGAAGCGGCCGCGCTCGGTCAGGACGACTCGGTCGCCCTCTTCCTCGATGAGGCCGTCGAGGTCGGCAAGCACCTGCGGCGACACCTCAGCGGCCGGGACGCCCTGACGGGTCCGGATCGCGAGCTGGAGCCCCTCGACCCGCTGCTCGTCGCGTGACAGTTCCTCGGCCCCCGACTCGGGCGACCGACCTTCCTCGATGGCGGCGATGTAGCGCTCGGGGGTCCGGTGGTTCCAGTACCGACGGCCGCCGAGGTGCCCATGGGCGGCGCAACCCACCGCCAGGTACTCGCCTCCTGACCAGTAGAGGTGGTTGTGACGGCACTCATGGCCGGGCTTCGCCCAGTTCGAGATCTCGTACCACTCGTATCCGGCGGCGCCGAGGCGTGCGGTGGCGAGCTGGTACTGGTCGGCCTGCGTGTCGTCGTCGGGGTGCCGGGCCGGATCGGCGGCAAGCGGCGTACCCGGCTCCACCGTGAGGGCGTAGGCGCTGATGTGGTCGGGCGCGAGCGCCAGCACCTCCGTGAGCGTCGCGTCCCACTGGTCGAGCGTCTCCCCCGCCGCCCCGTAGACGAGGTCGACGTTGACGGACAGTTCAGCTGCCTGCGCCGCCGCCACCGCACGCCGCACGTTGGCGGGATCGTGCTCTCGACCCAGGGTGGCCAGCACGTCGGCATCCATCGACTGGACGCCGATGGACAGGCGGGTGACCGGGCCGGCGGCGTAGGTCCGAGCCCGCTGCTCGTCGAGGTCGTCGGGGTTGCACTCGATCGTGACCTCGGCACCGGGCGCGACGGGGATCGCCGCCAGGACCGCCATCAGCTGGTCCGGATCCACGAGCGTGGGGGTGCCGCCACCGACGAACACGCTCGTGACCGGAGCCAGGGCCGGCGCGGCCTCAAGCAGCTGGCGGCGGCACGCGGCGAGGTAGCGGTCGGCAAGCTCGGATCGGTCGGTCCAGGTGGCGAAGGCGCAGTAGTCGCAGCGGTGCCGGCAAAACGGGACGTGGAGGTAGACGCCGAACGACACGGGCTGAGCGTACGAGCCGCGGCCCACATGCGTTGCCGCCGGTGCCACCGCGCTCTGCGCGATTGAACCAGGCTCAGACCACGCATCGTGGCATAACCGCGCTCCGTGGGCTAAGGTGCTCCACCAGTGCGCAGCGTGCGCTTCGACCCAGGAGACACATCCACATGACCGCTCCCCAGGCCGAAACCGACCTCGACCCTGAGTCCTCCGAATACGCCCGCCTCGTGGGCGAACGACTCCGGGCGATCCGTCGCCAGAAGCGCCTGTCGCTCCAAGAGGCGGAGGAGCTGTCGAGCCAGGAGTTCAAGGCTTCCGTGCTCGGCGCCTACGAGCGCGGCGAGCGGGCCATCTCGGTGCCGCGGCTCCACCGCTTGGCGGCGGTGTACCAGGTGCCGGTCGACCAGCTCCTGCCGCGCGAACCCGGTGACCCCCGGGTCGACGGCGCCTACCTCGACCTCACCGCTCCTGCCACGCCGGCGCCGCGCAAGGTCGTGATCGACCTCGGGCGCCTCGACGACATCGGCGGGCCGACGGGCGAGATGCTCCGCCGCTACCTGGCCATGATCCAGGTCCAGCGCCAGGACTTCAACGGTCGGGTGCTCACGATCCGCCGCGACGACCTCCGCGCCATCGCCTGCATCCTCGACACCCCGCCGGACCACGCGACCGAGCGCCTCGAGCAGCTCGGCATGTTGTTCCACGGCACGCCGCTGCTCGCCAACAACCGCTGACCGGAGGCCCCCCGGGCCCCCTCCACGCCAGCCGCCACAGGTGTGTGCGCCACCACGCGCCCACCGCGATCCAGCGCACACACCCCGGACCCGCTCGACGTGTGCGCGCCACGGCCCGCCCACCGCCGAACCCACCGCGCGGGGTGTGTGCACTACGGCGCGCCCAGCGCCACCCGGCGCACACACCCGAACCCCACCGCGCCGGGTGTGTGCACTACGGCGCGCCCAGCGTCGATCCAGCGCACACCCACCGCGTGGGCTGTGTGCACTACGGCGCGCCCAGCGCCACCCGGCGCACACACCCGAACCCCACCCGCGCGGGGTGTGTGCGCTACGCACACACCCGAACCCCACCGCGCGGGGTGTGTGCGCTACGGCGCGCCCAGCGCCATGCGGCGCACACGCCCGAACCCCACCGCGCGGGGTGTGTGCGCTACGGCGCGCC
>JAOBWM010000075.1 GCA_025463365.1 Acidimicrobiales bacterium
AGCGAGACGCCCTCGACGATCGGCCAGGTCATCTGGCGGACGTAGTCGCCCGACGGGGACTCGACCTTGATCACCTCGGCACCGAGGTCGGCGAGGTGGGTGGTGATCGCAGCCGGCCCGAGCATCGAGCTCTCGACGACGCGGACCCCGGCGAGCGGGGCGGTGCTGGAGGTCATGGTGTCCTCGGAAGGGGAGCGGGCTGCCGGCGGGCAGCACGAATCTGACGGAGCGTCAGATTAGCGAGGAGCTCGGCACGTGAGCGGGCCCGGGCGACATCAGGGCGCCTCGCGGGTAGCTTGGAAAACGAGAACGTGTTCTCGTTTTGGCTCTGCTGTGGGCCAGTCGACAGCAAGGGGTGTGCGTGATGAGCGAGCAGGCGAGCAGGGTCGACTTCAAGGTCTTCGATGCCGACAACCACTACTACGAGGCCACCGATGCCTTCACCCGGCACCTCGATCCCCGGATGGCGAAGCGGGCGATGCAGTGGGCCGACGTCGACGGCAAGCAGCGCCTCGTCGTGGGCGGGCGCATCAACCGCTTCATCCCGAACCCGAGGTTCGACCCCGTCGCCCGACCCGGCTGCCTCGACGAGTACTTCCGCGGCCGGTCGCCGGCCGACGACATCCGGGGCGCGTTCGGCGAGCTCGAACCGATCCGTCCCGAGTACCGCGAGCCGGCGGCGCGGCTCGAGGTGATGGACCGTCAGGGGATCGCCGGCTGCTTCTTGTTCCCGACGCTCGGCGTCGGCATGGAGGAGGCCCTCGTCGGCGATCCCGATGCCGCGCACGCCGCGTTCCGGGCGTTCAACCGCTGGGTCGACGATGACTGGGGCCTGCACTACGAGGACCGCATCTTCGGTGCGCCGTACCTCACGCTCCTCGACCCGGACCAGGCCGTGGACGAGGCGCGCTGGGCCATCGAGCAGGGCGCTCGGGTCGTGGTGATGCGGGCCGGCCCGATCATGGCCCCCACCGGCGGGCGATCGCCCGGCGATGCCGTGTACGACCCGATGTGGTCGGCGCTCGCCGATGCAGGGGTGACGGTCGCCTACCACTCGGGCGAGGCCGGATATGGGCGCTACGTCGTCGACTGGGGCGAGTCGGCGGAGTTCGAGGCCTTCCGCCGCACACCGCTGTACGGGCTCTTGACCTCGGACCGGGCCATCAGCGACACCATCGCGGCGCTGATCTGCCACGGCGTCTTCGACCGGCACCCCACGTTGCGCGTCGCCACCATCGAGAGCGGTTCGGAGTGGGTGCACCCGCTCGTGAAGAAGCTCGCCAAGGCCCACTCGATGACGCCGGGTGCGTTCACCACCGATCCCGTGGCGCAGATCCGCGAGCACGTCTGGGTGGCGCCGTACTACGAGGACGACATCCGTCACCTCGCCGACACGCTTGGAGCGGGCCACGTGCTGTTCGGCTCGGACTGGCCCCACGCCGAGGGCCTGGCCGAGCCGACCTCGTTCGTCGACGACCTCGTGGGGTTCACCGACGAGGAGGTCCGGCTCATCATGCGCGACAACGCCGAGGCCCTCACCCGCCCGCCTGTCTGACGTCCGCCAGACTGGGGCCGTGGTGGCCACGCGCTCGGGGAGCGATCCGCAGCGCGCGTCGGGCGGGGTCGCTCTCGTCGTCGGGTTGGCGGCGGCCGTGGCGGCTCCCGTGGTGGTCGCCGGGATCCGGGCCGCGTCGTCGGGGTGGAACCCCACGGTGGACGACGCGACGATCGCGACCCGGAGCTGGGACGTGTGGACGTCGCGTTCGCCGATGGTCGGCCAGGTCTCGATGGCCGGGCAACGCGGGACGGTCCCTGCCCACAGCCCGGGACCGTTGCTGTACTGGCTGCTCTCGGTGCCGGCCCGCGTCGGGCCGACGTGGACGCTCACGGTCTTCATGGCGGTGTTCAACGCCCTGCTCCTCGTCGGGGTGGTGCTGCTCGCCCATCGCCGGGCGGGCACGGGCTTCGCCGTCGCCACCGCCCTCGGCATCGTGCTGCTGGTCCGCTCGGTGGGGATCGTGGTCCTCACCGACATCTGGAACCCATGGGCGTCGCTGGCGCCGTTCCTGCTGCTGCTGTTCTTGTGCTGGTCGATCGCCGACGGGGATCGTCGCCTGCTCCCGGTCGCGGTGCTCGTCGCCTCGTTCGTGATGCAGACGCACCTGACCTACGTGATCCCGTCGGTCCTCTTGCTGCTCGTGGCGGTGGGCGGCGGATGGGGGACGGAGGTCCTGGCATGGGTTCGCAGCCGTCGACGCGGCGAGCGGGGGAGTGGGGCGCGGGTGTTGCTCCTCGCGACGGTGGTGGGCATCGGTTGCTGGGTGGTGCCCGTGATCGAGGAGGTCACCCACGACCCGGGCAACCTCACGCTGGTGCGCCAGGCCGGCACCAGCGCCGAAGGGCGCGGTGGGCTCGACGCCGTGCGCGGTGCGGTGGGCCAGGCCTTCGGCGTGCCGCCCCGATTCGTCCGACCGGCGGCTGATCCGCTGGTCGACATCCTCGACGGGATCCGGCCCGGGAGCGGCGCGGCCACCGTGGGCTTGCTTGCGGTCGTCGTCGCGCTGGCGGCGGTGCTGGTGTCGGCTGTCCGCCGCCGGGACCGGATCGTCGTGACGGGCGCAGCCGCGGTGGTGGCGGCGCTCATCGGCGCGGTCGCGGTGGCCGCGAGCCTCCCGCTCGACCGAGGCCTGGTGGCGGGCTACTCCTTCGAGTGGTTCCGCATCGCCGGCCTCCTCGCGTGGCTGATCATCGGGCTCGGCCTCGCGCGGTCGATCGCCACCTCCTCGATGTTCGCCACGCGCCCCGCCCTCTGGTGGTCGGAACGGTTCGGCGCGTCCGCGTCCGCACGACCTGCGCGACCCGCGCCGCTCGTGCCGCTCGTGGTGTCGGTCGTGATGTCGGTGGTCGTGCTCGGGGTCGGGCTCGCCCTGCCGCGCCACGACCCGACCGCGTGGTCCTACCGGCCGGCCCGGCAGCTCGGTGACGCGCTGGTCCGGGCCACCGAGCCGGGCAAGCGGTACCTCGTGGGGGAGACGGGTGCGTACGACGTCGCGTTCTCGCCGGTGATCGTCTGGCGCCTGCGGACCAGCGGACGCATCGTCATCCCGGTCACCAAGCGGGTGCCGGCCTACGGCGACGGGTACCGGGCATCGGGCCACCGGTGCGCGGGCGTGGTCGTCCTGCAGGCGCCCGGGACAGCGCTCCCCCCGGGGGCCCGCCGCGTGGCTGACGTTCGCCTCGCCGACGCGCCGGGCCTGCCCGACGGCGTCCGCCTCGCCCTCGCTCCCGACACGTCCGCCCACGGCGCCTGCTGATCGCGTCGGCCCGCCGAAGCCGCGCTTCGCCGACTGGGGCAGGGCGGGTGCGATTGGTGCCGAAACTAGAACGTGTTACAGTTTTGGCCGTAGCGGGGGCGGCACCATCGCCCCGGGACCAGAGGAGCACACCTTCATGGAGTTCGGGGTCTTCGCCCAGTTGTTCGTGCCGAAGTTCGAGCGTGCGGTCGATCCGAACGCCGAGCACAAGCGCATCTTCCGCAACGTCGAGATCGCCAAGGCCGCGGATCGCAGCGGCTTCAAGTACGTGTGGTGCCCGCAGCACCACTTCCTCGACGAGTACAGCCACATGCCCGGTCCGGAAGCCTTCCTGAGCTTCTGCGCCGCCCAGACCGAGCGGGTCCACCTCGGCTCGGCGATCTTCAACATCACGCCGCCGGTCAACAAGCCGGTGCGCGTTGCGGAGAACGTCGCGCTGCTCGACCACCTCACCGGCAACCGCTTCGAGTTCGGCACGGGTCGTGGGTCCTCCACCACCGAGGTCCACGGATTCGGGATCGAAGACATCGACTCCACCAAGCTCATGTGGCGCGAGACGATCCGGGAGATCCCCAAGATGTGGAAGGACGGCGTCTACTCCTACGACGGCGAGTACTTCTCCGTCCCGGAGCGCCAGATCTTCCCCAAGCCCAACGGTCCGTTGCACCCGGCCATGTGGACCGCGGCGGGTAGCCCCGGCACCTTCACCGAGGCGGGCGAGCTCGGCCTCGGCGCCTTCTGCTTCTCGCTCGGCACGCCGTCGAAGCTGCAGGTGCTGGTCGACAACTACAAGGCCGCCATCGTCAACGCCACCCCCGTCGGCGCCTACGTGAACAACAACATCATGGGCGTCACCAACATGGTGTGCATGGAGGACCGCAACGAGGCCTTCCGCGTGGCCAGCGACATGGGGATGAACTACTACTCCACGCTCGCCTACCACTGGCTCGACAACGTGCCGCGCCCGAAGAACTTCCCGGAGTGGCCGAACAAGATCCCCGAGCCCACGCCGGAGCAGGTCGAGCAGCTGTCGGCCGAGGGTTACGCCATCATCGGTGACCCCGACGACTGCGTGCGGGCGATCAAGAAGTGGGAAGAGGTGGGCTTCGACCAACTCACGTTCAGCCCCACCACCAACACGCTCGAGACGCAGGTGATCGTCGACTCCATGGAGATGTTCGGCAAGGAGGTGCTCCCGCAGTTCGACAAGGACCCCGAGCACTCCACCACCCGTTACCGCCGCGAAGCCGCCCAGGCTGCCGGCCTCCTCTGACACGGTCGTTCGGCCTCGCAGCCGCACCCGAGCACCAGGTTTCCCCCGGCGAGCCGGCCCCCCGGGGCCGGCTCGTTGCGCGTTTCTGACACTGGCAAGCGACCTCGGTGAACCGCCCCGGCACCCGCGGTCACCAACCACAGGTCAGGTGGGTTGTCGCGATCACCCGCCACCGTTGGGCGAGTTGGGCCGGTGGCACCATCGCGTATCAGTTGGTCCCGGCGTTGGCCTCGATGGAATCGAGGGCGGCGGGAGGCGTCCGTCCCAGCAACACTGGTCGAGATGCGGGACTGGACCTTCGAGGACACCTACATGGCGCGCAAGCTCAAGCACTTCCGCGCCCGGTCCCTGCGCTCCCAGAACTACCGGGATGGCGACATGCTCCAGCGCATGGTGCAGCGAAGACACGTGTGGCCGTCGTGGCAGAGCGACTCGCCCCTTCGCCCAGACCTCGATGCCGTCGAGAAGCACCTCGATCGTTGGCGACGCGCACGCCGAGGCAAGCACCTGGACGGAGCGGAGGAAGCGTGGGCCGATGCCCTTCGTGCGGTCGACCCCGCGCTGGATCGGGCTGAGCAGTTGTCGGGCCGCCACATCACCAGCAGGCCACGGTGACGCCCGAGATCGGGGTCTCGGTCAACCTCGCCACCGATGAACGGCTCGACCTGTCCTTCGTCGGCGAGCGCACCGGGCTGGCGACGGAGTTCCTCATGATGGCTGGTGATCCGCGGGTGACGCCGAACGGTCGTGTGTGGCCGAACCCTGCTCCTCGCTCCATCTGGCAGTACCAGGTGCCCAACCGCGAGACCTTCGACCTCCAGGGCGTCGTGGTCGAGGTGCTCGGCTCATTGGAGGCGGTGCGCGACGAGTTCCTGTCGATCATCGACGAGTTCTCCCTCGACGCCTGGCTCTCGGTGCACGCGCACCTGGACGGCGAAACGCCAGACGGCACTCTGACCGCAGTGGTGATGAACCGGCTTGCGGCACTGGAGCTCGACCTTGATCTCGACCTCTACGTGCCGGGAACTGGGTAGGGCCTTTGCTGCCTCGGGGAACGCCTTGGCCGAGGAGGCGCAGTCGTTGAGGGCCGAAGCAACGAGGTGCATGGTGGGAGGCACCGGCGATCTGAGTGGTCCAACGAGCGGATCTCCAAAGGTGCTCATCCGCCATAGGTGAGCAACCTCGGTGAGAGCGGTCGAGTATCTGGGGTTCCTTGTGCCCCACGCCCGAGCCTCAGGAGGGCGAGTGGCTGTCGAAGCGGGTGCCCCTGGTCTGCTCACCGGTGGTTGGATCCAACTCGATCTCATCGTTCTCGTCGGTGCCATCGAGATTGAAGACCGAGCACACGATCGACCCGGCCGAGGCGGCCACGATCCGAAGGTCGTCGAGGCAGAGGCGCGGCGTCGTCCACTGCACGCCATCTCCCCCGAGGGCGACGATGTTCAGCTGCCGGACCAGCAGGAGCAGGTCCGTTCCAGCGATTCCCTCGACCTGTTGAACGGCACTCACGGGAACGACCGAGGCGTCTTGGCTCGGTGCGAGCACATCGATCACGTACACGTCCCCACCCGCCATGACCCCGAGGTGGTTGGGTCCCGGACAGGCGAACACCTGGCTCCCTGAGCCGAGGCCTCCCGAGGGGAACATCCCCACCCACGGGTCTCGCCCCGTGGGCCGGGCCATCACGATCACGGGTGACCCCCATCGGGAGGTGAAGGCGTCGACCAGTTGGCCCATCGAATCGAATCCGTAGACCGGACAGCCCCACTCGCCGTCGCCCGGGAACTCAGGATCGATCTCAACCTCGAACTCGGGGTCGAAGCCGAACCGGTCGAAGTCCATCTCGACAGCTTGCCTCGTCGATGGCGCTGGTCTCGGACGACATTTCCGCCACCCGTTGGTCTCGCCGTTGGTCCCGCGCACACCTCGGACACCAAGCCAGGTTCGAGATCAGCAGGTCAGGACGTTGCGATCCTCGGTGGATGGCGCAACGGTTTCTGACACACTGTCAGATGTGAGTGACGGCCCGGTTCCCGCCTCGTACAACTTCGCCGACCTGTGGGAGGCGGTGGCCGCCCGGGTGGGCGATCGCGACGCGCTGGTGTGCGGTCCACAGACCCGCACCTATGCCGAGTTGGCCGAGCGGGCCAACCGCCTGGCGAACCACCTGCGGGCCGCGGGCGTGGGTGTCGGCGACCACGTCGGGTTGTTCCTGCGCAACGACGCCGCATACCTCGAGGCGATGATCGCGGCGTTCTCCTTGCGGGCGGTGCCGGTCAACATCAACCACCGATACACCGGCGAGGAGCTGGGTTACCTGCTGCGCGACTCCGGCGCGGTGGCGCTGTTGGTGCACGACACGCTCACGGGCGCCGTGGCGTCGGTGGCCGACGGCGTCGAGGGGCTGCGGTCGCTGCTCGTGCTCGACGACCCCGACCCGTCGAGCGTCGAGGGGGAGCGTGCCGAACTGGCCGGTGCCGTCGCCTACGAGGACGCGCTGGCGGCCGCCCCGCCCGATCCGGTCGAGACCCCTGGCCGCAGCGGCGACGACACCTACCTCATGTACACAGGCGGCACCACCGGTCGGCCCAAGGGCGTGGTGTGGCGGCAGGAGGATGCGTTCTTCGCCTGCATCGGCGGCGGCGACCCCATGCGCCTCACGGGTCCGGTCGACGCGCCCGCCGAGATCATCGACCGCATCGTTCCGGCGTTCACCTATCTCCCACTGGCCCCCCTGATGCACGCCGCCGCGCAGTGGACCACGTTCTCCTGGCTGCTGGCCGGCGGCAAGACAGTCCTGATGCCCGGGCGGCTCGACCCCGAAGCGGTCTGGGACGCCGTCGACCACCACGGGGTGAACTCCCTCACCGTCGTCGGCGATGCCGTCGCCAGACCGCTGGTCGACGCCTGGCAGGCCGAGCCCGACCGGTGGGACATCTCCAACCTGTTTGCCATCTCCAACGGCGGGGCGCCGATGTCGGCATCGCTCAAGGCCCGCCTGGCCGAGCTGTTCCCCGGCCGGGCGATCGTCGACGGCTTCGGCTCGTCGGAGAGCGGTGTCCAGGGTTCGCAGCGGCTGCAGGCCGGCGACGACGGCGCCAAGGGCGGCATGGCCCGTTTCGCACCCGGCCCGACCACTGGGGTCTTCGACGAGGACCTGAAGCCGGTCGTCCCGGGATCGGGCGTGATCGGTCGGGTGGCCAACGCCGGCCGGCTGCCCGTCGGCTACCTCAACGATCCCGACAAGACGGCGGCGACCTTCGTCGAGGTCGACGGGCAGCGCTACTGCTTCACCGGGGACATGGCCACCGTCGAGGAGGACGGCTCGATCCAGCTCCTCGGACGCGGATCGCAGTGCATCAACACCGGCGGCGAGAAGGTCTTCCCCGAGGAGGTCGAGCTCCTGCTCCTGGGCCACCCGGCGGTGGGCGACGTGCTGGTCGTCGGCGTCCCTGACGAGCGCTGGGGCAGTGCGGTCACCGCCGTCGTCGCGCCTCGCGACCCGTCGTCGCCGCCCACGCTCGACGACCTGAAGGCCCACCTGCGCCAGAGCCTCGCCGGCTACAAGCTCCCGAAGCACCTGGTCCTGGTCGACAAGGTCGAGCGCTCACCCGCCGGCAAGGCCGACTACCGCTGGGCCACCGCCACCGCCACCGCCACCGCCACCGCCACCGCCACCGCCACCGCCAACACCACCGCCAACACCACCGCCAACACCACCGCCAACACCACCGCCAACACCACCGAAATGGCGTAGCTGGCGGTCGCTGGGCGACCGTGATCTACGCCAGAAGGGGGTGGGGATCGGGGCGGGGGTGGTCGCCTACGATGCGGGGGTGGCTCGGTCAGAGGTGGGGTGCTGATGACGTTCGAACTGCCGGAGGGCAAGGAAGGCGTGTTGCCGGCGCACTGGCTGCGCGAGGCCATCGCCGCCAAGGCCATCCACGCGGGGAACTTCGTGATCCCCGACGCCAACATCCAGCCCGCCAGCCTCGACCTGCGCCTCGGCGAGGTCGCCTACCGGATGCGGTGCAGCTTCCTGCCTGGTCGCGAGACGGTCGAGTCCCGCCGCAAGGAACTGATGCTCGACGAGCTCGACCTTCGTCGCGAGGGCGTGGTGCTCGAGGCGGGTCGGCCCTACCTCATCCCGCTCAAGGAGCAGCTCGACCTGCCGGCCGGCGTGCGGGCCAAGGCCAACCCCAAGAGCTCCACCGGCCGCGCCGACGTGTTCACCCGGGTGATCACCGACGGCAGCTATCGCTTCGACGAGATCGAGGACGGCTACTCGGGGGGGCTGTACCTCGAGGTCGTCCCGCTCTCGTTCCCGATCCGGGTGCGTGAGGATCTGTCGCTCAACCAGCTCCGCCTGTCGGTCGGCCGCACCGAGCTGTCCGACGACGACATCCGCGAGCACCACCGCACCGAGCCGCTGCTGTTCCTCGACGGCGAGCCCATCCCGGCGGACGACCTCGCCCTCGCCAACGGGATGTTCCTGGGCCTCGACCTCCACGGCGAGCCCGAGCGCGTGATCGGGTACCGGGCCCGGGCCAACGCCCCGCTGCTCGACCTCAGCCAGATCCGCAACGTGCCGGTCGGCCCGTTCTGGGAGACGGTGCACAGCGAGGACGGCACCCGCATCGTCTTGAACCCGCGGGCGTTCTACCTGCTGATGTCCCGAGAGGCCGTCACCATCCCGCCATCGCTCGCCGCCGAGATGACGGCCTACGACCCCACGAGCGGTGAGCTGCGGACCCACTACGCGGGCTTCTTCGATCCGGGGTTCGGCTACAGCCCCACGGGCGCACTGGCCGGCTCCACCGCGGCGCTCGAGGTGCGCGCCCACGATGTGCCGTTCATGGTCGAGCACGGCCAACGGGTCTGCAAGCTCACCTTCGAGCACATGTTGGCGGCGCCCGAAACCCTCTACGGCCAGGGCATCGGCTCCAACTACCAGGGCCAGACCGAAACCCTCGGCAAGCACTTCCTGCCCCCTGGCTGACCCTCGTCCTTCCAGGGGCGACGCGAGGAGTGGTCGGTGACCGGTCCCGCGAGGAATCGATCGTTGCTGCCGCTCGAGCGGTCGGGCTCACCGTGTCGATCAGCGCTCGAGCGAGGACCGGCACCCTGGCCCCGGCCCGGCTGGCGTCGCACGGGCGGGGTCGCAGGGCGTGCGGTGGGTATCGCTAGAGCGAGGCGACGACCTCGGCGAGGGCGTCGAGGAACGATGCGGTGCCCTCCTTGGCCTGCTCGTACTGCTCGTCGGTGAGGTGGCCGCCGTGCTGACGGAGCACGAGCGCGGTGGAGTCGCCATCCTCGGTGAGCGTGTAGGTCATGACGTCGAACACGTCCTCGATCGTCGCGGCGTCGATGAAGGCCACGACGAGCTTGTCGGGCTCGTCGACCTCGAGGAAGCGGCCCGCCCACGGCATCTCGTTGCCCTCGTAGGTCATGGTCGCCTTCCACTCGCCCTGCGGGCG
>JAOBWM010000088.1 GCA_025463365.1 Acidimicrobiales bacterium
CGGGCGATGGGCGACGCGGCGCGCCGCCGGGCCGAGGAGGAGTTCTCCTACGACGTCCTCGCGGCCCGGTTGCAGGCCGAGCTCGCCGAGGCGGGCGCCCCATGACCACCGAACCGTCGACCACCGAACCACGGCCGGGACTGGCCGACCCCGATGCCGGCCATGGGATCTACCTGGCCGACCTCGTGGGCACCGTCGCGCTCGGTGCGGTCTCGCTCGTCACCGCCGCCTGGGCGACGGCGGCCACCGAGATCGCCACCCTCGTGGTGTCGGGCGGATTGTTCCTCGGCGGGGTCGTGGCGTTCGGGGTGGGCTTCGTCCGGGCCGCCGCCCGGAGCCGCTACGAGGTGGTCGACCTGGCCGGCGTCTTCTACCTGACCGCATCGGCGCCGCGCCTCGCCCGGCGGCGGTTCCTCGGCCTCTGGTTCGCGCAGATCGCCATCGCGGTGGCGTCGGTCGCCGTCGTGCGCCCCCCGTTCGCGGTCATGGCGCCGGTGTGGGGCGTGGGCCTCACCACCCTCTGGGCTTCTCGCCACGGTGCCTTCCCGGCTCGTCCCGGCGTGCGGCGCGCCTAACCTTCCGCCTCGCCAACGTTGGAGGAGACCACCCACATGGCTGACCGTGTCACCGAGACCACCACCATCGCCGCCCCACCCGAGGTGATCCGCGAGGTGCTGCTCGACTTCGCGCGGTATCCCGAGTGGGCCACCGACCTGAAGTCGGTCGAGGTGCTCGACCAGGACGACGAGGGCCAGGCCCGTGAGGTGCGGTTCCGGGCCGCCGGGATGGGTCGCTCCACCAGCTACACCCTCCGCTACGACCTGTCGGATCCTGCGGTGGTGGCGTGGCGGCTGACCGACGGCGACCTCACCCGCAAGCTGGACGGCCAGTACGCCCTGGTCCCGGCGGACGGCGGCACGCGGGTCGAGTACGAGCTGGAGGTCGAGCTGATCGTCCCCCTGCCCGGCTTCATCAAGCGCCGCACGCAGGGGAAGATCATGCACACCGCCCTCGGCGAGCTCAAGGCCCGCGTGGAGGGCTCGAACCCTTGAGGATCCTGCTCTTCACCGGGAAGGGCGGCGTCGGCAAGACCACGACGGCGGCTGCCACGGCCCTCCGCTGCGCCGAGGCCGGGTTGCGCACCATCGTGTTGAGCACGGATCCGGCCCACTCGCTGGCCGACGCCTACGGCATGGACCTCGGTGACACGCCCCGGGAGCTGGCGCCGGGATTGTGGGGCCAGCAGCTCGACACCCAGGCGCGCATGGAGGACTCATGGGTCGAGATCCAGGCGTGGCTCCAGGACGTGTTCCAGTGGGCCGGCGTCGCGGCCATCGAGGCCGAGGAACTGTCGGTCATCCCAGGCCTCGACGAGATCTTCAGCCTCAGCGACATCAAGGCCTACGCCGCCAGCGGTGAGTGGGACGTCGTGGTGGTCGACTGCGCCCCCACGGCGGAGACCCTGCGCCTCCTGTCGCTGCCGGAGATCATGCGCTGGTACATGGATCGCGTCTTCCCGATGAGCCGCAAGGTCAACAAGGTGGTCTCGCCGCTGCTCGGGAGGGTCGCCGGCCTGCCGACGCCGGGCGACGACGTCTTCGGTTCGGCCTCGCGCTTCTACGCCCGCCTCGACGGCGTGCGCGAGCTGCTCACCGACACCGAGACCACCAGCGTCCGCCTCGTCGTGAACCCGGAGCGGCTCGTGGTGGCCGAAGCCCGGCGCACCCACACGTACCTGTCGCTGTTCGGCTACCGCGTCGATGCGGTGGTGGCCAACCGCCTGCTCCCCGAGGCCGTCACCGACCCGTGGTTCGCGGCTTGGCGCGAGCGCCACGCCGAGCACCTCGGCTCCATCGAGGAGGGGTTCGCCCCGCTACCCATCCTCCGCGCCGAGCTCGCGGCCGACGAGCTCGTCGGCCTCGACGCCTTGCGGGGGTTCGCTGACGGCCTCTACGGAGACCTCGACCCGGCGGCAGTGCTGCACCCGGGCGAGCCGATGGAGGTCACCCGCAAGGGCACCGGCTACGAGCTCACCATCGAGCTGCCCTTCGCCGACAAGGACGAGCTGGAGCTCGGCCGGCGCGACGACGAGCTGTTGATCCGCGTCGGCTCGCACCGTCGGGCGTTGCTCCTGCCCGACTCGCTGCGCCGCCGGCCGGTGGGGGCCGCGTCGCTGCGTGACGGCCGGTTGCGGGTGACCTTCGCCGGAGACCGCACGGCGCGAGCCGATGGTGCGAGCGGGCGCCGTCGAGCCGGAGCCGGTCGGTGAGCGAGCCGGAGGAGCCCCGCGCCGAGCCGACCGATCCCCGGCTCCAGGCCGGCCTCGAGCACCTCCAGCGCGCCGCCCACGAGGTGATCGCCGCCTCCCGGGCCCTGCTCGACGCGGCCGAGGACGTGGTCGACGATCCGCGGGCGGCGCGGAGCCTGCTGGACCTCTTCGGATCGGTCGCCACGAGGACGCGCCGGAGCCCGCCCCACCGAGACGACGACGATCCTCCGGTGCAGCGCATCCCGGTCTCCTGACCAGCCCGGCGCACCCGCTGATCGGGTACCGTCGGCCGTTCACGTTGACGACCCTGACGTGAGGGAGGGCGACATCATGAAGGTGCTCCACCTGCGCGAGGCCGGCAGCGACGCGGCCCCGGTTGCGTTGCATCCGCAGGTGACGGTGGTGCGAGGACTCGCCGACGAGCGGCGGACCTGGTTGATCGACGTCCTCTCGCGGTTGGCCGAAGGATCGGCCGACGCCGAAGGCGAGGTCGACGCCCACGGCATCCGCTTCCCGCTCGACCCTGCCTCGTTGGAGCTGCTCGGTCTCGATCGTCGGGTGCCCGCCGTCGTGCGCGCCGCCGACCTGCCGGGTCACGACCCGCGCTCGGCTGACGCCGCGGTCGCCCAGGACCGTGCGGCGGCGCGCCGGCGCCAGCTCACCGACGAGATCACCAGCCACCGCGCCGCACTCGGCGCGTCGATGGCCGAGCGCAGCGCGGCCACCGCGGCACTCGACGAGATCGAGCGGGGCGAAGGAGCCGCCCGCGACGCGATGGCAGCTGTCGATGCCGCCCGTACCCGCCAGGAGGCCGAGGTCGCCAGCGCCACGGCTGAGCGTGTCGTCGCCGAGCAGGCTCTCGGCGCGGCGGTGGTCGCCCGTGACATGGGCGTGGAGGCCCGGGCCTCGGCCCTGCAGCACCTCGAGTCCGCTCGGGCGCGCCACCGCGATGCCATGGCGGCGGCGAGTGTGGCAGCCGCGGCCGTCGAAGAGGCCAGCTCGGTCGTCGACCAGGATCCGACCGAGGAGTTGGCCGCCTCTCGGGACGAGCTGGCTCGTGCCGAGCAGGCCGCTGCCGAGCTCGATCCCGAGCACGATGCATCGCCGCTCAACCGGCGGCTGGCCGGCCTGGAGGCTCGACGCGTCGAACTGGACCGCCTGCAGGAGGCGCTCGGCCCGAACGATGCCTCGCCGGTCGCCGTGGCCCTCGATCGCCTCGAGCAGTCGAGCACGGACGCGCCGCCGGTGGTCGCGGCGTTGGCGCTGGCCGACACCTGGCGGGACCTGCACCAGCAGATCCATGCGCTCGACGCCGGCGTGTCGCCAGCCGAGCTGGCCGCCGAGGAGCGGGTGGCGATGGCCAAGCGGGCCGTCGTCGAAGCGGAGTCCGACTTCAACCAGCCGGTCCTGACGCCCGAGCAGATCGCCAAGGTCGAGGCCGCCCACAACGCGGTGCTCGAGGCCCAGGATCGCACCGAGGGCCGCTTCGGTGGTGGCCGCTCGCGCAAGAGGCTGGACGAGATCCGCATCGAGGAGCGGCGGGTGCTCGAGCGCCTCGGGTTCTCCACCTACGCCGACTACATGATGAGCTCGTCGAGCCGGGGCGTGGGCCCCGCGAACCGGGCGATCCTCGAGACGGCCCGCTCCCAGCTCGCCCACGCCAACGAGGACCTGGCGGCGCTGCCGGGTGCCGCCGACCGGGCCCGCCGTCGGACCGAGCTGTTCCAACGTCGCGATGCGGTGGCCCCCCGGGTGGCTGATCTCCTCGGTCACGAGCCCACCGGGCCCGAGGCCGAGGACGAGCTCCGCCACCTCCGCGAGTCCGGCTCCCCGGATCATGGGGCGATCATGGGCTTGGCCGATGCCCTCGGCGATGCCGGCATCGCGGTCGGGCCGCCGCCGTACGACCGTGCCGACCTCGAGCTGCTGGCCCGCTCGTACCTCGCCGAGCAGCGCGGGTCCGACACCCGGCGCTCCGAGGTCGAGGCGGCCCTCGGGGCGCTCGACGTCGCGATCGCCACGATGCGCGATGCCCGTCAGGCGGGTGCGATCGAGCTCCCCGAGCTTCCCGAGCTCCCGGAACTGGCCCGGCCCGTGGTCTCCGACGAGGCGACGGAGGCCGACGCCCGGGCCGTCACGCGTCGGGAGTCGCGCTGGAGCGACGTCGAGGCCGCGCGCGCCGCCGTGGGCGCCGGCGAGTCCGCCGTCAGCCGCCATCGCGGCGCGTCGGACCGGCTGGCCGAGCTCCACGATGCCCTGGCCCGAACAGCTGCGGCCGAGGCATCCGCCGCATCGGCGGTGGCGGCCGCGGAGGCGGACCTGACCCTCGCCGAGGGTCCCGCGATCGAGGCTTCCGCCCAGGCCGCGGCCGAAGCCGAGACGACCCTGGCGCGAGCGCGAGCCCGCGAGCACGAGGCCCAGACGCGCCTGGCGGAGTCGGCCGCCGAATCGGGGATCACCGCGCTCGTCACCGAGGCCACCCAGCGCCTGCGGGACGCCGAGCTGGCCGTCACCGAAGCCGCCGCCGCCGAGCAGGCGACCGCGGCCGAGCTGGCCGTGGCCGACGCCGACTACGCGGCGGCCAAGGCCGAGCGCCAAGCCGCCGAGGAGGCGCTCGAGGCGATCGACCGTTCCGAGCTGTTGGAGCAGGTGGACTGGGAACTGCTCTCGCGGCTCGCGTCGGTGCGATCCGCCGGGTTGGCCGGATCGGTCCCGCTCGTGCTCGACGATCCCTTCGCCGCCCTCGAGGACGACGAGGTCGCCCGCGTCCTCGACCGTGTGACCCAGCTGGCCGGCGCCGTCCAGGTGATCCTGGTGAGCGACCGCTCGGCCGTCGCCGACTGGGCGTCAGCCCTCGGTCCCGAGCGCGCTGCCATCATCGCCGCCTGACGAACGCACGGCGCAGCCGGGGCTACGCGAACGAGGTGCCGATCGCCCGCTGGAGCGACTCGGCGATCTCGGCCAACGCCTCGTCCCGACCTTCGAAGCCCTTGACGTTGGCGAACTTGCCGGGTTCCAACTGCTTGTAGACCTCGAAGAAGTGTTCGATCTCGTCGGTGAGGTGGTCGGGCAGCTGGCCGATGTCTTGGACGTGGTCCCAGCGGGGATCGCCGTGGGGGACGCAGATGATCTTGGCGTCGGGCCCGGCGTCGTCCTCCATCCAGAAGACCCCGACCGGTCGGGCTCGGACGCGACAACCCGGGAACGTCGGCTCCTCCATGATCACGAGGGCATCGAGCGGGTCGCCGTCCTCGCCGAGCGTGTGGTCCACGTAGCCGTAGTCGGCCGGATACACCGTTGCCGAGAACAAGCGTCGGTCGAGCCAGATCTCGCCGGTCTCGTGGTCGATCTCGTACTTGTTGCGGCTCCCGCGAGGGATCTCCACCACGACGGGGACGTACTCAGTGGTCTCGGCCATCGGCCCAGCTTGGCAGGCCCGAACCCGTTCGGAAGCCCTCGGAGGTCGGCCAGTAGGGTCGATCGCCATGGAGTTCCGCCGGATCACCAACCTGCCGCCGTACGTGTTCACGATCATCGACGGGTTGAAGGTCGAGGCGCGGCGGGCGGGCGTGGACGTCATCGATCTGGGCTTCGGCAACCCGGACCTGCCGTCGCCGGCGGTCGCCGTCGAGAAGCTGTGCGAGGCCGCGCACAACGAGCGCAACCACCGGTACTCGTCGAGCCGCGGCATCCCGAAGCTGCGTGAGGCGGTCGCCGACCTCTACCTGCGGCGCTTCGGGGTGGCCCTCGACCCCGAGCGCGAGATCATCACCACCATCGGGGCCAAGGAGGGCTTCAGCCACCTGATGTGGGTGCTGCTGCAGCCCGGTGACGCCGCCCTCGTGCCGTCGCCCAGCTACCCGATCCACATCTGGGGCCCCCACCTGGCCGGCGCCGACGTGCGCGAGATCCCGATCAGCACCGACACCGACTTCTTCGAGAACATGAAGGAGGCGTACGAGTACTCCTGGCCCAAGCCGCGGGTGATCGTGCTGTCATTCCCGCACAACCCGACCACCGCCTGCGTGGATCTGGACTTCTTCCAGAAGGTGGTCGACTTCGCCCGCGAGAAGGGCGTGATCGTGGTCCACGACAACGCCTATGCCGAGCTCGGGTTCGACGGGTACGAGCCGCCGAGCATCCTCCAGGCCCAAGGGGCCAAGGAGTGCGCGGTGGAGCTGTACTCGATGACGAAGTCGTTCTCGATGGCGGGATGGCGCATCGCCTACCTCGTCGGCAACAGCGAGGTGGTGCAGGCGCTGGCCAAGCTCAAGAGCTACCTCGACTACGGCACGTTCCAGCCCATCCAGATCGCCGCGACCGTCACCTTGAACGAGGACCCGGACCACCCGCGCGAGGTGCTCCCGATCTACCAGGCCCGCCGCGACGCCTTGTGCGACGGGCTCGCCCGGATCGGCTGGGAGATGACGCCGCCGCAGGCGACGATGTTCGCCTGGGCCCCGATCCCCGAGCCCTACCGCGAGCTCGGATCGATCGAGTTCGCGTCCTTCCTCGTACGCGAGGCGCAGGTGGCGGTGTCACCGGGCGTGGGCTTCGGTCCCGGGGGCGACGGCCACGTCCGCTTCGCCCTCATCGAGAACGAGCAGCGGATCGGCCAGGCCGTCCGCAACATGAAGCGCGCCCTCACCAAGCTCGCGTGACCCGTACGCTCGCCGCCATGGCATCGAAGATCCTGGTGGTCGAGGACGACGAGCAGATCGGCCACGGCCTGGCCCAGATCCTCCAGGCCGAGGGCCACGAGGTCACCTGGGTCCGGACCGGCGCCGCCGCCATCGATGCGGAGGAGGCCCCGTTCGACCTCGTGCTGCTCGACCTCGGGCTGCCCGACGTCGACGGCATCGACGTGTGCCGCCGCCTCCGGGCCGATGCCCCCGGCACCACGATCGTCATGCTCACGGCTCGCGACGCCGAGATCGACGCGGTCGTCGGCCTCGATGCCGGCGCCGACGACTACGTCACCAAGCCGTTCGGCGTGGCCGAGCTCAGCGCCCGCATCCGCGCCCACCTGCGCCGCCGCCAGCCGGCCACCGCGAGCGGACCGGTCCGCGTCGGCGACCTGGAGGTGGACCTCGATGCCCGCCGGGTGAAGCGCCACGGCGAGGAGATCGAACTGCGGGCCAAGGAGTTCGACCTGCTGGCCCTGCTCGTCGTCGAGGCCGGCACCGTGCTGACCCGCGAGCGGCTCATGGCCGAGGTGTGGGACGAGCATTGGTTCGGATCCACGAAGACGCTCGACATGCACGTGTCGGCGCTCCGCCGCAAGCTCGGCGATCCGGCCGACGCGCCGGAGCTGATCACCACGTTGCGGGGCGTCGGCTACCGCTTCGAGCGGTGAGCACTGCGTGACCCGCCGCATCTTGGTGGCCATCGTCTCGGTCACCGCCCTCTCGGTGGCGGCCTTCGCCATCCCGCTGGCATCGATCATCGCCCGGCTCTACCAGGAGGAGGCGGTCGTGCGGCTCCAGCGCGAGGCCACCGCGGCCACCATCGAGGTGCCCGCCAACTTCCGCACGAGCCACGACGGTGCCGAGCTGCCGCCCGGCCGCCATGGCGATCGATACGCGCTCTACCTCCCGAACGGCATCCGCACGAGCGGTCGGGGCCCGGCGCGGGCCGACGAGGTGGTGCGCAAGGCGGCGACGGGCACGGTGGCCCAGGCGCGGTCGGAACGCCTGGTGGCGGCCGTTCCCGTGTTCAGCCGAGAAGACGTCATCGCGGTGGTCCGGGTGAGCAGCCCCATCGGGCCGTTGCAGCGCCGGATCCGGACCACGTGGGCGGCGATGGCCGTGCTCGGCGCGGCCATCGTGGCGGCCGCGGCGGCACTCGCGCTGGCGCTCGCCCGCCGGCTCCAGGCGCCGATCGCGGAGCTCGTGGCCGCAGCCGCCGAGCTGGGCGACGGTGACTTCGCGGCGCGGGCGGCGCGGTCGGGGATCACCGAGCTCGACCAGGCAGCCGATGCGCTCAACTCGACGGCCTCCCGTCTCGGAGCCCTCATGGAGCGCGAGCGGGCGTTCAGCGCCGACGCGTCGCACCAGCTCCGCACCCCGCTCACCGGCTTGCGCCTGAACCTCGAGGAGTTGCGCCGGTCGCTCCCGGGGCCCGAGGACCACGTCGACCGTGCGCTGCTCGATGTCGACCGGCTCGAGCGCACGATCTCCGACCTCGTCGCGCTGGCCCGCGACCAGCCATCCCGCGACCCGATCGACTTGGCATCGGCCTTCGACGAGCTCGATGCCAGCTGGGCGCCGCGCCTCGCCGCCGACGGCCGGCCCCTGGTGCTGCACCGGATGGGCGAGGTGCCGCCGGCGCGGGTCTCCGCCGCGGCGCTGCGTCAGATCCTCGGCGTCTTGTTGTCGAACGCGCTCGAGCACGGGGCCGGCACGGTGACGGTGACCGTCCGTGAGGTGGCCGGTGCGGTGGCGATCGACGTCTCCGACGAGGGAACCGACGTCGTCGACGCCGATCAGGTCTTCGTGCGCCGGTCCGGTGATCGGCCCGGCCACGGCATCGGCCTGGCGTTGGCCCGGACACTGGCCGAGGCCGAGGGCGGCCGCCTGCTGCTGCGCGACCACGGCCCGGGACCGACCTTCACCGTCTTGTTCCCGACCGCCGCCATCTGAGCCGCTGGCGGTCGGACTCAGCCCTTGGTGCGGGGACCGAGCAGGCCGTACAGGCAGAAGCTGACCGCGGCATCGAGCTCGGCGGGTGTGGGGTCCAGGAGGCCCCGGTGCACCAGGTGGACCAGGTGGGTGTGCACGCCGAGGATGGCGTGCGACAGCAGCTCGGGGTCTCCGGCGGCGATCTCCCCGGCCGCCATGGCCTCGGCGAGGTGCCGCGCCGCATCGCGCACGGCCACCTGCTCGCCCGTTCGCAGGTTCGAGCTGAAGCGGCCGTCGGTGGCGGCGAACTGGAACAGCCGGAAGTAGTCGCGGTGCTCGATCGACCACTCGATCGATGCTCGGATGCCGCGCTCGATGCGTTCGGTGGGGGAGCCGGCGTCGGCGATGGCGTCGCGCTGGGTGCGGCGGAGGTCGTGCTGGGCGTCGGAGAGGATCGCCCGCAGCAGCTCCTCCTTCGAGTCGAAGTACCAGTAGAAGACGCCCTTGCCGACGCCGAGACCTTCGACGATCTCGGCCACCGACGTGGGATGGAACCCGTTCTCGGCGAACCGGGCCGTCGCGTAGTCGACCAGCTGGCGCCGGCGTTCCTCCCCGCGCTGGGTGAGGCGTCGATCGGTCGGTACGGCCATTGGTCGGAGGGTAGTTGACTGAGCGGTCAAGGAACGCGGAGCCGAACACGAAACATCGTGATGAAACATTGTGGTCACACTCCGTGCGTAGGGTCCGGGCCATGGAGAGCTACGTCCTGCGCGTCTGGCTGCCCGATCGGCCCGGCGCCCTCGGAGCGGTGGCCAGCCGGATCGGTGCGGTGAAGGGGGACGTGGTCGGGATCGAGATCCTCGAGACCGGTGCCGGCCAGGCCGTCGATGAGCTCGTGGTCCAGTTGCCCGACGCCACCTTGGTGGACCTGCTGGTCGCCGAGGTCCGCCAGGTCGACGGCGTCCAGGTCGAGGAGGTCCGGGCTGTCGGCCCCGAAGGGCACGATCCGCGCCGCGCGACCCTGGAGACGGCGGCTCGGCTGGTCGCGGCGACGGATCGACCGTCGCTGCTCGCGGTGGCTCGGGACCAGGCCCCGCGGTCGCTGCAGGCCGCCTGGGTCGCGGTGATCGACCTCGATCCCGCGATCACGCTCGTGGCCGGGGACCGGGCCCCGTCCGAAGGATGGCTTGCCGCGTTCGTGCACGGTGCCAGCTCGGCGGTGTCGCTCGGGGGCACCGATGGCCAGAGCAGCGACGTGATCTGGGCGCCCTGCGAAGGCGTGGGCCTCGCGGTGGTCGCCGGCCGCGACCGGATCGTGTGGCGCGATCGCGAGCGCCGTCAGCTCGAGGCCCTGGCCGAGATCGTCGCTCTCCGCTGGGCCGAGCTACCCGCCTGAGGTCGCGGCCCAACCGCGGCTGTGGGCGACGGCCTGGAGCCAGCGGTCGTGGTGGCGGTCGACCGGGCCCCGCGGCGATGCCGGCGTGAACTCGGCGTCGAGGGCCCAGTTCGCGGTGATGTCATCGGTCGACGACCAGATGCCCTCGGCCAAGCCCGCGAGGTAGGCGGCACCAAGGGCCGTGGTCTCCTGGACGACGGGCCGGCGCACGGGCACCTGCAGCTGGTCGGCCTGGAGCTGGAGCAGGAGGCCCATCACCGAGGCGCCACCATCGGCCCGGAGGTCGGCGACGTTGTGGCCCGAGCCGGCCACCATGGCGTCCACCACGTCACGGGTCTGCAGGACCATGGATTCGACGACGGCTCGGGCGATGTGGGCGCGGGTGGTGCCGCGGGTGACGCCCAGGAGGGTGCCGCGTGCGTAGGGATCCCACCAGGGGCTGCCGAGCCCGGTGAACGCGGGCACGAAGAACACGTCGTCGGTGTGCTCGACCGATGCGGCGAGCGGACCGATCTCGGCGGACTCGCGGATGAGGCCGAGCCCGTCGCGGAGCCACTGGATGGCCGAGCCGGTCGAGAAGATGGCGCCTTCGAACGCGTAGTCGGTGCGGTCGCCGATCGTCCACGCGACCGTGGTGAGCAGGCCGTCGACGGGTTCGGGGCACTCGGTGCCGACGTTCATCAGCACGAACGAACCGGTGCCGTAGGTGTTCTTGGTGGCGCCGGGCTCGAAGCAGGCCTGGCCGAAGAGCGCCGCCTGCTGGTCACCGGCGATGCCGCTGATCGGGATGCCCGGCGGGAGCCCCGACGACTCGTGGGTCACGCCGAACCGGCCGCTCGACGGCCGCACCTCGGGGAGTGCGCCCTCCGGCACGCCGAACAGGTCGCACAGCTCGGGGGACCAACCGAGCGACCGGATGTCGAAGAGCATCGTGCGGCTGGCATTGGACGGCTCGGTGGCGTGGACCTCGCCGCCGGTGAGGTTCCACAGCAGCCACGAGTCGATGGTGCCGAGGGCGAGGTCGTCGTCGGCCTCCACCCCGCCCTCGGTGAGGAGCCACTCGATCTTCGAACCGGAGAAGTAGGGGTCGAGCACCAGGCCCGTCGTCGAGCGGACGAGGGGGAGGCGACCGGCGGCGGCCAGTTCGTCGCAGCGCGCCGCCGTGCGACGGTCCTGCCACACGATGGCGCGGTGGCGTGGCTTCCCGGTGCGGCGGTCCCACGCGACGATCGTCTCGCGCTGGTCGGTGATCCCGATCGCGGCCACGGGCTGGCGGAGCACGCTGATCAGCTCGGCGGTCGTACCGACGATCGCGCTCCAGATCTCCAGCGCGTCGTGCTCGACCCAGCCCGGCCGCGGGAAGTGCTGGGTGAACTCGCGGTAGCGGTAGCCGACCGGCGTGCCCGACTCGTCGACGGCGAAGGCGCGGACGCCGGTGGTCCCCGCGTCGAGGGCGATCACGACAGCCATGGCGGGCGACCCTACCGGTGGCCCCGGTCGGGTGGGCTGACCTGATCGTTAGGGTGACGCTCCATGCGGATCGGCATCCTCACCGGTGGCGGTGACTGCCCCGGACTGAACGCGGTCATCCGAGGTGCGGTGCGGGCCATCGAGGTGGACCGCGACGGCACCGCGATCGGGTTCCACGACGGCTGGCGGGGCGTGCTGGAGGATCGCTGGGAGCCGCTCGACGTCGACCGCTGCCGCGGGATCCTGCCGCGGGGCGGCACGATCCTCGGGAGCTCGCGCGATCAGCCCTACACCAGGGCGGACGGGCTGGAGCGGGTGAAGGCCGCCGTCGACCAGCACGGCCTGGACGCGATCGTCGCCGTCGGGGGCGAGGGGACGATGGGTGTTGCCAAGGATCTCCACCGGGACGGCATCCCGGTGGTCGGTGTGCCCAAGACGATCGACAACGACATCAGCTGCACGGAGATGACCTTCGGCTTCCAGACCGCCGTGCAGATCTGCACCGACGCCATCGACCGGCTGCACACGACGGCCGAGAGCCACGACCGGATCCTCGTGGTGGAGGTCATGGGCCGCCACGTCGGGCACATCGCGGTGTGGGCCGGCCTCGCCGGTGGCGCCACGATCACGCTCGTCCCCGAGGTGCCCTTCGACCTCGACGATGTCGCCCGGCGGATCACGGCCCGGCACCACCGGGGGCGGTGGGCCACGATCGTGGTGGTCGCCGAGGGCGCCCGGCCGGTGCCGGGCACGGTGGAACTGGCACCTCGGCCGTTCGATGCCTATGGCCACGAGGTGCTCGGTGGTATCGGCCAGCTGGTCGCCTCGGAGCTGTCGCAGCGCACCGGCATCGAGACTCGCACCACGATCCTCGGCTACGTCCAGCGCGGCGGGTCACCGGTCGCCTTCGACCGGGTGCTCGGCAGCTGGTTCGGCGTCGCCGCGGTGGACGCCGTGGCCGACCGGGCCTTCGGCGACATGGTGGCGCTGCAGTCGGCCAAGATCGTGCGGGTCCCGGTGGCCGAGGCGGTCGGTGAGCTCAAGTCGGTGTCGGCCGAGCTGCTCCGAGCCGCCTCGCTGTTCCACCCGCCACGGCCTCCGGCCGATCCGGTCAGCGAGGGTTGAGCGGCGGGTCGTAGTCGTTGGCGGTGACGAGCGTCAGGTTCCCGTTGTCGGTGGGCGCATCCACGCCCCTCCCGTCGATGAGGAACCGGACGCGCTGCACACCTGGGAACGACAGCGCCGTGAACACGATCTGGGCGAATGCCTGCTTCTGGGTCTCGCCGCTGATGTCGTTGATCTCACCCGTGAGGTCGATGCGGGCCAGTCCGGTGCGGATGTCGACGGCGCGGACCTCGGTCCCCGGCGGGACCGCGGTGTGGAGCGACGACGAGTCCTTCGGCGTCGCGAGCGCGAAGCGGATGGCCGCGCCGAGGGTGGCTTCGCCGTCGACCGGGTACCGCACCTCCTCGAGGCGGTTCTCCCGCAAGAAGTAGACCGACACCTCCTGTGCACCCGGTGACGCGCTGGTGGTGGGCGGCACGTCGGCCGGGTCGACCGTGGCCCGGGTGATGGCGTGCGGATGGGTGTCCAGCGGCACGCCGCACGCGGCCACGCCGACGGCCAGGGCGATCGCCAGGGCGATCGCCAGGGCGCCGGTGACGAGCAGCGGCCGGTGGCTCGTCATGCGAGATCCTCGTCGGTGGCTTCCACGGGCTCGTCCCAGGCGACCGGGAGCTCGACGACGAAGCGGGCCCCCGGCTCCCCGTCGGGGCGGTCCTCGACCCAGACCCGGCCCTTGTGGAGGGCCACGTGCTCGGCCACCAGCGAGAGCCCGAGGCCGACCCCTTCGCTCCCGGCCCGACGGTTGGAGCCGGCGCCGCGGGAGAACCGGGCGAACACCAGCTCGCGCTCCTCCTCGGGCACGCCAGTGCCGGCATCTTCGACGGCGAGCTGGATGCCGTCGTCGGTGCGTCGCAGCTCCATCCTCGTGGCGCCGCCGCCGTACTTGCGGGCGTTGTCCAACAGGTTGGCGATCACCCGGACGAGCCTGCCCTTGTCGACGCGGATCAACACGCCGGCCAGGTCGCTGTCGATGTCGATGGGCACGTCGGGCGTGGGTGACCAGGCGACGGCCTGGGTCACGAGCTCGCCGGGGCGCACCTCGTACAGGTCGAGGCGGGCGGCGCCGGCGTCGAAGCGGGAGATCTCCAGCAGGTCCTCGACCAGCTGCTTGAAGCGGGCCACGTCGGCGACCATCAGGTCGATGGCAGCCTGGGCGGAGGCGTCGGGCATCTCCTCGCGGCGCGACGAAAGCACCTCGATCGACGCCGACAGGGTCATCAGGGGCGACCGCAGCTCATGGCTCACGTCGGACGCGAACCGGCCGTCGTGATCGATGCGCGCTTCGAGCACCTGGGCCATGTGGTTGAACGACGAGACGAGCATGCCCAGGTCGGGATCGTGGACCGCACCGAGGCGCGTGTCGAGGCGGCCGCCGGCGATGGCTTCGGCGGCCACGGAGACCTCGGCCAAGGGGCGCAGGGCGCGCCGGCTGGCCCACCAGCCCACCGCGGCGCCGGCCAGCGTGGTGACGAGGGCGGCACCGAACAACGAGGCCGACAGAGACTCGAGCGTGCTCTGCGTGTCGGCCAGCGAGACGAACTCGAAGTAGAGGCTGTGGACCTTCGGGAGCGGGATGGCGATGATCAGCTCGGGCTGCCCGTCGAGGCTGGTGCGCATGCGGCCGGGGGTGCCCTGCTCGGTCTGGCGGAGCAGGGCCCGGGGGAGCGCGTCCTCGTCGAACGCCGTCGACTGGTTCGTCCACCGCCCGCTCGCGTCGCGGACAAGCGCGTGAGAGGGGCTGTCGCTCTTGAGCGACGCGAGGGTCTGGCGGAGGACCGCATCGTCCTGCTGGCCGGCGAGTTGCGTGGCGATCACCTCGGAGTTGCGGAACGCCTGGCGCGTGGCCGCGCTCTCGCGTTGGCTCACGATGTTTCCTCGCGTGAGCCCCCAGGTGGTCGCGGCCAGCAGCGTCGACAACAGGGCCGCGCTCAGCATGAACGCGAGGGTGATGCGGGCCCGCAGCCCGAGTCGCGGTCCTCGGATCCAGCGCCGCGGTCGTTCGGTGGGTGTGGGGTCGGTGACGGTGTCGGCCATGTGGTGGGCGAGGCCCGTCAGGTCTGCAGCTTGTAGCCGAGTCCTCGGACGGTGACGACGTGGCGGGGGTTCGCCGCGTCGGCCTCGACCTTCGTGCGGAGGCGTCGGACGTGGACGTCGACGATCCGACTGTCGGCGAAGTAGTCGTAGCCCCAGACCTTGTCCAGCAGGGTCTCGCGGCTGAACACCTTGCCGGGGCTCGATGCCAGCTCCACCAGCAGCTTGAACTCCGTCTTGGTCAGGTGCACCTCGCGACCGGCCCGGCGGACGACCCCCTGGTCCGGGATGATCTCGAGGTCACCGAAGCGCAGGTGCGGGCTGGCCGGATCGGAGTGCCGGGCCCGGCGGAGCAGGGCGCGGATGCGCGCGGACAGCTCCTTCGGGGCGAACGGCTTGGTGAGGTAGTCGTCGGCTCCGGCCTCGAGCCCGGCGACCACGTCGTGGGTGTCGTTGCGCGCCGTCACCATGACGATCGGCACGTCAGAGGTGCGACGGATGGCCCGACAGACCTCGAAGCCGTCGATGTCGGGGAGCATGATGTCGATCAGCACGACGTCGGACGGCGACTCGGCGAACCGCAGGAGCGCTTCCTCGCCGTTCTCGGCTTCGTCGACCTTCCAACCCTCGTCCTCGAGGGCCAGGCGCACCGCGGTACGGATGCGTTCGTCGTCTTCCACGCTCAAGATCCGCGTACCCATCAGGGGCGATGGTAGGTGACCAGGACATTCCGAACGAGGCACTCGCTCTCAGACCGACCCGGCACCGGCATCGCGGAGGGCGGCGAGCAGGTCGTCGTACACATCCGGACCGGCGGCGACGATGCCGGCGGCGGAGGGCCGATCTGCGTCGATGCCCCCGAACCGGCCGCCGGCCTCGGCCACGATGAGCTCCCCGGCGGCTCGGTCCCAGGGGTTGAGGCCGACCTCCCAGTACCCGTCGAAGCGCCCGCACGCGACCCAGCAGAGGTCGAGGGCGGCGGCGCCGAACCGGCGCACGTCGGCCACCAGCGGGATGATCCGCGACACCACCTCGGCCTGGCGGCGGCGCCGCTCGGGGTCGTAGCCGAACCCGGTGCCCACGATCGACATGGCGAGCGACGCCGGGGACGAGCAGCCGATCGCCACGTCGGGCCCACGGTCTCGGGCGAGGAAGGCGCCCCCGCCGAGGGTCGCGCTGAACACCTCGTGGTACATGGGCGCGGCGACGACCCCGGCGATCGAGCGATCGCCGACGACGGCGCCGATCGACACGCAGAAGCTCGGGATGCCGTGGACGAAGTTGACGGTGCCGTCGATCGGGTCGACGGACCACGTGATGCCGCTGGTGCCCTCGTGGCGTGCGCCTTCCTCGCCGTACACGCCGTCGTCAGGCCGGGCCACCAGGAGCCGTTCGGTGATGTGGGACTCGGCCCACGTGTCGAGCTCGGTCACGAGGTCGGTGAGCGTGGACTTGGTGGTGACGACCGGGCCCTCGCCCTCCAGCGCCGCCTCGAGGTGGGCGGCGACGTCTTCGGCGATCGGGCGGGCCACGGCCAGCAGCGCGGCCGGGTCAGCCGGCAGGTCGTCGGTCACGAGCGGCGGTCGCGGCGCGCCGCGGTGGGGTCGCCGGTCTCGACGATCGTCTGCCACTCGCCCATGGCGCGGAGCACGAGCACGGCGACCACGGCCACGCCCCCGGCGAACCCGACCGCGCCGACCAGGCCGCCGATGCCGGGCAACAGCCCGGGATCGCCCGAGATCGAGAGGTCGGTGACCTTCCAGCCGATCAACCCGCCGCACAGGCCGGCCACCACGATGGCCGCCATGGCGAGCGCGCGGGCGCCGGGGGAGGGCAGCCGAGAGTCGATCGGTGCCGTGCGTGGGTCAGGGTCGGACGGTGCCGCGGGGTCGGCCATGGACCGAGGATACGGCGACCGCGACCCTGCGCCCCAAGGCCACCCGGCCGATGACGAGGTCCCACCATTGACCCCAGACCTCGTCGGTGCCTTCGCGCCCGGGCCCAAACCGTAGAGTGAGCCGCCAATGTCGCCGCTCGTCGTACTCCCCACCTACCAGGAAGCCGACAACGTCCGGGAGGTCCTTGCGCGGATCCGTGCCGCCGCGCCCGACGCCCACATCCTGGTGGTCGATGACGGCAGTCCCGACGGCACCGCGGACCTCGCCGACGAGGTCGGCGCGGCACTCGGCCAGATCGAGGTCCTGCGCCGGCCGGCCAAGTCCGGCCTCGGCCCGTCGTACCGCGCCGGGTTCGCATGGGGCATCGAGCGCGGCCACGACGTATTGGTGGAGATGGACGCCGACCTGTCGCACGATCCGGACGTCCTGCCCCGCCTGATCGGTGCCGTGGGCGAAGGTGGCGCGGACCTCGCGATCGGCTCCCGCTACGTCCCGGGCGGTGCGGTGCCCGGATGGCCGGTCCGTCGCCGGATGCTCTCGCAGTGGGGCAACCGCTACATCGGGGTGATGCTGCGGATGCCGGTGCGCGACGCCACCGCCGGCTTCCGGGCCTACCGCACCACGATCGTGGAGAAGGTGGGCCTCGATCGGGTGCGAGCCGACGGCTACGGCTTCCAGATCGAGATGGCCTACGAGGTGACCAAGGCCGGGGGCACGATCGTCGAAGTGCCGATCACCTTCCGCGACCGCCTGCGCGGCGAGTCGAAGATGGCGCCCAACATCGTCAGCGAGGCGCTCTGGCTGGTCACCCGCTGGGGTGTCCGCGATCGCCTGCGCCGCTTGCGCCGCCGCCACTGAGCGAGACTGGCCCGGTGAAGGAGTGGCTGGTCGCCGGAGCCGTGATCGAGGGGCCGGAGGGTGTGCTGCTCGTCGCCAACCGCCGGCGCAACGGCGCGGTGGACTGGTCGACGCCGGGCGGAGTGGTCGATCCGGGCGAGACCGTGCTCGAAGGCCTCACCCGCGAGGTGGCCGAGGAGACGGGCTTGGTGGTGACGGCGTGGGAGGGCCCGCTCTACGAGATCGAGACGGTGGCCCCCGATCTCGGCTGGCACCTGCGGGTGGAGGTGCACCGCGCCACCGAGGTCACGGGTGACCTCGTCGTCGACGATCCCGACGGCATCGTGGTCGACGCCTGCTGGGTCCCCGGCGGCGAGTGCGCGCCCCGGCTGGCCGGGTCCCAGCAATGGGTGCGGGAGCCGCTGAGCGCCTGGATCGGCGAACGCTGGACGGAGTCGCGCACCTACCGCTACCGCCTCCACGGCACGGACCCCGCGAGCTTCCGCGTCGCCGTCGAGCTGTGACCATCCTCCACGTCGACATGGACGCGTTCTTCGTGTCGGTCGAGTTGCTGCGCCGTCCCGAGCTGCGGGGCCAGCCCGTGGTGGTCGGCGGGAGCGGCTCGCGTGGCGTGGTGGCGGCGGCGAACTACGAGGCGAGGTCCTTCGGCGTCCACTCGGCGATGCCATCGGTGCGGGCCCGGCGCCTGTGCCCGCAGGCGGTGTTCCTCGCCGGCGACCACACGCACTACAGCGCCGTGAGCCGCCGGGTGATGGCCGTCTTCCGCTCGGTGACCCCGCTCGTGGAGCCCATCTCGCTCGACGAGGCGTTCCTCGACGTGTCCGGTGCCCGCCGCCTGCTCGGCTCGCCCACCGAGATCGCCCACCTCGTGCGCAACCGCGTGCTCGCCGAGGAAGGGCTCACCTGTTCGGTCGGTCTGGCCCAGGTGAAGTTCCTCGCCAAGCTGGCCTCGCAGCAGGCGAAGCCTCGCGCCGCCGCGGCCGGGCCGACGCCGGGCGCGGGAGTGTTCGAGGTCGCCGCCGGCCGCGAGCTCGACTTCCTGCGGCCGCTGCCGGTCGAGCGGTTGTGGGGCGTGGGTCCGGCGACGCTCGCCCGGCTCCAGCGGCTGGGTGTGAGGACGGTTGGCGATCTTGCCGACCTGCCGGTCGACACGGTCGTGGCCACGCTCGGGAAGGCGGCCGGCGCGCACCTGCACGCCCTCGCCCACGCCGTCGATCCCCGGCGCGTCGAGCCCGAGCAGGCCCCCAAGTCGGTGGGCCACGAGGAGACGTTCTCCCGCGACCACCACCGCCACGAGACGCTCGCACTCGAGATCGTGCGCATGGCCGACGCCGTGGGCACCCGCCTCCGCGCCGCCGGCGTGGTCGGCCGCACCGTCACGCTCAAGATCCGGTTCGGGGACTTCCGCACCATCACCCGATCGGCCACGGTCGCCGCCGGCACCGACTCGAGTCGGGAGGTGGGGCGCGTCGGCCGGTCGCTGCTCGACGGCATCGATCCGAGCCCCGGCGTCCGCCTCCTCGGACTGAGCGTGAGCCAACTCGGCCCCGACGGCGACCAGCAGCTGTCGCTCGACCAGCTGGGTCCGGACGGAGACGTTGCGGACTGGGTCGGAGCGGAGTCAGCGGTCGACGCGATCCGGGCCCGGTTCGGCGCCCGGTCGGTCGGCCCTGCCAGCCTGACCGCGGTCGACGGGTTCCTGGACGAGTAGTTCCCAACAATCCCGTCGACATCGGACGGATCGCGTTGTCGCCCGGGAAGGTCTGTGCGACACTGGATGCCTCCAAGTGCAGCCCGTTCGGGGGGCTGCGAAAGGTGAAACGTCGTGCCGCTTTCCGAGGACGAGCAGCGGATCCTTCATCAGATCGAGCAGCAGTTCTACGCGAGCGATCCCGAGTTGGCCGGCGAGATGGGCAAGCACTCGCTGTACTCCCACTGCCTCCGCCAGATGCGCTGGGCGGCGGCCGCGTTCGTGGCCGGCGTCGTGGTGCTGTTGGTCGCGCTGGCCACGGCCACCACGTTCGTCGTGTCCTTCGGCGGCTTGATCCTCATGGTCGCCGCGGCCCTCTGGTTCGAGCGCAGCATCCGCAAGCTGGGTCGAGCCGGGCTGGCCCAGCTGTCGGCCTCCCTGCGGACCGGTGGCCTCCGCGAGTACTTCGGTGACACGTCGGACCGGGTTCGCAGCCGGCTTCGCCGCGACGAGGACGACGACGTCGCGAGCACCGACGACGACCAGGGCTGATCAGCCCGGAGGTCGGAAGGCTTCCCGCCACGACAGGCGACGACGGAGGCGACGAGCCGGGCTCTCGTGGGCCGCCAGGTCGGTGCGGATCGCGGCCGCGAGGCCTGCCGCCTC
>JAOBWM010000117.1 GCA_025463365.1 Acidimicrobiales bacterium
AGAATACTTTGGCTTCCAACCTTCTGTCGACCGACCATTTGTCGTCCGACCATCGGGTGACCGACGGGCTACCGTTTCCGGGGTGACCCGACCGCTTCCGTTCGATCCCATCGAAGAGGCCGGCCGCCAATGGGATGGGCAGGCCTGGCGCGAGGTCGGGGCCATGCAGGCGGCCACCTCGATCATGCGGGCCCAGCAGATCGTGCTGTCCCGCGTGGACGAGGCGCTGCGTCCGTGGTCGCTCACCTTCGCCCGCTACGAGGTGCTGGTGCTGCTCCACTTCACCAAGACCGGCACGCTGCCCCTCGGGAAGATGGGCGACCGCCTCATGCTCCACCAGGCCAGCATCACGAACCTGGTCGACCGCCTCGAGGAGCAGGGCCTGGTGCGAAGGCTCGCCCACCCGACCGACCGCCGCACCACGCTGGCCGAGCTCACGCCCGAAGGACGCAAGGTCGTGAAGGCCGCCACCAAGGCCGTCGTGGGAACCTCGGTCGGCGTCGCCGAACTGACCGACCGCGACACCAAGGACCTCCACCGCATCCTCAAGAAGCTGCGAGCCGGAGCAGCCGACTTCGAGCCCTGACCGCTGGCTACGCTGCCACAAGGGGAGGGAGGCGGCAGGGTGAGATCGCACAGAGCCACGATCGACAGCAGCGCCCCGCGGATCGCCACCGCAGCCGTGGACGAAGCCGCTCCCGGTCGGGACCCGGTGAGGCCATGTCGATGAGCACGATCGAGAGGACGCACCCAGTCGCGGACGACGCCGGGGAGGCTCGCGGGATTCGGCCATCCCGGCGGCGCCGATCCCGGCGTGGATGGGTCGGGGTCGGCTTGCTGGTGGTCGCCGCCCTCCTGGGAGTGGTGGTCTGGCACGAGGTGACGAGGGCGCCGCACGCCTTCCGGGAGCACGCGTTCTCCGTCTCGATGAGCGGACCGTCCTCGGTCGGTCGACCGATGAACTTCGGGCTCGGCACCGACGTCCCAGACGTGGCGGTGGTGGAGGCCCGAGTGATCTTGGCCGAGGGTTCCGCGGCTGCCGCCACGTCGCTCTCGGTATGCCGGCCTCGCGGATCGTTCGGCGTCGGGGCCGTCGCCGGGTCGCTCGATCGCCACTGCTCGGACCTGCTGCCGATCGACGGGCTCGACCTCGCCGAGGAGGGCCCTCGCGCCGGCCTCGTGCTGACCGTGGTCCCGCTGGAGCCGGGGACGGTGACGGTGCGCGGCATGGACATCCCTACGACCAGGGGCGCCGCCACGGCACCCAGCGCATCGATGAGCACCTGACGATCGAGAGCGCTTGAGACACGCGGGCTTGCCGGCACCGCCTTCCCGCGCGTGCTCGCGACCGGAACGCGGTTGGCGGTGTAGCACGCATGTAATACGGTTCGACGGGTGAGCACCACCACCGTGCGCCTCGACGACGACGACGAACACCTGCTCGACGAGCTCGCGGCGGTCTACGGGGGCCGATCCGGCGCCATTCGGACGGCATTGCGGTCCCTGTCCGCCGAGCATGATCGCCAGCGAGCGCTGGCCGAGTTCCTTGCAGGTTGGGAGGCCGAGGCCGGCCCGGTCGACGAGGTCCAGGTGGCCGCCATGGCCAAGCGCCTCGGTCGTTGATCCTCGACGCCGGCTTCCTCGTGTCGGTCGACCGCGGGGACGCCGCCGCTCGCGCCGCGCTCATCGTGCTCTCCCGGGACCGGGCGACCTTGCGCACGACCCACCCAGTGGTGGCGCAGGTCTGGCGCGCCGGCGCGACGCAAGCTCGGCTCGCAGCATTCCTGCGCACGGTCGAGATCCATCCGTTCGACGACGGTCGGGCCGTGGGACGGCTCCTCGCCGCAGTGGGAACGCGCGATGTCGTCGATGCCCACCTCGTCGTGCTCGCTGCCCGGCTCGATCCCGAGATCCTCACCGGCGATCCACGAGATCTCCAGCGTCTCGCCGCCGCGACCGGCGACGGCGTGGCCGTCTGGTCCTGGCCGGAGCGAGCTCGTCAGTAGGCGGAGAGCGAGGCGCAGGCGGCGCGGAAGCCGGTCATGGTGTCGTCGATGATCTGGGCGACGGGCAGCACCTCGTCGATCCTCCCGACGACCTGGCCGCCGAGCGCGATGGCGGCTTCCATGTCGCCGCCGAAGTAGAGGTCGAGGATGCCACCCATGGCGTCGGCCAGGTCGACCTGGTCGTCGTGCTCGAGGCGGGTGGTGCGATCGGTGCGGAGGCCGCGAAGCCCGGGGCGTCCGAAGCGGTTGAGGAACACGGTGTCCGTCTCGGCCGCGCCGACGATCGCCTGCTTCCAGTTGTCGTGCACGGGGCTCTCCGCGGCCGACACCATGCGCGTGCCCATCTGCACCCCCTCGGCACCCATGGCGAAGGCCGCCGCCATGGTGGGCCCGTCACAGATCCCACCGGCGGCCACGATCGGCACGTCGACGATCGAGCGCACGAGTGGCAGCAGGACCATCGACGCCACGTCTCGCGGGTTCTTGAAGCCGCCACCCTCGCCCCCTTCGACCACGAGCCCGTCGACCCCGGCCCCGACGGCCTTGAGCGCGGCGGCCGCGGTCGGGACCACGTGGAACACGGTGAGCCCCGCGGCCTTGAGCTGAGCCGTGTAGCGGGTCGGATCGCCGGCGGAGGTGGTCACGAACTTCACGCCTTGGTCGACCACGAAGTCGACGATCGACGGGTCTCGCACGAACATCTGGGCGATGTTCACGCCGAAGGGCTTGTCGGTGAGGTCGTGCATCTTGGTGATCTCGGCGCGCACGTTGTCGAGCTCGCCCGACGACGTCTCGATGATCCCGAGCCCGCCCGCGTTCGAGACGGCCGATGCCAGCTGCGCCCGCGCGATCCATCCCATCGGTGCCTGGATGATCGGGTAGTCGACGCCGAGCAGCTCGGTCACCCGAGTGCGGATCGGTGCAGGACGCGCTGGTTCGCTCACGGCGCCGGACCCTACGACGCCGCCGGTTCCCACAGCTCGAGGGCTGTGTGCCGGGCGAGGTGCTCGAAGTCCCGGTCGGCGGTGAGCATGACGAGACCCCGGCGGATGCACAGGGCGGCGAGCAGGGCGCCGATCGTGTCGACCTGGATCCCGTCGCGGCGGCACGTGTTGCGCACGTCCGCCGCGCCGACGTGTCGTCGAGGGTCGGGCGCAACACGTTGACGTAGCGGAACCGACGAATGATCTCCGGGCGGAGCCGGGAGGCCCGCACTCCTTGCAGGAGCTCCTGGAGCACCATGCCCGTCCCGAAGATCGTGTGCCGACCTCTGAGTGCTTCGATCAGGACGGCTGCCCGCACGTCATCGGGATCGTCGCGACGCTCACCGGGACCCGTCTTGACCTTTACAGTTTGCAATGGCACAGTCGTTGGTGGTGAACACATCGACGGCACAGACCCGATCCCGCCCGCCCGGCGCCGTACCCTCGGCCGCCGACCTGGACCGGTTCCGTGCCGTCCAGGACCTCGCCTACGAGGGCGCCCAGGCCATCGCCGCCGGCCTCCAAGCCGGCGACACCGAGCGGGACGCGGTGAAACGGCTGAAGCGGTGGCTGGTCGAGCGCGACGTGGACGACTGGTTCCACGTCCCGTTCGCCTGGTTCGGCGACCGCACCGCCTTCCGCGGCTTCAAGGTCCCGCTGCAGTTCCTTCCGTCGGGCCGTCGGCTGGAGGAGGGCATGGCGTTCATCCTCGACTGCGCGCCGGTGATCGCCGGTGCGACCGCCGACATCGGCTTCGCCGGGAGCCTCGGCGAGAACGCCGCACTCGACCAGGTGATGGACGACCTCGCCGCCTACCGATCGCTGATCGTGGAGCAGGTGCGCGAGCGCCGGTCGTTCCGGTCCATCTACGAGTCGGTCGACGCCCTCGCCGCGCAGCAGGGCTACGCCAACCGCCACCACGCCTATCCCGGCCACGTGCTCGCCCACGAGGTGAAGCCCCTCGGAGCGGGCCCCGGCATCGGCCGCGTCGGCCCGTTCGGGCGCCGCCACCTCCGCTCGCTGGCGCGATCCGTCCTGGTGGGCCAGCGCCAGGCCTGGTCCCCCCTCTGGTCCGGTGATCGCCGCTCCGACCATCCGCCCGTGCCCGGCCTCTGGGCCGTCGAACCGCACCTCGGCCTCCGGGGCGTGGGCGCCAAGTTCGAGGAGCTGCTGGTCATCGCCGACGACGACGCCTACTGGTTGAGCGATGACCTTCCCCACGTCCGTCGCTGGCGCGAGCGGGGCATCACCGAGGTCGGCGCACGATGAGCGCGCCGGATCGCAGCACCGTCCGCGAGCGCACCGTCCGAACCGCTGACGGGCTCGATGTCGCGGTGCAGGAGCTCGGGGCCGATGGTGCTCCCACCGTGTTGCTCGTGCACGGGTACCCCGACACCCACGCCGTCTGGGACCTGGTCGCCGAACGCCTGGCGCGCGACCACCACGTCGTCACCTACGACGTGCGGGGAGCCGGGGCGTCGGACGCCCCTGCCGATCGGGACGGCTACCGCATGGAGCACCTCGTCTCCGACGTGTTCGCCGTCGCCGACGCCGTCGCTCCCGGCCGACCCATCCACCTGGTGGGCCACGACTGGGGATCGATCCAGTCCTGGGCGGCCGTCACCGATCCCCGTGCCGCTGCTCGCATCGCCAGCTACACATCCATGTCGGGGCCGAGCCTCGACCACGCCGGCGCCTGGTTCCGGTCGCACCTGCGGCCCGGGGGCGGACGGTGGACCGCCCTGCGGCGCCAGGCGGTGCGCTCCTGGTACATCGCCGCGTTCCACACGCCGGTGCCCGCGTTGGCCTGGCGCAACGGCCTGGCCCGGGCCTGGCCCCAGATGGTGGCCCGCGCCGAAGGCGCGGACGTCGACGACCGGTGGCCGGGGCCGACCCTGGCGGCCGACGCCGTCCGTGGCATCGAGCTCTATCGGGCCAACATGGGCGGCGGCGGCGGACGACGTGTCGCGGTGCACACCGATGTTCCCGTGCAGCTCCTCGTCCCGGCAGGCGATTCGTACGTGACGCCGGCACTGCTCGACGGCATCGAGGCGATCGCTCCCACCCTGGTGCGGCGCGAGGTCGGGGGCGGCCACTGGCAGCCGCGCAGTCGCCCCGACCAGCTCGCCCGCCTGATCGCCGAGCACGTCTCCGCGGTCGAGGCCGGGCAACGCCCCGCCTCGCTCACCCGCCGGCCCGTCATCGTGGTCACCGGAGCCGGGTCAGGCATCGGACGCTCGGTCTGCTTGGCGTTCGCGGAGCGCGGCGCGCACATCGTCGTCTCGGACCTGCGCGCCGATACTGCGGATCGCACCGCTGAGCTCTGCCGCCTCCTGGGCGCCACCGCGGAGGCCCACGCGCTCGACGTGACCGACGCCGAGGCCGTGGACGCCTTCGCCGCCAAGGTCGGCGCCGATCACGGCGGGCCCACCGTCGTGGTCAACAACGCCGGGCTCGGCATGGCCGGCAGCTTCCTCGCCACCACCGACGACGATTGGCGCCAGCTGCTCGACGTGAACCTGTGGGGCGTCATCCGCGGGTCCCGGGCGTTCGGCCGGCTGATGGTCGACCACGGCGAGACGGGCCACATCGTCAACATCGCCTCGGCGGCCGCGTTCACCCCGTCGCGCACGCTGCCGGCGTACGCCACGTCCAAGTCCGCGGTCCTCATGCTGACCGAGTGCCTGCGGGCCGAGCTCGCCGGTGAAGGCATCGGCGTCAGCGCCATCTGCCCTGGGTTCGTCGACACGGGCATCGCCACGGCCACGCGCTACGTGGGGGCCACCGCCGCCGAGCAGGACGCGAAGCGCCAATCGGCCGACCGCCTCTACAAGCGACGGCGGGTGACGCCCGACGCGGTGGCCGATGCCGTCCTGCGCGCCGTCGATCGCGACCTCCCGCTCGTGACCGTCGCCGCCGAGGCCAAGGCCGGCCGCTTCACGTCCCGGTTCGCCCCGCGGGTGGCCCGGGCCATCGCGAAGATCGACCTGAGCCCACCGACACGCGGCGCGAAGCCGGAGGGGGCGGACCGATGACCGGCATCCCCGCCGCCCCGACCGCGCCAGCGCCAACACCGCGCTCGGAGATCCGTCCCCGCCGGGTGCGCTTCGACTGGCGCGACACGCCGTTGCACTGGATCCCTGGCGACCCGCAGACCACCCACACCATCAACGTGCTCCACCTCCTGTTGCCGGCAGGGGAGAAGTGGTTCGTCGAGGTCTACCGCCAGGCCCTGCCGCTCATCGACGATCCGCAACTCGCCGCCGACGTCAAGGGCTTCATGGGCCAGGAGGCCATCCACAGCCGCGCCCACGCGGCCGTGCTCGACCACCTCCTCGCCCAAGGCCTCGACCCCACCCCGTTCACCTCGCGCATGGAGTGGCTGTTCGGCAAGCTGCTCGGCGACGAGCCGTTCGGTCGGCCCATGCCCAGGCGGTTGCGGCGGGCGTGGCTGAAGCAACGCCTTGCCATCATCGCGGCCGTGGAACACTTCACGGCCGTGCTGGGGATGTGGGTGGTCAATTCGCCGGGGCTCGACGCGTCGGGCGCCGATCCCGTCATGCTCGACCTGTTGCGCTGGCACGGCGCCGAGGAGGTCGAGCACCGCGACGTCGCGTTCGACGTGTTCCAGCACGTCAGCGGCAGCTACGCCCGCCGCGTCGAGACCATGACCGTCTCTGCGCTCATGCTCGCGTTCCTGTTCGTCCGGGGCACCCGGTTCTTCCTCGCGGCCGACCCCACGAAGCCGGCGAAGCCAACGTGGCGGGCGTTCGTCCGCGCCGGCCGCCAGGGTCGGCTGCCCACGTTGCGCACCATGTTCGGGACGGTCCCGAGCTACCTCGAGCCGTCGCACCACCCGTCGCAGGAGGGCTCGGCCGAGCCAGCCCTCGCCTACCTGGCCTCGTCGCCCGCCGCTCGGGCCGCTGCTCAGGCTGCTGCGTCGTGAGCGGGTCGGCAGGGGGAGCCGAACCCATGGAGGCAACCGGGCGCTACCGCATCGACGACCTCGCCCGCGAGGGCGGGTCCACCGTCCGCAACGTGCGGGCCTACCAGGACCGAGGCCTGCTCCCGCCGCCGCACCGTGCCGGCCGGGTCGCGCTGTACGACGACTCGCACCTCGCTCGGCTGCGGATCATCGGCTCCCTGCTCGATCGGGGCTTCAGCCTGGGCAACATCGGCGAGCTGATCGACAGCTGGCACGGAGGCCGGGACCTCGGCGACCTGCTCGGCCTCGGCCAGCAGATCACCGGCCCGTACTCCGACGAGGTGGCCGACCGCGGCACACCTCAGGAGATCTTCGAGCGCTACGGCCTGCCGGTCGACGACCCCGACGCCGCCGTCCAGGCCCTCGAGTTCGGGCTGGTCGAGATCGAGGGCGACCAGCTCCGCGTCCCTTCGCCGAGGCTGCTGCGTGCCGGCCTGGAGTTGCACCGAGCCGGCGTGCCGTTCGGCGAGCTGTTCGCCGAGCTTCGTCGTCTGCGGTCCGATGTCGACGCCATTGCCGAGCGGTTCGTGCGGCTCATCGTGGCCAACGTGTTCGAGCCTCACATCGTCGATGGGCTCCCCGCGCCGGAGAAGGCGGCCGAGCTGAGCGAGGCCCTCGGGCGCATCCGTCCGCTCGCCACCACGGTGGTCAACGTCGAGCTGGCCCGCGCCCTGCAGGCCCGCTCCCAGGCGGAGCTCGGCGCCCGCCTCGCCGACCTCCTCGCCCAATCCGCCCCGCCCCAAGCCGGCTAGCGCCGGCATCGCCGGACGGCGCCGGGCTGGGCCGGACGGGGGCCGTCAGGCGCCGGCGGGTTCGGTGACGAAGTCGATGAGTCGCTCCACGGCGCCGATGAGCTCGGGTTCGAGGTCCGTCCAGGTCGTGACCTTGCCGAGCACGTGCTTCCAGAACCGGCCGGGCTCTCCCGGGGCGTTCAGGCGCCGCATGACGCCTTCCTTCCATGGCTCGCCACGGGGCACCTCCGGCCAGGCTGCGATCCCGATGACCGACGGCTTGACGGCCTGCCAGATGTCGATGAAGGGGTGCCCGGTGACCAAGACGTCGGGGCGGGCGACGGTGGCGGCGATGCGGCTCTCCTTCGAGCCGTCGACGAGGTGGTCGAGCAGGATCCCCAGGCGCCGGCCGGGCTTGGGCGCGAAGGACCGGACGATCTGATCGAGGTGGTCGGCGCCCTCCAGCTGTTCGACGACGACGCCTTCGACGCGCAGGTCGTCGCCCCAGACCTTCTCCACGAGCTCGGCGTCGTGCAGGCCCTCCACGAGGATGCGGCTGGCCTTGGCGATGCGCGCCGGCGCCTTGGGCACCGCGATCGAACCCGACGCGGTGCGGCCGGGAGCAGCCGCGGGCGTGCCCGGTACCGGGCGGCGGGGCTCCACCAACGTCACGACCTGGCCGTCGACCTCGAAACCGCCGCGGAGCAGCTGCATCCGGTGCTCGAGCCCGTGGCGGTCGCGCACCTGGAGCACGCCGTTGACGAGGCCGACGACCGTGCCGCTGATCGGCGTTCCTCGCTGCTTCACCTGCAGTCCGGGCCGCGCCGCCAGGGTGGGGTGCTCGTGGCGGGGCCGCGCCGGCCCGTCGAGATCGATCGGGCCCGACAAGATGCCATCGTTGCGGCGTCGGGGCGGGGGTGCAGCCATGGCGTTCGAGGCTAGGAGGCGGTGCCTCGTGGCCCGATGACCCCACCCGACCTGCACCACCTCGGGTGGTCGGGGCCGCGCCCGGGGTGGGCGCGTAGCCTTGAGCGACATGAGCTCTCGCGCATGGTCGGTCAGCCCCTCGGGTCCCCTGCGGGGTGACGTCCACGTCCGGGGCTCGAAGAACGCCGTCACCAAGCACATGGTCGCGGCGGTGCTCGGCGAGGGCGTGAGCACGATCCGCCAGGTCCCCGAGGTGGGCGATGTCGCCATCACGGCCCAGATCCTCCGATCGCTCGGCGTCCACGTCGACCACGACGAAGCAGCAGGCATCATCCAGGTCGAGCCCCACCAAGGCGTGACCACCAACGTGCCGCTCTCGTTCACCGGCCTCAACCGCATCCCGATCCTCCTGCTCGGGCCACTCCTGCACCGCACGGGCGAGGCGTTCGTGCCGATGGTCGGTGGCGATCCGATCGGGCGTCGCCCGGTCGACTTCCACATCGAGGCGCTGACCGCCCTCGGCGCCACGATCGAGGTCACCGACGACGGCCTGACGGCCAAGGCCAGCCAGCTCCGAGGGGCCAAGATCGAGCTGCCGTACCCGTCGGTCGGTGCCACCGAGACCGTGCTGCTGACGGCGACGCTCGCCGAGGGCCGCACGGTCCTGCGCAACGCCGCCACCGAGCCCGAGGTCATCGAGCTGGCCTTGTTCCTCCAGCGGATGGGCGCCCGGATCGAGATGTCGCCGGGGCGCAAGATCACCATCGACGGGGTGGAGAGCCTGAAGGGTGCCGAGACCACGCTCGCCGGCGACCGCAACGAGGCGTTCAGCTACCTGGTGGCCGGCCTCGTGACCGGCGGCGAGGTCAAGGTCCACGGGTGCTCGCAGGACCGCCTGGTCACGGCCATCACCACGCTGCGGGGCATGGGTGCGACCTTCGACATCACCGACGACTACATCCAAGCTGCCGCGCCGCACGGCCTCACCCCGGCCGCCGTGCAGACCGACACCCACCCCGGGTTCATGACGGACTGGCAGACGCCGCTCGTCGTGTTGATGACCCAGGCCGAGGGCATGTCCGTGCTGCATGAGACGGTGTACGAGGACCGCCTCGTGTACGTCCCCGCCCTGCAGCAGATGGGTGCCGAGATCGAGCTGTTCTCCACCTGCCTCGGGGGCGAGTCGTGCCGCTACCACGACACCAACTCGCTGCATTCGGCGGTGGTCAAGGGCGTGTCGAAGCTGCGGGGCGCCGATGTCGAAGTCCCCGACGTGCGGGCCGGGTTCTCGTCGGTCATCGCCGCGGCCATCGCCGACGGCCCGTCGCGCCTCAGCGGCATCCACCACCTCGAGCGCGGCTACAACCACCCACTCGAGCAGTTCGCCCAGCTGGGTCTCCCCATCGAGGTCGTCGAGGTCCCCTGATCGGCTGGCCGGCCCGACGGCCCGGCCTCGTAGCGTGGGTCGGCCATGATCCTGCTCGACGCCACCGGACTCGCCGCCTCCCGACCCGGGCGGCAGCTGTTCGCTGACGTGTCGGTCAACCTGTCGTCGGGCGACCGGCTCGGCTTGGTGGGGATCAACGGAACGGGGAAGTCCACCCTGCTGCGGGTGCTGGCCGGGCGAACCGAACCGGAGGCGGGCTCGGTCCGCCGTGGCCAGAGCGCCCGCATCGTGATGCTGGACCAGGCCGACGACCTGCCGGCCGGCACGGTGCACGAGGCGGTGGCGCCGGGCAGCCATCCCGAGCGGGAGTGGGAGGTCGACGCCATCTTGGATCGCCTCGGCATCGCCGCTCTCGCCGATGCGGCGACGGACCGATTGTCAGGCGGCCAGGCCAAGCGGGTGGCCCTCGCTCGTGCCCTGGTGGAGGTCGGTCCCGGCGGTGGCCCCGACGACGACGCCATCTTGTTGATCCTCGACGAGCCCACCAACCACCTCGACATCGATGCGATCGCCTGGCTCGAAGACCGCTTGGCGCGACACCGCGGCGGCCTGATCCTCGTCACCCACGATCGTCACGTCCTCGACCGGCTGACCACCAAGATCCTCGAGCTCGATCGGGGCAAGCCCTTCCTGCACGACGGCGGCTATGCCTCGTACCTCGAAGCCCGCCACGAGCGCGACGCACAGGCGGCCACCGCGGAGTCGGTGCGTCGGAACCTCGCCCGCAAGGAGCTGGCCTGGCTCCGGCGTGGCGCGCCGGCGCGGACCTCGAAGCCCAAGGCGCACATCCGCGCCGCGACCGCGATCGTCGAAGGTCGGGCCGAGGCCCCGGCCCGCCGAGGCGAGCTCCCCCTGCACGTCGACACGCCACGGCTGGGTGACCAGGTGGTGGAGCTGCACGGCGTCGGCCACCGGTACGGCGCTGATGGGCCGTGGCTCTTCCGCCACGTCGACCTCCTGCTCGACCCCCGTGAACGGCTGGGCATCGTCGGGCCCAACGGTGCCGGCAAGTCCACGCTGCTGCGAGCGATGGCCGGGACGCTCGTGCCCGAGGAGGGTCGGGTGGTGCGTGGATCGACGGTGGAGCTGGCGCTCTGGGACCAACTCGGCACCGACCTCGATCCAGCTGTGCGTGTGCGCGACGCCCTGGCCGGTCCCGACCGCAAGGCCGACTGGTCCGACGCCGCCCTGCTCGAGCGCTTCTGGTTCGACGGCGATGCCCAGTGGGCGCCGGTGGGCACGCTGTCTGGCGGCGAGCGTCGTCGGCTCCAGCTCTTGCTCACCCTGGCCCGCCGGCCCAACGTCCTGCTGCTCGACGAGCCCACCAACGACCTCGACCTGGACTCGCTGCGTGCCCTCGAGGACTTCCTCGACGACTGGCCCGGGGCCCTGGTGGTGGTCAGCCACGACCGCGCCTTCCTCGAGCGCACGGTCGCCGACGTGATCGTGATCGACGACCACCACGACGCCGAGCGGATCCCGGGTGGGTACGCGGCGTGGGAGGCGGCCCGCCGCGCCGGTGCGTCGAGCGGTGCCGCTGCGAACCGGTCCGCCGGCTCGACCACACAGCCGGCAGCACCGACGGCGCCGGCGGAGCGTCGAGCCGCGGCCGCAGGGCCGAAGCGCCGGTCGCCGAGCACGCTGCGGAACCTGATGAAGGACCAGGAGAAGGCGGTCCGTCGGCTGGAGAAGCGGCGGAGTGCGCTGACCGCCGACCTCGCCGCACTCGACGGCTCCGATCACCAGCGGCTGGCGGCCGTCGGCCAGGACCTGGCCGACACCACCGCCGAGCTCGGCACGGCCGAGGAGACCTGGCTCACGCTGTCCGAAGAGCTCGACAGCTAGCGCCCCATCCGCTGGTCACGGCGCGGGGGACGTCGTCGGGACCAAGATGGCGCCATGGCCTACCGCATCGACCCGGGGGAACCGGTGGGGGCCGAGGTGCGGCGGGCCCTCGGCGAGCAGCTCCGGCGCGCCGCAGACGACCTGGCCCGACCACCTGCGCCGTCCGCGCCCCCTGTGCCGCCGTCCGCGCCCCCGCCACGGTCGACGCCCGATGGGTCCGGCGCCGACACGGTCGTCGAGGCCACCGGAACCGGTGCCCATCAAGACGTCACCGGCGCGGCGCGCACCGGCCCCAGCGAGGATTCGGTCCACACCGCGCGCAAGCGCATCAAGAAGGCCCGGTCGCTGCTGCGCCTGGCGCGCCCCGACCTCGGCAGCACCGTCGTGCGTCACGCCCAAGCCGAACTTCGCGAGTGCGCAGACCGGTTGGCGCCGCAGCGCGAGGCCGATGCCGCGGTCGAGGCGGCCATACGGCTCGAGCTCGCGGCCCATCGCGAGCGCCTGGCCCGGGGGCTCGCCGGCGAGGCCGATGAGGCCGTCTCGGAGACTGCCGCCGGCGCATGGTGGCTGGTCGAGTTCCTCCGCACGGATGCGGAGCGTCGCCAGGCTCGAGGGGCGTTGACCTGGCCGGCCGCCCGCAGCGTGGCCCTCCGCCTGGTCCGCACGGCCGAGTGGATCGACCGGGTTCCGGCGCGCGTCGACGGGTGGGATGCGATCGGTCCCGGCCTCCACCGGCAGTACCGGCTCGGACGCGCCGCGCTCGGCGCTCTCCCGGACGAGCCCACCGTCGAGGAGCTCCACGAGTGGCGCAAGCGCGTCAAGGACCTCGGCTACCAGACCCGGTTGTTGCGGAACCTCTGGCCCGACGTGCTCAAGCCGGTGCAGCGAGCGGCCGAGGAGCTGGCCGACCTCCTTGGCGCCGACCACGACCTCGGCCTCCTGCTCGCCCGGCTGTCGGCCGAGCGAGATGTCGACCGGCAACCAGGCGAGCGTGAGCCCGAGCACCGCGAGTTCCTGTTGCGGCTGGATGCCCGGCTGTCGAGCCGGCCCGGCGACCCGGAGCCGCACCAGTGGAGCGACGACGGGCTCGACGACACCTACGAGCCGCTCGATGCCCTCCAGACCGACCACCGCCGGTACCTCCGCGAGCTGATCACCGCCGAGCGGGCCACGATGCAGGGCGATGCCCGCCGCCTCGGCGCACGGCTGTACGCGGAGCGGCCCCGAGCCCGCACCCGTCGCCTCCGGACCTGGTGGCTCCTCGCCGAGGCAACGGCCAAGGCCGACCGTGAGGCGGCGATCGACCTCGAAGCCGCCCACGCGGCGCGCCCGCCAGGGTGACCGTCGACACGGGCCCGGACCGGTCACCCGCAGGGGGCACCGCCTAGCCTGCTCCGGCGGTCTCGCCGCGCCCGGCGGTGCCGGTCGCATGCGGCGCCCGCAGCCCATTGCCCCCTCCTGTGGAGACCCACTGTGACCAACGAGTCCACCGATATCGCCCCCGCCACCGGGAAGCTCGGCATCCTGCTGCCGGGCATGGGCGCCGTCGGCACCACCTTCATCGCCGGCGTGCTGGCCATCCGCAAGAACCTGGCCAAGCCGATCGGATCGCTCACGCAGATGGGCACCGTTCGCCTGGGCGCCCGCTCCGAGGACAACGTCCCCCTCATCAAGGACTACGTGCCCCTCGCTGGCCTCGACGATCTGGTGTTCGGCGGCTGGGACGTGTTCGAGGACGACGCCTACGTGGCGGCCTCGCGCGCCGGCGTGCTCGACAAGTACATGCTCGAGGACCTCGGCGAGGAGCTGCGTGCCATCAAGCCGATGACCGCCGTGTTCGAGCAGGAGTACGTCAAGAACCTGCACGGCGACCACATCAAGACGGGTACCTCGAAGTGGGATCTGGCCGAGCAGCTCGCCGTCGACATCAACTCGTTCTCCGAGCAGAACGGGTGTGACCGGCTCGTGGCCGTGTGGTGCGGCTCGACCGAGGTGTACCGCGAGCCCACGGCCGTGCACCAGACGCTGGCCAACTTCGAGCAGGGCCTCAAGGAATCCGACCCCGCCATCGCCCCCAGCCAGATCTACGCCTATGCCCTGCTCAAGCTCGGCATCCCCATGGCCAACGGCGCCCCCAACCTGAACCTCGACACGCCGGCGCTCCTCGAGCTCGCCGCCGAGCAGCACGTCCCGGTCACGGGCAAGGACTTCAAGACGGGCCAGACCCTGATGAAGACCATCCTGGCCCCCGGCTTCAAGGCCCGGATGCTCGGTGTCGAGGGCTGGTACTCCACCAACATTTTGGGCAACCGCGACGGCGAGATCCTCGATGATCCCGAGTCGTTCAAGGCCAAGGAGGTCAGCAAGCTCGGCGTGCTCGACACCATCTTCGAGCCCGAGCGCTACCCCGACCTCTACGGCGACATCACCCACGTCGTGCGGATCAACTACTACCCGCCGCGTGGTGACAACAAGGAGGGCTGGGACAACATCGACATCTTCGGATGGCTCGGGTACAAGATGCAGATCAAGGTCGACTTCTTGTGCCGCGACTCGATCCTCGCGGCCCCGCTCGTGCTCGACCTGGCCCTGTTCCTCGACCTCGCCAAGCGGTCGGGCATGGAAGGTGTCCAGGACTGGCTCAGCTTCTACTGGAAGAGCCCCCAGACGGCCGCGCCGGGCCTCAAGCCCGAGCACGACATCTTCATCCAGCTCATGAAGCTGAAGAACACGCTGCGCCAGCTGCAGGGCGACGAGCCCGTGACCCACCTCGATCCTGAGTACGCCGACTGATCGAGCACATTGATCGCTCGTCTGGCGCGACTACCAGGTGAGGCCGAGGAGTCCTCGCATGGCGGCGACGAAGTCGGCGTCATCGAGCTGCTTGCGGGTGGCAAGGACCATCTCGGCATCGGCCCCGACGGGCACGCGCAATGGCGTGGTCGGATCCGCGATGGCGGCGGCGATCGCTTCGCCGACCAGCTCGGGTCCGGGCCGTCCCTCGGGGCCGACCATGGTCTCGTCGGCCCCGCTCCACTGGCGGCGCAGCTCTTCGTAGGCCGTACCCTCCTCGCCGTGGCGGGTCGCGTTGCGCATGCCGGGCGCGATGTAGCCGGGTTCCACGATGACCACCCGGATGCCGAAGTGCCCGACCTCGAAGGACAATGACTCCGAGAGGGCCTCGAGCGCGTGCTTCGTGCCGCAATAGGCGCCGGCCAGCGGCGCGGCCACCTTGCCTTCGACCGAGGTGACGTTGACGACGACGCCGTGCCCCCGCTCGCGCATGGCGGGGACGAGGGCGCGGACCATGCGCATCGGGCCGAAGACGTTGGTGTCGAACATCTTCATCAACACGTCGTGCGGATAGGTCTCGAGCGGACCGGTCTCGCTGATGCCCGCGTTGTTGACCAACACGTCGA
>JAOBWM010000137.1 GCA_025463365.1 Acidimicrobiales bacterium
TCGGTGGTCGACGGTTCGGTGGTCATGGGGCGCCCGCCTCGGCGAGCTCGGCCTGCAACCGGGCCGCGAGGACGTCGTAGGAGAACTCCTCCTCGGCCCGGCGGCGCGCCGCGTCGCCCATCGCCCGGCGCCGCTCGGGATCGACGAGCAGGGCGCGGAGCGCGGCGGCGAGCTCGGCGACCGAGCTCGGATCGTCGACCACCAGTCCGGTCTCGCCGTCGGCGACGGCCTCGGCCGCTCCCCCGCTGCGACCCGCGATCTGCGGGATGCCGCAGGCCGCCGCCTCGAGGAACACGATCCCGAAGCCCTCCTGCTCGAGGCCGAGCCACCGGTTGCGGCAGTCCATGGCGAACACGTCGGAGGCGCCGTACAGCGGTGGGAGATCGACGTCGTCCACCCGGCCGAGGAGCCGCACCGGGGCCCCGGTGCTCGCGACCAGGCGACGCAACCGCGCCTCCTCCCGGCCCGTGCCGCCGATCAGCACGGCCAGCTCCGGATGGACCGGCGCCAGCCGGGCGGCCGCCCGGATCAGGGTGTCCATCCCCTTGCGGGGCACCAGGCGGCTCACCGACACCACGAGCGTGGCGTCCGGCGACACGCCGTGGCGCCGGCGCACCTCCACCTGGTCGGCGGCGGCCAGCGGGGCGAACCGATCGACGTCGACACCCGGCGGCACCACCACGATCGGCAGGCCGCGTCGTGCGGCCCGCTCCGCCTCATCGGCTGAGTAGCCGCCGGCGGCGACCAGGAGTTCTGCGCCGCGCAGCACCCGGGCGAGGGCATGGCGGGGTCCCGGCACCCGGCCGGGGACCGTGACCTCGGCCCCGTGGAGCACCAGCCCGTAGGGGCGGGCCAGGCGGGGACCGAGGTGACCGAGCGGCAGCGCCGGGTCGAGCAGCACCAGCTCGGCCCCGACCTCCTCGGCGAGCGCGTCGATGCGCCGCACGAGTGAGCGAGTGGGCAGCAGGACCCGTTCGGCGGTGCGCCGGATCGGGATCGGTGACGCGGCGTCGAACGCCTCGGCCCCGTCGTAGGCGGTGGCGAGGACGTGGGCCTCGTGGGGCGGGAGCCGTCGCCACAGCTCCCAGAGGTACGACTGGATGCCCCCGATCTTGGGCGGGAAGTCGTTCGTGACCAGGAGGTGCTTCATCCAGGCGCCCGCGAGGCCCGCGCCGGGACGTCCGCGGCCAGCTCGGCACGCACCTCCGGATCGGGATCGGCCATCACCACCACCAGCAGATCGTCGCATCCGAGGCGCCGCGCGGCCCAGACCGCGTGGGCGCGGACCAACGGGTCTGCGGCGGCGAGCGCCACACCGAGCGCGTCCCGGACGGCCGGATCGGTACCGTCGCCGACGTTGCCCAGCACGACGAGCGCGTTGCGGCGCAGGTATCGCGGCTCGCGCCGCGGGATGTACCAGCGGCCGTGGCGGGCGAGCAGCTCGTCGTCGGAGGCGGCGAGGAGCTCGAGCACCGGAACCCATGCCCGTTCGGGATCGGCCGGGCCCACGGGTTCGGCGTGGCGCTGCTCACGGCGGTTGGGCGGGCAGACCTCCTGGCAATCGTCGCAGCCGTACAGCCGGTCGCCGACGGCGACCCGGTGCTCGACGGGGAACGGGCCGGTGACCTGGAGGGACCAGGCCAGGCACCGCCGGGCGTCCACGACCCCCGGGGCGACGATCGCGCCGGTCGGGCAGGCGTCGAGGCAGCGCGTGCACGTCCCGCACCCATCGGCGACGGGAGGCGCCGACGCGGTGCCCGGGACATCCGCATCGGTGACGACGGACCCCAGCACGTACCAGCTGCCGCGGCCGGGCAGGAGCAGGTTGGCGTTCTTGCCGAACCACCCGATGCCGGCGCGGTGGGCGGCGGCCCGGTCGACCTGGTTGTTCTGATCGGCCACGACGGCCGCCCGGTGCCCCGCGGCGCGCAGCCGCTCGGCCACCGCGCCCAGCCCGCGCAGCAGCTCCTCGTGATCGTCGGCCCATACGTACCGGGCCACCCGGGCCGCGGGCCCGCGACCGACGGGGGCGTCGGGCGCCTCGCGGTGGTACGAGCGAGCGCCGACGAGGAGGGTCCGCGCCGACGGCATCGTCATCCCCGGATCGGTGGCCCGGGCCGGGTTGCGGTAGGTGAACTGCATCGACCCGTGCAGGCCGGCAGCCTTGCGCTCCTCGAGGATGGCCCGGGTCTCGGGGAACGGGGCCGCCGAGGTCGAGCCGAGGACGTGCAGCCCGTGGGCGAGCCCCACCTCCCGCAGCTCGGCGACCGACGGCACCTCCGACCCGGACATGGCAGCCATCGTCCCATCCCACGGCGGGTCACCCCTATCCGGTGCCACGGCGCCGGTGCCGCAGTGGCGGGGCCAGGCCCGCCGCGTCGAGCACCCGCATGGCACGGGCCTCCGCGAGATCCACCACCACCGGGCTGCCGGCCTCCGCACCGCACAGGAACGTGACCACGCAGTCCTGGCACGCATCAGTTTCCTGGAGCACGCATTCGTCGCAATCGATCAAGACCATCGGGACCTCCACTCGTCGAGGTCCCCATCCTCCACAGGGGGGGTGACACCGAAGGGTTCAGCGGCCCGCGGCGGCCAGGAAGTCGGCCGACGACAGCGTGGCGGCGCCCTGGCGCCGGGCGTCGGCAGCAACAGCCCGATCCGATGACACGACGACGATCGCGTGCGCGACCGGCAGCTCGCCGAGGAGGCGAGCGATCTCGTCGTCGGCTGTCACGTCGGTGGGCGAGAACAACACGCGCACGGCCCGGCTGGCGACGGGCGCCACCATCGAGCTGTCGCCGTCGAACACGACGTAGACGGGGGCCTTCGACCGGGCCCGCACCTCTTCGAGCAAGGCGACGGTGCGGCGGCGCTCCTCCTCGGGGTCGAGCCCGGACCACGCCGCACGGGCGAGGTTGTACCCGTCGACCACGAGCGTCGCATCGCCCGAGGTCACCAGGTGGCGGTTGGCCTCCGGGCTCCCGTCGAAGGCGCCGGGCGGCAGCGGCGGGAGGCGGCGCGCACCCCGTGGTCGCCGGCCCTTGGCCTTCCCCGGCGCCGGGGACCCCGCAACGGATCGGGCGGCGGGGAGCAGCGCCTCGGCGGTCGCCGACAGGTTCCGCGCCAGCTCCGAGGCCGCCGACGCCGCAGCCGCGACTGCCGCCGCGACCGCGGGATCGGACGTGACCGGCGGGACCCGACGAAGCTCAGCCAGTTCGGCTTCGGCCTCGCGGGTGGCTTGGCGTGCCACCTTGAGATCCCGCCGGGCCGCAGCGAGGTCGCCCTCGAGCACCTTGGTGGCCCGCACGGCCTGGTTCCGCTCGGTCTCGAGGGCACCGACCCGAGTGCGCAGCGCGTCGCGCTCGGCCACGGCATCGGCGGTCTGCTTGCGGGCCGCCGCGAGCTGTTCGCGAGCCCGCCGCCGGGCCTCGGCCTCGGCCGCCTCACGCCGCCGCGCCGAGCCGGCCTTCGCCTTGGCGCGGGCCCGCTCCTCCTTCGCCCGGACCTCATCGGTACCGTCGCCCGCGTCGCCATCGGCCGCCTGGACAGCCGCCGCGTGGCCAGCGGCCGTCCAGCCTTCGGGCCGGTGGAGCCACAGCCATCCGGCCTGACCGAGGGCATGCTCGTCAGCTCCCTCGGCCGATGCCACCCGGGCCCGGAACGCGTCGTCCTCGTCGATGGCGCGTGCCACCGTCGCGTAGGCCGCGGCCGACAGCCGGGTGAAGCGCAGCACCGGCATCAAGATCGCGGGCGCCGGCACGCGAGGGGTGGCCAACTCGCCCTCCTTGGCCACCGCCAGGGCGAGCCGGCAGGCCGCATGCAGCTGCTTCGATCCGTCGACCGAGCGGCTCCCGGCCGACGCCGGGGCCACCTACCCCTCCGAGATGCTGAGCTCGGCGGGATCCACGGCTTCCACGTTGCCAGCGGCTCCGCACCAGCGGCACTCGACCGACTCGATCGCCTCGTCCAGCACCTGCTCGTCCTCGATGCTCAGCTCCCCGCCCACCGTGTAGTGGTGGTACGAGCGGGTGCGGCGCGACGCCGTGACGTCGAAGCGGGTGAGGTTGCCGCACGACGTGCAGCGGTAGCGGGGTGCGGAGGTCACCGCGACAGCCTACCGATGGGTCTGCGTGGCCCCGAAGTGACGAACACTTGTTCCACGAACGCATGTTCGCTAGCCTCCCGCCATGCAGCGGAGCTTCGACGACCTCGGCACCCCGCTCCACGAGGTCACGTTCTGCGTGGTGGACCTCGAGACCACGGGCGGGTCCGCGGCCGACGGTGGCATCACCGAGATCGGCGCGGTGCGCCTGCGCGGGGGCGAGTGCCTCGGCACCTTCCAGACGTTCGTCAACCCCGGCTGCGCCATCCCCCGCCAGATCACGATGCTCACCGGCATCACGCAGTCCATGGTGGCGCCGGCGCCGCCGCCCGACACGGTGTTGCCGACGTTCCTCGAGTTCCTCGGCGATGCCGTGATCGTGGGCCACAACGTGCGCTACGACCTCGGCTACCTCAACGGGGCGCTCGAACGATCGGGCCGGCCTCGCCTGCCGAACCGATCGATCGACACCGTGGCCCTCGCCCGCCGCCTCGTGCGCGACGAGGTGCCCAACTGCCGGCTGGGCACGCTGGCCGACCGCTTCCGGCTCGCGCACCGCCCGTCGCACCGGGCGCTCGATGACGCCCTCGCCACGGGGGACCTCCTCCACCTGCTGATCGAGCGGGCCGCCGCGTTCGGCGTGTGCGGGCTCGACGACCTGGCGGCCCTCCCCAAGATGGCCGCCCACCCCCAGGCCGCCAAGCTCCGCCTCACCGACTCGCTCCCCCGCAAGCCAGGCGTGTACCTGTTCCTTGACGGCGGCGGCCGCACGCTCTACGTGGGCAAGGCCACCGACCTTCGTTCGCGGGTCCGCTCGTACTTCTCGGGCGACGATCGCCGCAAGGTCGGCCAGCTCCTCCGGGAGGTCGAACGGATCGACCACGTGGTGTGCCCGAGCCCGCTCGAGGCCGCCGTCTTGGAGGTCCGGCTGATCCACCGGCTCGAGCCCCGGTTCAACCGCCAGTCCACGACCTGGCGGCGCTACACGTACCTCAAGCTCACCGCCGAACGGTTCCCGCGCCTGTCGGTCGTGCGGGTCATCCGCGACGACGGCGCGCTGTACCTCGGCCCGCTCCCGTCGACCCGGGCCGCCAAGCGGGTCGCGGAGGCCATCGAGACCGCGGTGCCCCTGCGGCGGTGCACCGCGGTGCCCGGGCGCGGGCAGAGCCGCTCGGGCCCCTGCGCGCCCGCACAGCTCGGCGTCGCCACCTGCCCGTGCGCGGACTCGGTGACCGATGCCGCCTACGCCGGTCACGTGGAGACGGTGCGGCGGGGGCTGCTGCACGAACCGGCCCTGCTCCTCGAACCGCTCCACGCCAAGATGTGCGCCCTCGCGGCCGCCGAGCGGTTCGAGGAGGCGGCCGACCTCCGTGACCGCGCCGCGGCCCTGGCCGGCGCCCTTCGCCGCCAGCGCCGCTTCGATGCCCTGCGCCAGGCCGGCCGGGTCGTGGTGGAGGTCGACGGCCGGTCCCGGGCCGAACTGCAGGGCGGGCGGCTCCAACGAGCGTGGACCGTCGGGCCGAGCGGCATCGCCGCCGTGCCCCTCCCGCTCGACCTCGATCCCGCCGCCCCCGACCACGTCGGGACCTCGCCCGCCGATCCGCACGCCCCACTGCCCAAGGCCCTCGCCGACGAGCTGGCCTGCGTCGCCTCGTGGTTCGACCGCCAGGCCCATCGCATCCGCGTGGTCCACGCTGACGCGGACCCGCGAGCCGTCGAGCCGACCCTCCCCTCCTTCGAGGTCGCCTGAACGGCGGCGGCCCCGGTCGGTACCCTCGGTCCCGTGAAGTGGGTGCTGTTGTTCACGCTGGGCGGGACGGGTGTCGCGATCGTGGCGGCCTGCGTGCTCGTGCTGTTCGTCCGCCACCGGATCAACCGCCACCACCGCGTGGACCACTCCGTCGCCACCGACGCGCCGCTGACCTGGCTCGTCGACCCCCGGGTGCCCGCTCGGTTGCACCGCCGCCTGGCCAAGGTCGGCCGCACGGCGATCACCGTCGGCGACGACCACCGCCCGACGTCGCGGCGGCTGCGTCGCACCGAACCGCCGCCACCGATCGTGGAGGTCGCCGACGACGTCCGCGACCAGGCAGTGCGCCTCGACCACCAGCTGGCCCGCCTCGCCCTCCTCGCTCCCGGCGCTCGCCAGCGGCCGCTCGTCGAGCTCGACCGATCGGTCGCGTCGTTGGAGCGGGCCGCGTCGGGCCTCGTCGCGCTCAGCGCCGAGGTCCGCGCGCCTCGCACGCTCGCCGCCGACCACCCCGGCCTGCTCGACCTGAGCGCGCAGGTCGACCGGCTGGCCGAGGCCCACCAAGCCCTGATCGACCTCGATGCCGAGGCGGGACTGGTCGCCGAGGCACCGCCCGCACCGCCGCTGACCCGCCGGCAGGCCCCCGGATAGGGTCGCCGCCATGGTGCACGCGTTCCTCCTGCTCAAGGCCGAACCTGCCCGGGTGGCGGCGCTCGCCCAGGAGCTGGCCGACGTGGACGGGATCGCCGAGGTCTATTCGGTGGCCGGCGACGTCGACCTGGTGGCGATCGTGCGGGTGCGCCGCCACGAGGAGCTCGCCGAGGTGGTGACCGGTCGGGTGGCCGCCCTGCCCGGCATCGTCGAGACCCGGACGATGGTCGCGTTCCAAGCCTTCTCGAAGCACGACCTCGACAGCCTCTGGGACCTCGGCGCCGAGTAGGCGGTCAGAAGACCTGCGTGCCCAGGTGGATGAGGACGCCCACGAGGCCGCCGACCACCGTTCCGTTGATCCGGATGAACTGCAGGTCGCGGCCAACCTGCAGCTCGATGCGGCGGCTGGCGTCGTCGCCATCCCATCGGGCGACCGTCCCGGAGATCAGGTCCGCGACCTCGTCGCGGTACTGGTCGAGCACGTAGAGGACCGTCCGCTCCACCCAGCCGTCGATCTTGGCCCGCAGCTCGGGGTCGGCGGCCAGGCTCTCGCCCAGGCGCACGATGCCCTCGGTCAGCCGCTGGCGCAGCTCGCTGTCGGGATCTTCGCTCGCCGCCACGATCGTTCCCTTGAGGTCCTGCCACAACGTCGAGGTCCACGCCCGCAGGGCCGGGTGGGCGAGCAGTTGGGCCTTGAGCTCCTCCCCTCGCGCTTCCATGTCGGGCGACGTGCGCAGCTGCACGGCCATGGCACGGATCCGCTCGTCGATCTGGTGGCGGACGTCGTGCTCGGGATCGGCTGCCACCTCGTCGAGGAACCGTCGCCCGCCCCCGACCAGCTTCTCGACGATGCGCTCGTCGATCGCATCGGGGACCCACCACGGCGACTCGCGTTCGACGCGCTGGCGGATCGTGTCGGTGTTGCGGTCGAGGAAGTGGGTGGTGGCTTCGAGCAGTGACTCGACGACGACCTGGTGGTGGCCGTCCTCGATCGCCGCCTCCAGCACCTTCGACGCCAACACCGCCGCCGGGATGTCGGCCACCCGCTCGGTCACCATCTGCTCCACGACGGGCGCCACGTCCTCGTCGCGCAGCACCTCCACCGCGGCCCGCACGGCGTCTCCGGCGTTGTCGCTCAGCCGGCGGGCGTTCGCCGGGTCGGCGAGGAAGGCGCTGATCCGGTCGGCCACCCCCACCGAGCGGATCTTGTCGGCGATCACCGGACCCGACAGGAAGTTGCCCTGCACGAACGTCCCCAGCCCGCGCCCGATGTCGTCCTTGCGCTCGGCGATGATCGCGGTGTGCGGGATGGGCAGGCCGAGCGGGTGCTTGAACAGCGCGGTGACGGCGAACCAGTCGGCCAGGGCGCCGACCATGGCCGCCTCCGCGAACGCTTGGACGTACCCGGCCACCGCATCGTCCGGGAACTGGCGGGCGATGACGAACACCACCGCGGCGGCGGCCAGCAGACTCGTGGCCACGACCTTCATCCTGGCCAGGGCCCGGCGTCGCTCGTCGTCGCCGGGAGCCTCCGCCGAGCGGGCCGGCACGGCGCCACCGCGCGGTGGTCGGTGATCTGGCACGCCGACGCGGTTCGGGCGCGGCGAGGCGGACAGGTCGTCGGTGGCGAGGGCCATGGGTCCCGTCCTTCCCGTCACCCGTGCGGGCCAGTCGCGCCCAGTCAGGCCGGCTCGGCGGCCCGAGCCGCTTGGGACTCGACCACCAGCGCGTCGAGGGCACGAGCCGCGCCACCCCCGCTCAGCGACGCTCGGGCGGCCTCCACCCCGGCAGCCAGGTCGTCGGCGATGCCGGCCACCACCAACCCGGCCCCGGCATTGAGGGCGACGATGTCGGCGTGGGGCCCCGGGGTCCCAGCGAGGATGTCCCGGGCCAGGCGGGCGTTGGTGGCGGCATCGCCGCCGCGCAGGTCGTCGAGGCTCGCGGTGGCGATGCCCAGCGCCTTGGGGTCGACGTCGTAGGCGCGCACCTCGCCGCCGCGCAGCTCGTGCACGGTCGAGGTCGTGGTGATGGTCAGCTCATCGAGGCCGTCGTGCCCGTAGACGACCATCGCCCGTTCGGCCCCGTTCGCGGCCAGCACCTGCACCATCCGCTCGGCCATGGCGGCGTCGGCCACGCCGGTGACCTGGCGTCGCACGCGGGCCGGGTTGGCGAGCGGGCCCAGGAAGTTGAACACCGTGGGCACGCCCAGCTCCTTGCGGGTGGGCCCGGCGTGGCGCATGGCGCCGTGGTAGCGGGGAGCGAAGCAGAAGCCGATCCCCGCCCGCTCGACGCACCGGGCCACGCCCTCGGGCCCCAGGTCGAACGCCACCCCGAGCGCCTCGAGCAGGTCGGCGGTGCCGCACTTCGACGATGCCGCGCGGTTGCCGTGCTTGCACACCCGGCCACCGGCCCCAACGATGGCCAGGGCCGCAAGGGTGGACACGTTGATGCTGTGGCTGCGGTCGCCACCGGTGCCGACGATGTCGATGACGCCCTCGGGGTCGGCGAGGGTGACGGGAGTGGCCCGGTCGAGCATGGCGCCCACCAGGCCGGTGAGCTCCTCGACCGTCTCGCCCTTCATGCGCAGGGCCACGATGAACCCGGCGATCTGGGCCGAGGTGGCGTTGCCCTCGAGGATCTCCCCCATGGCCGCTCGCGCGGTCTCCCGGTGGAGGTCGCTCCCCCGGGTGAGCGTGCCCAGCACCCCGCCCCAGCCTCCGAGCCCGTCCCACGTCTGCGCAGTCATGGGCGGAAGCTTGGCACCCGGACGGCGGGCCCCCGGCACGCTTCACCGTCGCCTCCGGGGTACCCCTGGCAGGAAACGTCAGGTGATTGTCATTGCTGCCAGCGGATCCGGGGCGCACGATGGTCTTCGTGCCCCACCACCCCGACATCGCAACCGGGCCGCGCACCGTCCTGCTCGTCGCGTTCGATGGGATGCAGCTGCTCGACCTGGCCGGCCCGGCCGAGGTCTTCCACGCCGCCGACCTGATCGCCGGGGCCGGCGCCGCCTACGACCTCCAGATCGCCACCCCTGGCGGGCGTCGGGTCCGCACCAGCAGCGGCATCGAGCTCGGCGGCGACCTCCCGCTCGAACGGGTCGCGGCCCGCCTCGGCCCGGTCGACACCCTCGTCGTGGTGGGCGGTCTGGGCACCCGCACCGTGCGCAACGACCTCGACCTGCTCGACGACGTGCGCGCGGTCGCATCCACGGCGCGGCGGATCACCGCGGTGTGCACGGGGGCGCTCGTGCTGGCCGCCGCGGGCCTGCTCGACGGCTACCTCGCCACGACGCACTGGGCGTCGTGCACCGACCTCGCCGAGCGCCACCCCGAGGTGGTGGTGCTCCCGGACCAGATCTACGTCAACGACCGGGACCGATGGACCTCCGCCGGGGTGACCGCGGGCATCGACCTCGCGCTGGCACTCGTCGACGAGGACCTCGGCCCCGAGGTGGCGCACCAGGTGGCGGCGTGGCTCGTCGTGTTCGCCCGGAGGCCCGGCGGCCAAGCCCAGTTCAGCGTCCAGCTCCGAGCCCAGGCCGCCCGCACCCCCGCGATCGCCCAGCTCCAGCGCTGGCTCCCCGACCACCTCGACGCGGACCTCACCGTCGATCGCCTCGCCGAGCGCGCGCACCTCAGCCCGCGGACCTTCGCCCGGACCTTCAAGGCCGAGACGGGCACGACCCCGGCGGCCCACGTCGAGGAGCTTCGCGTCGAAGCAGCCCGGCGCCTGCTCGAGACCACCGATCTGGGCATCGCCGCGGTGGCCAAGTCGGTGGGCTTTCGGCACGCCGAGACGCTGCATCGCGCCTTCGCCCGCACCGTCGGCACCACGCCCGATCGGTACCGCCAGCACTTCTCCCGTACCTGACCAACAAGAGGAACACCACCATGCAGGTCGCCTTCGGCATCTATCCCGGGCTCACCATGCTCGACTTCATCGGGCCCTACCAGGTCTTCACCAACGTCCCCGGCGTCGAGGTCGTGGTCTGCGCGGCCGAGCGGGGCCGTCTCACCGACGACAACGGGCTCCTCCACGTCGACGTCGAGCACACGTTCGACGACGTCCGCGCCCCGGACCTCACCGTGGTCCCGGGGGGCTTCGTCACCCGGCGATTGGCCCGGGAGAAGGACCCGATCGTGCAGTGGCTCGTCGACACCCACGCGACCACCACGTTCACCACGTCGGTCTGCACCGGTGCCCTCCTGCTCGGCGCGGCCGGCCTGCTCGACGGGCTCGACGCGACCACGCACTGGTGCGCCTACGACGAGCTCGCCTCCTACGGCGCCCGGCCCACCGAGCAGCGCGTCGTCCGGCAGGGGAAGATCTGGACCGCGGCCGGGGTGTCGGCCGGCATCGACCTCGCCCTGACGCTCGTGGCCGAGACCCACGGTCCCGAGATGGCCCAAGCCGTCCAGCTCGGCATCGAGTACGACCCGCAACCTCCGTTCGACTCCGGCTCCCCCAGCAAGGCCGACCCGGGGATCGTCGACCTGGTCCGTGCCGTCAGTGACGCCCAGACCGACGCCACCGCCTGACCAACGAGAGAACGGTTCGAGCTCAGACGTTCGTGACCGAGAGGCCCGGGGCCGGGGTGAGGTCGACCACGCGCCACGCCGGGTCGGTGGCCGACAGGGCAGCCGCGAGTTCGGCGGCGGCGCCCGAGCGGCTGGCGGCGATCACCGTGAGGGAGCCACCGGCACCACCGGCACCGTTCACCTTCCAGCCCGTCGCCCCGAGCGACCGCGCCACCTCGATGGCCGCGTGGTGGGCCGGGCCGACGAGGCCCGGGTGCAGTCGACCCTGCACCTCGGTGGACTCGCTGAGGATCCCGGCCCAGCGGTCGACGTCGGCGTGCTCCAGCGCTGATGCCGCCTCGGCGGCCAGGGCCGCGAGCCGTCGCATCGCGTGGCGGGCACGATCGTGCTCGGCGCCGCCGCACGCGGTCAGCAGGTGGATCACCTCGTGGTGCACCGCCGACGAGTCGTGCGGCTCGAACACCACGGTCACGAGGCGGCGGCCGAGAGCGCGGACGGTCGACGACGACAGCTCGACGACCTCGTGGCGCGCCTCGGGGTAGGGCCCGACGGCGAGCAGCCCGCACCCACCCATCACCGCAGACCACTGGTCCTGTACGCCGGACTCCCGACCGGCCGCCACGGTCTCGACCCAGTGCGCGAGCCGGGCCAGCTCGGCCGGTGACCGCTCGCCGCCCGCGACCAGCGCGTCGAGCGAACCGAGGACGGCGACCACCACCGCGGCCGAGGTCCCGAGCGAGGCGCCCGCGGGGACGGCCCCGCTGATCGTGATCTCGATGCCGACATCGTGGGGAAGGGCGACCGACTCGAGCACGGTGCCGACCGCATGCTCGAGGAGCGGATGTTCACCAGGCAGGGGGAATGCCCACCCGTCGTCGGACGGGCCCGTCCGACCGTCGAGCCCGACGGCCGACGACACCAACCGGACCGGCAGCTCGTCGCCCGTGCCCCGGGCGACGAGCGTGGCCGCCACCTCGACGCCGGGCCCCACGGCAAGCGAGCACACCTGGCCCGGTGACCCGAACCACGTGTCGGTCCACCCGCCGACGTCGGCCACCCGCACCGGCGCCCGCGCGACGACGGACCGTGCTGGGATCAGGCCTCCTGGAGCACGAGGCACAGCTCGTTGCCCTCCGGATCCGCGAAGAGCAGGAGCGAGATGGCCCCCTCCTCGACCGCACCGAGGCGGGAGCCGCCGAGCGCCTCCATCCGAGCACCGGCCTCCTCCAGGTCGGTGACAGCCACGTCGAGGTGGACTCGGCTCTTGGTCGCCTTGGCATCCGGCACGAGCTGGAAGCACAGGGCCGGCCCGCCGGCGATCGTCGGATCGAGGAGGTACTGGTGCCGGCGCTTGACGATCCCGACGCCGAGCACCGCCGACCAGAACTCGGCGAGGCGCTGCGGATCGGCGCAGTCGACCACCACCTGAGAGAACCGCCCGACGGGAGCGGGCCCAGGCTGGATCATCGGGTCAGTCCCACCACAGGTCGTGGGCCAGCACGCCCCGAGCGATGAGGCCCAGCTGGATCTGGCTGGTGCCCTCGACGATCGTCAGCTGCTTGGCGTCTCGGTAGTAGAGCTCGGTCATGTGGTCCTTCATGTACCCCGCGGCGCCGAGCATCTGCAGGGCCACGCCGGACGCCTTCACCGCCACCTCGCCGGCGTAGTACTTGCACATCGAGAGCATCGGCACGTGCTCCTTGGTGTACATGCCCTTGTCAGCCATCCACGCCGCCCGGTAGGTCAACAGGCGAGCGGCCTCGATCTCGGTGGCCAGCTTGGCGATCTCCCACTGGATGCCCTGCATGTCGGCGATCGTCTTGCGGAACGCGGCGCGCTCCTTGACGTACTCGGTGGCGTACATGAGCGCGCCCTCGGCCAGGCCGATGCCCCGGGCGGCCACGATCGGCCGCATCGAGTTCAAGCCGTGCATGGCCAGTTGGAACCCGCCGACCTCGCCGATCAGGTTGGCGGCGGGGATCCGGACGTCGGTGAGCAGCAGCTCGCCGGTGTCGACGCCGCGCACCCCCATCTTGCGGTCGGTGGCGCCGACCTCGACGCCCTCCCACGACCGCTCGACGATGAACGCCGAGATGGAGTCGTGGTTGCGGTCGGTGACGTCGTCGGAGGTCTTGGCAAAGACGGTGTACCAGTCCGCCTGCACGACGCCGGAGATCCAGCACTTGGTGCCGTTGAGGATCCACTCGTCGCCGTCGCGCACGGCCTTGGTCCGCATGCCCATCACGTCGCTCCCGGCCTGGGGCTCCGAGAGGCAGAAGGCGCCCCGCTTGGTCCCATCCGCGATGGGCGCGATGTAGCGCTCGTTCTGCTCGCGGGAGCCGGCGATCATGACGGGCCCGGTGGGCAGCCGGGTCAGCAGCAACATCAGGGCCGCCGAGTTCGAGTACTTGGCCACCTCCTCGATGGCGATCGTGAGCCCGAGGATCCCGGCGCCCGAACCGCCGAGGTCCTCAGGGATGCACAGCCCGAGGAGCCCGGCGTCGCGGAACACCTCGAACAGGTCCTGGGGGTACTCCCCCGTCTCGTCGATCTCGCGGGCTCGCGGCTTGACCTTGTCCTGGGCGATGCGGCGACAGGTCTCCTGGAGGGCCTGCAGCTCGTCTGACAGCTCGAAGTCCATGGTTCGGGACCGTACCCGCGGCCCCGGCTTGGGCCCCCAACCGACCGCTCGCTCAGTGCAGCTGGCGGACCATCTCGCACTGGTTGATCCGGGGGTCGGGCTCGTACGGCATGGTGGCGCCGGTGGCCTCGAACGACTCGGACTCGTAGAAGCGACGGGCGAACTCGTTGCGCTCGACGACCCACAGCCGCAGTCGATCCGCCCCAGCCGTGACCGCCCACTCGGCGACCGCCGCGAGCAGCGCGTTGGCGACGCCCACGTCGCGGTAGCCGGGAGCGGACCACAGCCCCACCAGGTTCACCACGCCGTCGCGGTTGGCGTACGCGCCGATCATGCCGACGGCTTCGGCGCCGTCGGCCTCCGGGGACTCGGCGAAGAACGTGGCCTGCAAGCCGCCCATGGCGTTGACGCGGGCGGCCTCGGCCCAGTGGTCGGCGTCGTGGGCCTGGTTCCGCGCCAGCGTCGTGGTGGCGTCGCCCGGCGCATCGGCCAGGGCTGCCAATCGGATGGAACGGAGCAGTGCGCCGTCGTCGGCTCGGATCCTGCGAACGACGAACAAGGGGTGCTCAGGCCGTGCGACGGCGTTGGCGGATGATCCGCCGCCGTTCCCGCTCGGTGCAGCCACCCCAGACGCCTTCCTTCTCCCGCCGGTTGAGCGCGTACTCGAGGCAAGCGCCCTGGACGGCGCACACGGCACACACGTCCTTGGCCGGACCGGCTTCTTCGTCGGTCTCCGGGTAGAAGGTCTGCGGGTCGAGGCCATGGCAGGCGGCCTTGGTGCGCCAGGACAGGTTCATGGGTGGAGGGTCACTCCCTCGACGGGCTCCGGTCGGATGACGACGTGACCGTGGTGGTCACGCCCGGTGTGGATCGACGCGGTTCCGGGGAGTACGGCCCGTCACCAGGGGCGACACACGAGTGGCTGAGTATGGTCGCCCGCCACCGCGGGTGTCCACACCGGCTCCTCGGGGTCAGCCAGCCAGGTCCGCCGCCAGTTCCGCGACGTTCTCCGGGGTCAGCGTGGCGTGGTGCTGGTACTCGGGGTGATCGATCACGAGGGACACCTTGCCGGACCCGAAACGATCGACCTGGTCGGAGGAGAGCGCGAAGTGCACGTAGTGCACCGACGCCGTGATCTGGTCCCGGGTGAGCTGCTTCTCGTGGTCGCGGTCCACCGTGCAGCGGACCTCCACCGCGGTGCCGCCGGCCCCGAGGCGCAGGACCAGGTGGCGCTCGATCCCGACGAGCTTCGGGAGCCACTCGCGCAGCTGGTCGTCGGTCGTGAGCTCCAAGAAGAGCGTGGCGGCGAGCGTGCCCCGCTCGGGGATGAGCGGGTTGTAGATGTCGAGCTCGGTCTGGATGCCCTCGTCGGTGAACGTCTTCTCGGCCCGCGCCATCTCCTGGATCTGGAACCGGATCGTGTCGCGGTTCTCGAACAGGAGCGTGATGAACGGGCCGACGTGGATGCGGCGGCGCTTCTTCACCGCAATCACCGCGGACCGGAACTCCTCTCGCTCGCGCTCGTAGGCACGCAGGTCGGCGATGTCGTCGAGGGTGAGCTTGGTCATGGGTCGTCTCCCGTGGATCGGGGGGGGTGGGTCAGGGTCGGTCGGGGTCGGCGGGGATGCCGTAGGCGCGCGCCACCACCGACAGCGGGTGCTGGGCCGTCTTGCCGGTCTCGAGGAGGATCCCGCCGTTGGCGAGCGAGCAGTCGCCGGCCACGGTCTCGGCGTCGGCCTTCTCGATCGCCTTCGCCATCTTCTTGGCGACCCCTCGCGACATCTCGAAGTTGTCGGAGCGCAGGCCCCAGGTGCCATCGATCCCGGAGCACTCGGCCACCACCGAGATCTTGGCGCCGGTGAGCTTCATGAGGTCCCGGCTGCGCAGGCCGATGTTCTGGGCCCGGAGGTGGCAGGGGGCGTGGTACACGATCGACGCGGGGACGTCGCCGGTGAAGTCGGTGTCGAGCGACGTGCCCTCGGCCTTGTGCAGCTTCACGAGGTACTCGGCGGCGTCCTGGGTGTGGTCGGCCACGAGTTGGGCGTCGTCAGATGCGAGGTAGTCGACGTAGTCGTGCTTGAGGACGTAGCCGCACGTCGGCTGGGGCACCACGATCGTCGTGTCGTCGCCGCGGTCGGCGGCGGCGCGGATGTGGTCGGCGAGGATGGTGACGTTGCGGGTCGCCTCCTTGCGGAACTGCTCGATGTCGCCCTGGTGCAACGCCGGGGCCCCGCAGCAGCGCACGCCGTCAGGCAACGAGCACTCGATCCCGTTGCGCTCGTACACGCCGACGAGGTCCTTGCCCACCTGGGTGTCCTGGTACTCGACGAGGCAGGTGGGGAACACGGCGACCTTGCCCTGGCGCTTCCCGGTGAGCCGGGGCGTGTGCCGCTTGAACCAGGTGGAGAAGCGGGTCCGGGCGTAGGGCGGGAGGATCCGGTCCTCGTGGATGCCCACCACCTTGGCCATGGCCTTGCGGAGGCCTCCGCCCGGATGGTCGACCGCCTTGTTGGCGAGCGGCGCGGCGATCCCGCTGTTGAGCTGGCCGAGCAGGTCCGTCTTCGACAGGGCCTTGTCGGTCACGCGCTCGCGCAGGGACTTCCGACCGTCCGCCTGCTGGAAGGCCTTGGCTCGCAGCATGAGCCGCGGGAAGTCGAGCTCCCACTCGCTCTGGCCGGGGATGTAGGGGCAGTTGACGTAGCAGAGCTTGCAGTTGAAGCACTCGTCGACGACCTGGAAGACCTCGCCCTCGGTCATCCGCTTGGAGTCCTGGTCGTCGTGCTGGTCGATCGCCGCGAACATCGTGGGGAACGACGGGCAGAACTTGAAGCAGAGCCGACATCCGTGGCAGAGGTCGAAGACCCGGTCCATCTCCTGGCGCAGATCCGCGCCGTCGAGGTACCTGGGGTGGAACGGGTCGTACGTGGTGGTCACAGGCGTCGGCTCCTGGGTGACGGGCGGCGAGGGGGTGCGGGGGAACGAGCACGGGGGACCGCCGAGCGGTCCCCCGTGTCCAGTGGTGCTACGAGGCGACGAGCCTCGCGACGGGAACGATCAGGAGACGTTCTCGAGGCCCTGGGCGAAGCGGCCGGCGTGGCTCTTCTCGGCCCGGGCGAGGGTCTCGAGCCACTCGGCGATCTCGTCGAAGCCCTCTTCGCGAGCGGTCTTGGAGAAACCCGGGTACATCTCGGTGTACTCGTAGGTCTCGCCGGCGATCGCGGAGCGAAGGTTGTCCTCGGTGGGGCCGACAGGCTCGCCCGTGGCGGGATCGCCGACCTCGGCGAGGAAGTCGAAGTGGCCGAACGCGTGCCCGGTCTCGCCTTCGGCGACCGAGCGGAACAGCGCCGCCACGTCGGGGTAGCCCTCCACGTCGGCCTTCTGGGCGAAGTAGAGGTAGCGGCGGTTGGCCTGGCTTTCGCCGGCGAACGCCTCCTTCAGGTTTTCTTCGGTCTTGGTGCCCTTGAGTTCAGCCATGACGCTTTCGCGCCTCCTTGGTCTGGTGGGTGGATGGGGAGATTGACGCCCTGGGGAGCAGGGCGCACGTGGAACAGCGGCCGCGGAACACGATCTCGGTGCGGGTGACCTCGAAACCGTCGGTGCCCTCGGGCACCGCGACCTCGGGGAAGTCGACCTCCAGGTCGACGACCTGCCCACACGAGTCGCACACCATGTGGTGGTGCGGCTCGAGGTTGGGGTCGAACCGGGCCGAGCCGGTGCCGAGCTCGATGTGGCTGAGCTCGCCCATGGCCGTGAGGTCGTTGAGGGTCTGGTACACGGTGCGCAGCGAGACCATGGGGAGGTCTTCGACGACCTCGGCGTGGACGGCTTCGGCCGTGGGGTGGACCCGGTTGCCGTGGAGGACCCGGAACACCGCTTGGCGCTGCGGGGTGACCTTGCGACCCTCTGACCGGAATCGGTCGGTGAGCTCCTCGGGCGACTTCACGGTGGGAAGCCTAGCGGGCCCCTCCAGCAATCAACATCGATTGTTGGAAAGAAACCGCTGCTCGCAGCGGCGGACGACCGGGCGAGCCCGACCCTCCGGTCCCCTGCCACCAGTCCCCGTGCCGAGTCGCCCGACCCACCAGTCCCCGGTTCCAGGCGCCTTTCAGTTCTTGTGTGCAATCGGAGGCCTGGAGGCGCCGTTTGCACACAAGAACCGGACGCGGTCGGGTTCTGGTGTGCAATCGGAGGGGTGGGGGCGCCGATTGAACACAAGAACCGAGACGGCCGGGCTCGTCGGCTCCACCGCCAGCGACGGATGACCGGACATCCAACCAGGAGGTTCACGGGGGCGCCCCGTAGGATCGCCGGCATGCGCACGGTTCTCCCAGCAGCGGCTCCCCGGTGAGCGGCCCCGGTTGGTTCGATCGCCAGGAGGGGTTGCGCCGGCTGGCCGACGACCCGTTCGACGTGCTCGTCGTGGGTGGCGGCATCACCGGCGCGGGTGCAGCCCTGGATGCGGCGTCCCGCGGGTTGCGCACCGCGCTGATCGAGCGGGACGACTTCGCCTCGGGCACGTCGTCCAAGTCCTCGAAGCTGGCCCACGGTGGGCTGCGGTACCTGCAACAGGGCGAGATCCGCCTCGTCTACGAAGCCCTCCACGAGCGCCAGCGCCTTCGCCACAACGCGCCCCACCTCGTCAAGCTGCTCCCCTTCCTGCTGCCCGTGCTCACCGGGCGCGGCAGCGTGATCCCCAAGAAGCTCTCGCGGGCGCTCGGCCTCAGCATGTGGATGTACGACCTCACCGGCGGCGCGCGCATCGGCAAGTTCCACGAGCGGCTCACGCCCGAGGAAGCCCTCGCCCACATGCCCACGCTGCCCGCCGACAAGCTCGCTGCGTCGTACCTGTACTACGACGCCACCGTCGACGACGCCCGCCTCAGCCTCACGGTCGCCCGCACCGCGGCCATCGAGTTCGGTGCGGTCACGGTCAACGGCACCGCCCTCGTCGGGATCGACAAGGACGCGAACGGCCAGGTCAGCGGGGCCCGCGTGCTGGCCGATGGCCACGAGATCTCGGTGCGTTGCCAGGCCATCGTGAACGCCGCCGGCGTCTGGTCCGACGAGGTCCGCGAGCTCGACGAAGGCTCGGACCCGGACTCCATCCGCCCGGCCAAGGGCATCCACATCACGGTGCCGTGGGACAAGATCCGCAACGACATCGCCGTCGTCGTGCCGGTCCCGAAGGACAAGCGGGCGATCTTCGTGGTGCCGTGGGGGAACCTCACCTACATCGGGACCACCGATACCGACTACGAGGGGCCCAACGAGGACCCGCCGGTCACGCGCGAGGACGTCGACTACCTCCTCGGGGCGATGAAGTTCACCGGCATCAAGGACACGGACGTCGTGGGCACGTGGGCTGGGCTCCGGCCGCTCGTGAAGAGCGCGTCGAGCGGTCGGACCGCGGACCTGTCCCGCCGCCACAAGGTGGCCCGATCCGCCAGCGGGGTCGTCTCGGTCACCGGCGGCAAGCTCACCACGTACCGGGAGATGGCGGCCGACGCGGTCGACGAGGTCGTGGCCGTGCTCGGCCACCGGGTGCAGGGCATCGCCCGCCACTCCCGCACCAAGAACCTGCGCCTGCGCGGTGCCGAGGGCTTCGACGCCCTCGCGTCAGATGCCGATCCGGTCGTCGCCCACCTCGCCAATCGCTACGGAGGCGAGGCCCGCACCGTCCTCGCCCTCGCCGACACCGACCCCACCCTGCGCGAGCCCCTCGTGGCCGGCCTCCCCTACCTGCGCGCCGAGGCCGTCTACGCCGCCCGCCACGAGATGGCCCGCTCCGTCGACGACGTGTTGAGCCGCCGCACCCGGGCCCGGCTCCTGGCCCGAGACGCGTCCGCGGCCGCGGCCGACGACGTCGCGACCCTCATCGCCCCCGTCCTCGGGCTCAGCGCGAGCGAGGCGGCAGGGCAGGCGTCCGCCTACCGCAGCGCGGTCGCCGCCGAGCGCGCCAGCGCCGACCTCCCGGAGACCGCGCTCGACGCCCACCTCGGCGCCTAGACACCAATAGGGTGCGGCCCCGATGAGCGACGCACCCTTGCCCCAGCCCGGCTCGCCGACGCCCCCGATCGAGATCAGCGGTGGCGCCGCGGGGGCCACCGGCCACCTGTCGGCGCCGGTCGTGCTGCTCGACGACACGTTCCTGGCCAAGCTCCGGCGCCACTGCGTCGACGTCCGGCTCGACCCCGGCGAGCGGGCCGAGGCGAGCCGCGACTGGTGGCCGCTCGCCATGGTCTGGGCCACGAGCGGCGAGGTCGGCCAGGTCGCCGGTGCCGTCGCCCGACCCTCGGATGCCGGCGAGGTCGCCGCCGTGCTGGCGTTGTGCAACGAGCACCGCATCCCGGTCACACCGGCGGCGGGCCGGTCGAGCGTGGTCGGGGGCACGATCCCTGTCCACGGCGGCGTGGTCCTCGACTGCACCCGGCTCTCGGGCATCGCGTCGGTCGACACCACTTCGGGGATCGTCGAGGTCCTCGCCGGGACGTTCGGCGATGCCTTCGAGGAGGAGCTCCAGCGCACCCACGGCCTCACCGTCGGCCACTGGCCGCAGTCGATGGCGCTGTCCACCGTCGGCGGCTGGCTCGCGTGCCGTGGGGCCGGCCAGCTGTCCAACCGGTACGGGAAGATCGAGGACATCGTCATCGGCCTCGAGGTCGTGCTGGCCGACGGAACCGTCGTCCGCACGGGAGGGCAGCCACGCCAAGCCGTCGGGCCCGACCTCACCCAGCTGTTCGTGGGCTCGGAGGGGACGCTCGGGGTGATCACCCGAGCCTGGTTGCAGGCGTGGCCCATCCCGTCCCACACGGCTCGTGCGGCGTGGAGCTTTCCTACGTTCTCGGCCGCGCTCGACGCCATGCGCCGCACCACCCAGCGGGGCGCCCACCCGGCAGTCCTGCGGCTGTACGACGGCATCGAGTCCGAACGGAACTTCAAGGTGGACCCGTCGAAGAACGTGCTCCTCGCGTTCGACGAGGGCGACCCCGCGATGGTCGAAGCCGGGATGGGCGTGCTGCGCGAGGAGTGCGCCGCCGCCGAGCCGCTCGACGACGCCCTCGTGGAGCAGTGGTTCGGGCACCGCAACGACGTGACCGCGCTCGAAGGGCTGATCTCCAAGGGCTACGTCGTCGACACCATGGAGATCTCGGCGCCGTGGTCTGCGCTCGACGCCGTCTACGACGCCGCCACCGCCGCGATCAAGGCCGTGCCGGGCGTGCTGGCCGTGTCGGCCCACCAGTCGCACTCGTACCTCACCGGCGCCTGCCTGTACTTCACGTTCGCCGGGGCGGTCGCCAACTCCGTGACCGAGCCGGGGGCCGCCGACGAGCGCGAGGCGTTCTACCGGGCGGCCTGGGATGCCGGGACCCGAGCCGTGCTCGCCAACGGGGGCTCGCTCAGCCACCACCACGCCGTCGGGCTCAACCGAGCCCGGTTCGTGCCCGAAGCGCTCGGCGCTGGCCTCGGCGTCCTGGCCGCGGTGAAGCAGGCGCTCGACCCGAACGGCATCTGCAACCCGGCCAAGCTCGGCCTGCCCGATCCGTTCGGCGGCGATGCCTGGCCCGACCCGGCGTGAACATCGACCGCCTCGTCGTCATCCGCGGGGCCGCGGCCGGCCTGCTCATCGCCATGATCGCGGCGCTGGCCAACGTGGTCCTCGCCGACCAGCACCCCAAGCCCAAGGGCGCCCTCAACGCCACCCTCGTCGCGTTGCTCGCCGGGTTCGTCCTCGCCGGCTTCGTCGTCGGCCTCCAGGTCACCCACGAGGCCGCCCGCCATGGTGCCTACGCCGGGCTGGTCGTGTTCGTCCCCGTCGAGATCGTGGGCCTGCTGGGTCGGCTCGACCGCGGGGAGCCGGTGTCGCTGCCCGGCATCGTCATCCTCGGGTTCTTCGCCGCCGGGGCCGGCATGTTCGGCGCCCGCCTGGGCGTGGGGCGCCGCAATCGTCGCCACGCCCGGTCTGCCGGCCATCCCGCCGACCCGTCGTTCGACGGGACCACCCACCCCGAAGGGGACACATGAAGCTGCTCGTGGTCGACGTCGGTACGAGCGGGGTGCGCGCCGCGGTCGTCTCGCCTGAGGCAGGCGTCGGCGACAACCACTACCGCGAGGTGCTCCCCCAGTCCCCCGCTCCCGGGCTGGTCGAGTTCGATGCCGCAGCCCTCGCCGGCGCCGTGCTCGAGGTCGCTCGGGCCGCGCTGGCCGAGGGCGGCCCCGTCGATGCCGTCGGCATCGCCAACCAGCGGGCATCGACGATCGTGTGGGACCGCGCCACGGGTGAACCCGTCGGCCCCGGACTCGGCTGGCAGGACCTCCGCACCGTCATCGACTGCCTCACGCTCGCCGGCCAGGGCATCCGCATCGCCCCGAACGCCGTCGCCACCAAGGCCGCGCACCTGCTCGACGCGGCCGACCCGGAGCGCACCCGCGACCTGTGCGTCGGCACGGTCGACTCGTGGGTCGCGTGGACGCTCTCGGCCGGTTCGGTCCACGTCACCGACGCCAGCAACGCCGCCCTGTACGGCATGCGCACCGAGGATCAGACCGACTGGCACGACGGCGTCCTCGCCGCCCTGAACATCGATCGCTCGGTCCTGCCCACGGTGGTCGACTCGGTCGGGGTCATCGGCGAGGCCCGAGCGCTCGACGGCAGCCCGCCCATCGCCGGGATCCTGGGCGATCAGCAGGCGTCGCTCCTCGGCCAGGGCTGCGTTCGGCCCGGCCAGGCGAAGATCACCTTCGGCACCGGCGGCATGCTCGACCTGTGCCTCGACGGGCGCCCCTCGTTCGCCACCCAGGGCGGCGGCGGGACCTTCCCCATCGTCACCCGCGGCACCGACGGCCGGCGGCAGTGGGGCCTCGAGGCGGTCATGCTCGCCGCGGGCACCAACGTGGAGTGGCTGCGCGACGACCTCGGGATCATCAGCGACGCCGCCGACTCGCACACCGTCGCATCCCGATGCGAGGACAGCGGCGGCGTGGCCTACGTGCCCGCCCTGCTCGGGCTGGGCACGCCGGCGTGGGACTACGGCGCCCGGGGCGCGCTGCTCGGGATCACCCGCGGGAGCGGTCGCCCGCAGATCGTGCGGGCCGTCCTCGAGGGGATCGCCCAACGAGCGGCCGACCTCGTCGCCGCGGCCGAAGCCGACAGCGGCCTGTCGATCCCCACGTTGCGGGTCGACGGGGGCATGGCTGCCAACCCGACCTTCCTGCAGGCCCTCGCCGACGCGACCGCCCGGCCGGTCGAGGTGTCGCCCGAGCGCGAGGCGACGACCCTGGGCGCGGCCTTCGCTGCCGGACTGGCCGTGGGGGCCTGGCCCGACGACGACGCCATCGCCGCCACGTGGGCACCGGCCCAGGTGGTGGAGCCGGTCGGCTCGTTCGACCGGGACCGATGGGCCGACACCCTCACCCGCGCCGAGCGGTGGTTCCCTGACCTGTCGGCCATCTCGTTCTAACCTCGCCCGGCCCGGAGCTCGCTCGCTTGGACTCGACCCCACCGCGGTGAGCACACTTCCCGAAGGCGATACCGGCCTCGCCATCCGTCACCTACCAGGAGGAACCCGCGTGCCGACCGAGCAGTCGACCGCCACGGCCACCGCCACATCCCGCCGTAGCTTCCTCACCCGCACCGCGATCGGCGGTGCCCTGGTCACCGTGGGCGCCCTGGTCGCCCCGGCCACGGGTCTCATCGCCAGCCTGCCGGCTGGTGCCAAGACCCTGGTGGACGCCGATCTCGCCGCGTTCGCCATCCCGCTGGAGCTGGGAGGCATCCTCGCCTACCAAGCCGCGCTCGACTCGGGAACGCTCGACGCCACCTGGACCGCCAACGTCTCGAAGATCCAGGCGGGCCACCAGACCGTGGTCACCACCCTGACGACGCTCCTGCCGACCGATGCGACCCCGCCGGTCGCCTCCACCGAGTTCTCCGCCGCCATCGTGAAGGCCATCCAGGGTGCCACCGCCCAAGAGGCCGTGCTGGCCAGCTTGTCCGGCATGGAGGACACCCTCTCGGCCACCTACCTGCTGGCCCTTGCGTTGATCCCGGATCCGGTGACCGCCAGCGTCGTCTCGCAGGCGCTGGCCTCGGAGGCCCAGTCGGCCGCGGCGCTCGGCCGCGCCGGCGGCACCCCGATCGCCACCCTCACCCCCGCGGTGGCCACCACCACCAGCGGCCTCGTGCCGGGCGAGCTCGCCGACGCGCCGCCCCCCGCCACCACGACCACGACGACCGGGAACTGAGTCCGCCGTGCACCAGGAGCAGTCGATGAGTCCCGTCGCCCCCGAGGCCGCTGCGGCCCCCGCCGATCAGCCCCAGGGCCAGACCCGGCGCCAGGTGCTGCGCACCGGCGCGATCGGCGTGGCCGCCGCCGCGTTCCTCGCCGCGTGCACCGACGCCCGCAAGAAGGCCCACCCCAAGGCCGGCCTGTCCGGCAGCCCGGTGACCACCACCGAGGTGGCGCCATCGGTGCCGACCACCGAGCCGTCGGCCGCTGCCCTCGACGAGGACATCACGCTCCTGCGCACCGGCACCTCGCTCGAGCTCCTGGCCGCCGAGGTCTACCGGACCTATGGCCCCAAGCTGACCGACGAGACCTGGAAGTCGACCGTCGCTCGCTTCGCCGCCGACCACGCCACCGCCGCGGTCACCTTCACCGACGCCACCCAGGCGAACAAGCGGATCACGAAGCCGAACGCGTTCGTCAAGGAGCACGATGTCGACCCCGTGGCCGGCGACCTCACCTCCGACACCGCGATCCTCGACTTCTTCCACGACCTCGAGTCCACCCTGACCGCCACCTACGTGGCCGCGGCCGGCACGTTCACGTCGGCCACCTGGCGCCAGCGGGTCATGACCTTCGGAGCGGCGTCGGCCCGCAGGGTCGGTGTCCTTGCCAACGGCGGCGAGGGTGCAGTCTCCGACTCCGGGCTCTACCCCGGCACCGACCTGATCTCCAACGACGCCTACGTCCTGTCGACGCCCAAGAAGGCCGACGCCGGCGCCTGACCTACACTGGTCGGCGACGATGAGTCGCCCGGGTGGCCGCGGCGTCGCCCCGCTTCGGCGGGACGGTGTCGAGGAAGGTCGGGGCTCCACAGGGCATCGGTGCTGGCGAGAGCCAGGCGGGGGCGACCTCGCGGATCGGGCCACAGAGAACAGACCGCCGATGGCCGGGTTCGCCCGGCACAGGTAAGGGTGAAACGGTGCGGTAAGAGCGCACCAGCGGCCGGGGTGACCCGGTCGGCTCGGTAACCCCCACCAGGAGCAAGGCCAAACCGCAGGGCAGGGCTGCCCGTCCGCCCCTCTCACGAGGGACCCTCAGGTGGGCCGCAAAGATGGATGGTCACCCATCGGGACCCCGGCAACGGACCCGAGGACAGAACCCCGCCTACAGGGCGACTCATCGTCACC